>JAGAKE010000036.1 GCA_017625775.1 Fibrobacteraceae bacterium
GCCTGTCAAATCTTGTGAGTCGGCATATTTCAGCAACCTTCAGACCTTCTTTGTATAATTTTGTGACCAATTCCCATTTTTTACGATTAAATGTCATATGTTCCTCGAAAGTTGTGTCCAACTTTCGGGGTTCACATCACTGCGGGACACCCCGCAACGCCCCGTCCAAGCATTTTCATAAAAGACACTTACAAAGCCATCAAACCAAAGGAATCATTAAAAGCATTTCATTTTTCAAAGACAAAAAAAAACTCCACCATAGTGGAGTAAAAAAAGAGGGCTACAGAACCTAGAACTTACCAGGAGGGGAGCAATGATAGAGTTGTTTCAGGATTTACCTTTCGCCCTTAAACATTAAAATAGTTTACTTTTTCAAGAAAATCAAGATTAGATAAACTATTTTTTTCTTTCAAAGCACTACTCTTCTTTAAAATTAATCTGGCATTTCGGCACAAAGCGGAATCCGCCACGACGATGCCTATCAATTTCAAAGAAATTCGAAACTTTTTCAAGATGCGTAACAACACGATTCAAGCGGCTTTCGAAATTAGGACGGAGCGGATCCATACAAATATCAGCATCGCGCTTAAATTCTCTGTTTTCATATTCTTCACGGCCAGTTTGAGAATATTCACGCAAAATTTTACGCAAAATTCGAGCCGGAACATTACGCATCAAATGTTTGCTATTAACTGCAATAGAATCATCGCTATTGTAGTAAATAACTGTTACAGAATCATTCAAAGCACCAAGAAGATTTTCATGAGCCTTTTGAATTGGTTTCCAAACATCAAATTCTTGACGCACAACAGAAGCCATTAATTTTGCAAACGGATCTTGAATAGTGATTCCTGTTTTGTAGTTCACCTTAGTAACGTTTGCTGGCGTTCCGTAATAACAATCTTTGTGCAACAAAATATTTCCTGTTTTTGAATCAAGAACGTCTTTTTCAATATGCACACATTCTAATTCTTTTTCGTACGGATTTTCCCAAGGAATTCCATAACGTTCAAGACATTCGTTAAACTTTACAATTTTACCAACTACTTCACCATTCACCGTGATTTTCTTCTCTGAATTTATATCGGCAATGGCACGACCATCCAACGACATCATCGCAGAATTTTGTGATGCGCACAACTGAACGTTTTCGTAAGCAGGTAAATTCAAGAAAATCGGAGAATAGCGAATCACCATGTTAATCCATGGCATATAATTAGTTGCTAAACATTCTTCGTCTTTACAAGACATAATTACAAAATCAGTGCGTTCAGTTTTAGTTTCTTTTCCAGAAATTAAACGAGCATGATTTAAGAAGCTTTGACGAAGTGGCAAGCACTCTAAACACAAACGGCGAGCATCTTTAGTGGCATAAAATTGAGAAACATACGGTAAATAAGAACGGAGCAATGGTCTAGAAGGAATCGCTTCAGATTTTTCAAAATGCTCCATCATATTTTTGAGGAACTGATTTGGAGAAATGCCGCGAGAATAAAGCCATTGTACTAAGCCATCGACCCATGAGCGATGCATAAAGAGAGGAACTGAACCTTCTTCAAACCAAATCTGATCCCATTCAGAGAATTCAAATTTGTTAAAGGAGCGAACAAAATCTAAAACTTCATTTGTTTGAAATGCCGAAAGCATTTCAATATGCACCATTCGTAATAATATGTTACTAACCATATATAACCTTTCCAAAAACTGCATAGAATATAGCAAAAATATCAATAAGAGGCAAATTGTCTATATTTTAGGTATGGAGAAGCAAGAAAACCAAGTCGTACAAGGCAAAATCAGGGAATTATCCGACGAAATCATCAATAAAATTGCTGCTGGCGAGGTGATTGAGAACCCAGCTTCTGCAGTAAAAGAGATGGTTGAAAACGCCATTGATGCGCAGGCAAAAAGGATTCGTGTACAAATTGAAGATGGCGGAAAAGCCCTCATTCGAATTACTGACGACGGCGAAGGAATGTCTAAAGAAGACCTTTCCTTGTGTTACTTGCGCCACACGACTTCAAAACTTCACTCGGCAAGCGATTTATTTCGCTTAAAAACAAACGGGTTTCGCGGCGAAGCGATTGCTTCCATTGCTTCCATTTCCAAAATGACAATCACCACTCGTAAACAGGGAAATGCAGAAGCTTATCAAATCAAAATCAACGGGAATAAACCAGAGCCTATTCAATGTGTAAGTGCTCCTGCAGGAACTACATTCTTAGTTGAAGACCTTTTTTTCAACACACCAGTTCGTCGAAATTTTTTAAAATCTTCTTCTTATGAAGGAAGTAAAATTTTAGACTGCATCACTCGACTTGCTATTGCTCACCCAGAAATTCGTTTTGAATACAGAGTCGGAGAAAGAGATGTTTTTCTTGGAACTGCTGAAGATTTACGCGGACGAATTGCTGAAGCACTTGGAGCTGGACTTGCACGAAAAATGATTCCACTAGATCACCTTGAAAATGGAATTCGAGTAAAAGGTTTTATTTCGCCACCAGATGAGGCTCTCAAGAAAAGAACACACCAATACCTGTATCTCCAGAACCGCCCTATTTGGAACTCAATGATTCACAAAGCCATTATCCAAGCGTATGACCCTTATGCTAAAGGCTGCCCAACTTGTGTACTTTTCTTAGAACTGCCCGATGAAGATTTCGATGTAAACGTTCACCCAGCAAAAAGAGAAGTTCGATTTGCAGATGAACAAAAAGTATTTCTTGCTGTTCGGCATGCGGTAAAAAAAGCATTGCGAGAAGAAGAAGTTCTTTCCGAAGAACGCCCCACTCTTCAAATCGTATCGCCAACACCTATTGAAAATTCAGGCGAACCGCCTATTCAAGATGAACCAATAAAAACAAGCTCTATTTGGAATATTCCAGAAAGTAATTTACAAACAAATTCATTCAATTCTTCATTTATTTTAGAAGAAAAATCAAAACCGAATTATTCTGTTCCTTTAGATTTATTTGCTCAAGAAGAAGAATTTATTCCTTTAAAACCTAAGCAAGATGAGCCTAAACCAAAAGAGGAACCGGCAATTATTCCGCCGGCATTTATTCAAATTGGAAACACTTATATTGCTTGCGAAGATTCAAATGGATTACTTTTAATTCATCAATATGCAGCGCACGCCCGAATTTTATACGAAAAAGCACTGCGTTCCTTGCACAATAAAACACATTTAGATTCTCAAGAACTTCTTTTTCCTGAACTAATTGAATTTTCAAAGACAGAAATTTTAATGCTTGAGCGCTCCAAACGAGAATTAAACCAACTCGGATTTGATTTAGAACCTTTTGGTGGAAATTCTTATCAATTACGAGCAATTCCGGTAGATTTGAGTTTAAAAAAAGCGATTCCGGCTATCCGCGAAATTTTAGAATCTCTTTTCCAAACGGTTCCTTCAGAAAATGACCCTATTACAGAAACTCTTGCTAAAACTTGGGCAAAAACAAATGCAATTCAAACAGGTGAAGTTTTAAAGCAAGAAGAAATGGCTCAATTACTCACACAGTTATTGCAAACGGAAGAACCTGAAATTTCACCATTCGGAAAACCAACTTTAATGCGATTATCGCTTGACGAACTTCAAAAGAAATTCAAAAACTGATTCTTGAATAGAGCGGTTTCCTTCTAAAGTTTTTGGCAGTTTTTCTAAGGCCAATTTTATTGACGAGGATTCTTCAAAGAGTAATTTCACACTTCTATGCAATTCGGAAAGCAAAGAGGAACTCTTTTGGAATGGAAATGCCACTATTTCTGGAAACACCTTTTTCTTGAGCAAAAGATTGGGCAATGACAAAATCCTGATTTTTAAGAAAATTTTTCCAAGAGCAAAAGTTAAAAAATCCGGACGAATTAAAGCTACAATAGGAACGCCTCGCAAAGAGGCTTCTAATAAAGCAGTCCCTGGGTTTCCAATAACAAGTTTAGCCTTGGATAAAAAAATTGCTCGTTCCTCTAAATCTTCTGGCATTAATTCAACAGAAATATTTGATGGCAATTTTTCTTTTAAGTGATTGTACATTGTTTTTCGAGAAGCAACGAAAACCGGATTACCGAAAGAAGATAAGTGATTCGCGGCTTCAATATACAAGGGTAAATTACGAAACAAAACGCGTTCTCGGCTTCCTGGCAAAAAATAAATCTTTTCTCTTGTTGAAATTTCTGAACGAACATTTTTAGAACTTTCAAAAAATGGATGAGCTACTAAGTTTACAAAAATTCCTTGTTCGGCATACGCTTTTGATTCAAACGGGAAAAACGCACAAGTATATGTATTCTTTAAAAATTTTGCCCGATTTTTTTTCCAAGCAAAAATCTGAGGTGGTGCTAAATAACAAACGGGTTTCCCATATTTTTTGGCTAACTTCACTAGTTTTAAATTTAAGCCAGGGTAATCAATGGCAAAAAATGCGCAGCAATCCGGATTAGCTAATTGCCGCTCAGCTTTACGAATAAATTGGCGAAAAAAAGATAATTTCTGTAAAACATCCAAAAAACCGGATACCGGAAAATTTTCAAAATGTTCAATAGTATGAAGCCCAGCTTGTTCCATTCGATGCCCGCCCACACCAAATGCTTCAAACCCGTATTCACGCACAGCACGAACGACAAATTCGCCCAGAATATCTCCAGAATCTTCGCCCGCGCAAATGAATACAAAAGGTTTCATAAATTCACATTAAGGCTTTGCAGAAACCCAAATATTTGAAACTAAAAATTCCCGTTGAAGCTGTAATAGTAATTCGCGATTATACTCCACTTCAATATCTTTCAACAAAATGGCATGTTCATTCAAAGATTTTGTTTCCACATGGAAAAGAATTTGGCAACCTTTTTCGCCTGGGAAAGGAGCATGCATTTCTAACAAATCTTTTAATTTTTCGATTCTTTCTTGAGTAAGTAGCCCCGAAGAGAACGAAAGATGAATATAACGAATCCGAGATTTTAAATCTTCTAATTGTTCTATAGATTTCACTTCCAAATTTGGAGCACCAGTACGTTCATTAAATTTTAAATCGCCATGCACCAAGACTCTATCATTTTGAGAAAATAGATTACGATATTTTTCAAAAATTTCCGGTTTAAAAAATAATTCTAGTTCTCCGTGAAAATCCTGAATGCATGAAAAACCTATTACTTTTCCTCGATTCGTTTCCACGGCTCGCGAGTACAGCACCACGCCACCAACACTAACTTCCCTGTCGTAATTTGCTTTTAATTCATCAGGAGCTAAAGTACAAGAAGCAAAGCCTATTAATTCAGGTCTATATTCTTCAAGCGGATGATCTGACAAATAACAACCGATTACATCTTTTTCCTTTTCTAATTTTTCCATAAATGGCCAAGGAGATGCTTCTTCTAAAACTTCCATTTCATTCTTTTCAACAGAATCTTCCATCACATCAAAAAGTGAAATTTGCCCTTTGATTTTATCATCTTGATGGCTTGAAGCAATGCTTAAAGCTTTATCGACTGAAGCAAATAAATTTTCTCTTGAAGAGTTTGGCAAATTATCAAGAGCGCCAGCAAAGATAAGACTTTCTAATATTTTCTTGCTTAATGGAGGGCGTTTTTCTAATGCTTTTGATTGATAATCCAAAACGCGCTTGCATAAGTCAAAAATGCTTTTGTAAGGGCCATTCTTTTTTCGTTCACGAACAACGTCTTCCACAACTTCTAAGCCCACATTTTTTATTCCTGCTAAGCCAAACAAGATACAAGAATTTTTATCTACAGAAAAACGAGCTTCTGAACGATTTATACAAGGAGGCAAAGTTTTTATGTTTAACTTTTTTGATTCTTGTAAAAGCACAACGATTCGATCTACTTTTGAAATTTCAGCAGACATTGCAGCTGCCATATATTCTGGCCCGTAATGCGTTTTTAAGTACGCCGTTTGATAAGCCACATAACTATAGGCCGCAGCGTGACTTTTGTTAAAGGCGTAACCACAGAATGGGAGAACCGCTTCCCAAATTTTTTGAATAATCGCCTTGTCGTAACCGCGAGAAAGACACTTTTCAAAAAATTCAGGCTCTAATTTCGCCATTTTTTCTGGAATTTTCTTTGCCATAATACGGCGAATGTTGTCAGCGCCGCCAAGCGAATAACCGCCTAAAATTTGGGCAAGTTTCATTACCTGTTCTTGGTAAACAATTACACCATACGTCTCTTTCAAAATAGGTTCAAGATCTTCATGATAACAATCGATAGGCTCTATTCCGTTTTTACAATTAATAAATCGAGGAATTTCTCCAATCGGTCCAGGTCGATACAAGGCGTTCATTGCTATCAAATCTTCAATGCAGTCTGGTTTTAATTCACACAAATATTTTCGCATTCCCGGCGATTCAAATTGGAACACGCCTACTGTTAATCCCTTACTAAACAATCCGAATGTTTCGGTATCATCTAAAGGAATTTTTCCAATATCTAAATCAAAGCCGTGATTTTTTTTGATTAACGCTAAAGTATCCTGAATTAATGACAAAGTAATTAAGCCAAGAAAGTCCATTTTTAAAAGGCCAATATCTTCTGCGTAATGCTTGTCGTACATAACCACCGGAGTATCCGTTGGAGTAGCACGAAAGATTGGAGCTAACTTATACATTTCAACAGGAGCAATAACAACTGCTGCGGCGTGGACTCCTGTTTGCCTTGCCAAATTTTCAAGTTGAGAAGAATAATCCCAAAGTTCCTTATAAATAGCACGACTTTCAATTAATGCTTTTAATCGTTCTGGAGAATAATCCTTTATTTTTTCTTTTTTGATGATTCCCGACCAAGCAGAACTTAACGTTGCTTTTGGATCTTTTGGAAGCAACTTGTTGATTTCTTTTACTTCTTGGAGTGGAATATTTAAAACACGCCCTACATCATTTATCACTTGTTTCATTTTTAAAGCGCCGTAAGTCACAATTTGGCTTACGCACTGAGCGCCGTAATGGTCGGTTACATACTGAATCACACGACCTCTATCTCTATCAGAAATATCAGTATCAATATCCGGCATGCTCACACGTTCTGGATTTAAAAAACGTTCAAAGAGCAAACCAAATCGCAGTGGGTCAATGTCTGTAATTCCAATAATGTAAGTTACAATAGAGCCAGCAGCAGAACCACGCCCAGGCCCTACAGGGATATCATTTTTTCGAGACCAGTTAATAAAATCCCAAACAATGAGCAAGTAACCTGCAACACTCATATTTCGGATACAATTTATTTCTGTACGAAGTCTTTTGGCAACCTCGGTATCTCCGTTTGGATAATGAATATTTTCTTCTGGATAGCGACTTTGAAGCCGTTGATTACATAAAGAGATCAAATAGATATCAGAATCCGTTCCTTCTCGAATGCCCTTGAGAGCGTCTTTTTTCAATTCTTCTTTAATTTCTGCTGAAATAGATTCTTGTTCAACAGAATTTTCTTGGCAATACTTTTCAAGTTTCTTTTGAATGGCTGCGTCACATTCTATTTGATATTCGCTTGCCATTGCATTTTTAATTTCTTTGTATTCGTCGGAATTTCGAAATTCCTCTGTAATCGTAAATTTCGGCCAAAATTCATCACCACAATTTGTTCGAATACTTACATGGCAACGTTCAGCAATTTTTGCAGTATTGTCTATCGCTTCAGGATGATTTGGAAACTGCGCTCGCATTTCCATTTCTGTTTTAAAATAAAATTGATCTGTTGGATAGAGCGGATCTTTGAATTCATTTATCTTTTCTGCCAAACCGATGCAACGCATAATTTTATGAGCGTTTGAATCTGATTTTTTTTCATAGTGAACATTGTTTGTTGCCACTAATTCAAGCCCATTTTCTGCGGCGTATTTTTCAATAAACAAGTTTAATTTATTTTGTTCTGACAATCCTTGACTTTGAAGAGTGAGATACAAATGTTCATTGTCGTAAATGCTTCTTAAAAAATCTAAATAATCCTTTGCTGCTTTTTCACGACCAGCAATTACATCTGAACCAAAACGACTAAAATAATCGCCTGCTAGAGCAATCAAACCCTTAGAATAATCTTGCAAACTTTGCAAAGACACGCCAGGAATTTCTTTCCAATTTTTTTCTTCAATGTAACAATCACTAACAATTCGTAATAAGTTGTAATAGCCTTCTGTATTTTCTGCAAGAAGTGTTAAACGTTGATAAGTGGTTTCGTCTTTTCGGTCGGCAGCCGGATGATCTACATAAATATGGCAACCAATAATTGCATTAAACGGAGGAAGACCTTCTTTTTTTCTTTCCTTATTTATTTCTAACGCATCCATGTAAAATCCAAGGATACCAAACATATTCCCATGGTCTGTTAAAGCAAGCGCTTCCTGGCCCTCTGAAAGAGCTTTTTTAATTAAATCTTTTGCGCGGCAAGGCGCTCTTAGAATTGAAAATTCCGAATGAGTTTGTAAATGTATAAACGCCATAATATCTCCTAAAACTTCTTTACTCTTGTATATATAGGGCGAACCTATCTACTCAGACCGTAACCCCCATTTTCAAATATAGTGCCTTTTTGTTCAGGTGTCAATACAAACACCGCACAAAATTTAGCGATTTTAGCAACCTGATTTTTGTTTTTTTTTGAGAATTTGAGCAAATCTCATTACTTTACTTTTTTCTCAAATCATGTGTGTAAAAAAACTAGGGAAATAATTCCTTTCAGGTTATCTTACAATAGTTGCATTAGCGGTAAAAATTCTCAACTGGTTATTTAAACAAAATTCCCTAAGCAAAATTCCCGAGGCGAAAGCCTCGGGAATTTTTAGCGATATTTTGCCTACATTTCTTCTAACGATTTTTGCTTCGTTTCTTTTATAAATTTCAAGACAAAGAAAATACTCGTAAACGCAAAGAATGTGTAAAGTGCATAAGTAAATCCTGGACCAACAGAACCTGAAAGAATCGGGAATGTAAATGTCACTAAGAAATTAGCAAGCCATTGTGCAAGCCCACAAACTGCAATCGCAACAGCGCGAATTCGGTTATTAAACATTTCTCCAAGCATTACCCACATGACAGGTCCCCAAGTCATTGCAAAGAATACGATAAACATGTTTGCCCCAAGCACGGAAAGCGGACCAGAAAATCCTAAGAGCGCCATGTTTCCATTTTGATCGACTCCCGCAGTTAAGAAACAATAAGTCAATAGAGCTAATGAGAACGTCATGCCTACGCTACCTATAACTAAAAGCGGTTTTCTGCCAATTTTGTCAATCAAAAGAATAGCCACAATAGTCATACTGATATTGATTACACTAGAAAGCACATTTAAAAGCATTGAATCGTTTTCAGTAAAACCAACGCTTTGCCATAGCATGTTTCCGTAATAGAAAATCACATTGATTCCAACCAACTGCTGGAAAATGGCAATACCAAGCCCAGCCCAAATTATTGGCGCGACGCGACGCGTTCCATTTGCAAGTGTTTCAAATAAATCAGAAAGTTTTGCAGGCGTAGTATTTTTAAATGTTTCAGAAATGGCTTCCATTTCATCATCCATGTGTTCTGGAGATATTTTTGTTAGCACTTCTTGAGCTTCACTTAAGCGCCCTTGAGAAACTAGATATCTTGGCGATTCAGGAAGGCGTAGAGCAAATATTCCATACAATAGCGCAGGAATTGCTTCTAGCCAAAACATCCACTGCCAAGCTTTTGTTCCCCAGAGAATTTCAGCGTTTGCAAATCCACCATTTTTTTGTAGAGTTGCTTCTGGAATCATATACAAACTAGTATTTACATCTAAACTCATTGCTAAGCGAACGACTAACCAATTTGAAAGTAACGCGGCAAAAATTCCTATTACAATCGCAAACTGTTGCATAGAACCTAAACGCCCACGCAAATGAGCTGGAGCCGTTTCTGCAATGTATATGGGAGCTATAATGCTTGCAATACCAATGGCCGCCCCGCCTACGGCGCGCCAAAAAATAAAATCCGGAATGCCAAAAGGCGTTCCAGAACCTATGGCGCTAATCAGAAACAGGAAACTCGCTAAAAGCATGCAACGGACGCGGCCGAATTTATCGGCCAGGCGCCCAGCGAAGTAGGCGCCTGCCGCGGCGCTAAGCAAGGCAACAGAAACCGCAGCGCCGAGACTAGCGTCCGACGCATTAAACGATGCTTTCAAAGCAAGCGTTGTTCCGTTGATTACCGCCGAATCAAACCCGAATAAAAAGCCACCAATAGCAGCGGCGCAAGTAATTTTTATTACCTGCCAAAGAGTATTTTGTTGAGTTTGTGTCATAAAAATTCTCCTTCATTTTTTTACGAACATAGAAGATTCGTATTTGCAAGCAAAGAGCAAAATTTTTCAAAATTTCAGAAGAGGATTTTTTTTAGGTTTTATAAAAAAACAAGATTGTTTTTTTGCAGCCCTTGCTTAACGATTTTTACAAAATCTTTATTGACTTGCAACAAACGTTTGCTTATATTTTTCTTAACAGATTTTCCACTCTTTTATGAATAAATTAAAAATCACAATTATTACTTTATTTGTACTAGCAAGCTCAGTGCTAGCTCAAACAAGTTCTTCTTTTCAACAAATTACTCCAAGTTCATCAAGTTTTTCCTGCCCTTGTTATGCTAGTTTAGAATCAGCGGAAAACTCTCTTTCTCAATTACATTTAGAATGCAAAGAAAATAAAGGTGATGATTCTTTCTTTTTAAATAAAATTTTCGAAAACTGTTATTGTATCGAAGGGGCTTGCGACATTCATTACAGCAGTGCTTCTGTAGATTCTATTTATTACGAAACTAGTTCTTCATCAGCTATAATAATTAGTTCTTCAAGTGAATATGTTTACGAAGGAAATGCTTGCAAAATAAATGAAACTTACTATGCTCCA
>JAGAKE010000037.1 GCA_017625775.1 Fibrobacteraceae bacterium
ACCCGCTTTCATGCATCTGTCTTTAGCTGACGAATAGATACGCGTGGATAAATTACCCATGACACACACCATTTGACCCTTCTTCAGCCATTCAAGGACTGCAGGTTTGCCGTTCATCGTGCAGTCTATCCATTGTGTGTTGGTGTGTTCCTGCCCGCTTTCATCCGTCCATTTGTCGGTGTGTGCGATACGGAATGTTGTAAACTCTTTGCCGTTGGTGCTTTTTACCTCGGCATCGCCACCAATGTGGCCAATTGCTGTTGCTTGTAACATAATGTTGTGAAATTAAATTGTGAATAAATAGGTTATAGGGATTTGGCATCGGCTGATGACGCATCTTTCGTAAGTTGTTTTCTGCCTTGTGTCCTTTTTCTCTTGGCTTTAGGTTTAATACGTGTTTCCGCTTCGGCATGATGTATTACACGCAGTTTGAGGGAAAAATAGCGGTCGGGAGAGAATTTTTCCCGGACAATGAGGGAATGAGAGGAAATGACATGGCTATCAGGGATGGAGCGTTGACGCTTGATGGTCATGACCATTTGATGCACGTTGATGGATTGCACATTGAGTTCCACCATAGGTACGTTGAGCGAATTGGCAATGTTAACCAGGAATGTCGACACCACTAGGCTATACTTTTCAAAATAGTAGTTGTGCCGGACACAATAGTTCTGCAAGTATTGCAGGTCACGTTGGTCGCTTGCGCTTGTGCCTACATACACCTTATAAAAGGGGCTTGTTGCCAAGATTTCTTTCTCGGCCACAATCATGAGGTATGCTGACTTCATACTATCAGAGTTTAACCAGTCTTAGACTACGTACCCATTGGTACCTGGATTTGGCATGTTTAACTATCAGGGCAGCCTTGCCCTTTATTGTTTTGTTGCTGTAACATCCTGCACAAGTCAAGGTAGGGAATGCACATTCCGTGTTCATACACTTCGTTGGTTCATAAGTTTTCGTTGTGTTCATAAGTTGTATTTTTTAGTGGAAAATTTGTTTGTTTCGGCAAAGTTAATATTATTATATAATATAATATTAAATTTTGTCGGCTGTCTGCTTTGCACGACTGACCATGACTTCTTTGTCGACTTCGAATCTAACTGTACATCCCTTTTCGAAGGGGAAACTGGTGGTCATCATCTGCCAGAGTGTTTCATCGGCAGCACATTTCATGACTACGTTTAGCAAATTGGCCATGACTGCTGAACGCGTGTAGTAACTCCGATGCTTAAGGAACTTGTCTATCAGTTCCAGTGTTTCTTGGTCAATTCTGACCGAAATTAATTTCTTTGCTTCCATAGTTGTTTGTTTAATGTTTCGATAATACGCAATATGCAAATTAGAAATAAATCTCTGTGCATTTATGATAAATAGAAAAGTGGGGAGGTACTATCACGTCACTCTCCCCACCTCATGCCGATGGCGTTGTCGTTACGTTCGGTGGTCGCACCTCTGCGTTGCCACTTATCCTACGACATCGCAAAGATAGTGGTTTTTGGAATACGTTGTATTACAATTCATGAATTTTTTGGGTTTTTTAAGACGTGACATTCCTCGCGCGTATAATAGGTGGGGGCTGAAAATCTGCGTTAACAAAAATTTGGTGTGCGCTGCTGCGTTGCTCGAGCATGTATTACGTCTTGATGGCCATCAAAAAAGGGCAGGAAACATCCTGCCCAACAATTACACTAAATCTAACAAACCTATGAACATAAACTAC
>JAGAKE010000015.1 GCA_017625775.1 Fibrobacteraceae bacterium
AGGGTAACTGCTTAGATAACGCCATGATGGAGAACTTCTTCGGAATAATGAAATCTGAGTTGCTCTATCCAAATACATTCAACAATATGGACCACTTTAAACAGGAACTGAGGAAATATATTGAATATTACAACAATGACTGGATAAAACTGCGCCTAAAAGGAATGAGCCCGGTGGAGTACCGGACTCATAACTCAATTTTATCCTAACTTTAAATTGTCCAACTTTTTGGGGTACATCAGCCGGTGGGTCACTTTTTTGATTTTTAGGAATATAGACTATTCCGGAATTCAATAAGAACATAACCTAAACACACTGCATTTATTGCTCAACCTGAGAAATGAGATTGTCGCGAACATTTATCGCGAATACAGATATTCACAATGAAACTTGTTAAATGAATAGAAAAGAACAAGTAAAAATTTTACAAATAAATAGTATGGTGTTTTGGATTTTTTTCCTGTTTAGGGTAATCTAAAATGTAATGTAAACCTCTTGATTCTTTTCTCATTAAAGCACTTTCAAGAATGAGTCGTGAAGTTTGAACGGCGTTTCTAAATTCAAGCAACGCTAAAGAAATTTCATTCTTATTTTTCATTGCTTTTTGCATGTTTTTTTCTTCTTTACGAACAAGTTCAAGCCCTTTCTGTAAGCCACTTTCTGTTCGAACAATGCTACAGTGAGTCCACATCATTTTTTGTAAATCAGAACGTTTCTTTTTCCATTCGTTTCCGCCTTTGATTGAAACGAATTCTTGTTTTATTTTTTGAATTTTTGGAGTTGTTTTTAAGCAACCACTTTTTTCAATATTTTCAATAGCTCTGAGAGCAAAAACAACGCTTTCAAGTAACGAATTAGAAGCAAGTCGGTTTGCTCCATGAACGCCTGTCGCCGCCACTTCACCACAAGCATAAAGATTTTTTATTTCTGAACGAGAATGAGTATCTACAAGTACGCCGCCGCACATATAGTGAGCCGCAGGCACTACAGGAATCCATTCTTTTGTCATGTCAACGCCAACTTCTAAACACTTTGCGTAAATGTTTGGAAAGTGAGATTTTATGTCTTTAGGAGTGTGTGCTGAAAGGTCTAAGAACATGCAAGGTTCGTTTTGCTTTTCCATTTCTCGTTGGATAGCCCGAGTCACAATGTCTCTTGGAGCTAAAGAACGCAATGGGTGAACTTTATCCATGAATTCTTCGCCTTTTTTATTTTTTAAAATAGCACCAAACCCACGAACTGCTTCTGAAATGAGGAAAGGCTTCTTTAATTTGGGAGCGTACAAAGAGGTTGGGTGAAATTGCATAAATTCAAGATCTTGAAGGGCCGCGCCAGCTCTAGCTGCAATCGCAATACCATCGCCAGTACTATCTTGTGGGCAAACAGTGTATCTCCAAATTCTACCAGCTCCACCAGTAGCTAAAATGGTAGCTTTAGCAAAAATGGATTTTACCTCGCCGGTTTTTTGAAGTACAACTTTGGCTCCGATACATTCTTTTTTTGAATTACAAATTAAATCATAAACAAAGGCGTTTTCAAGGTAATCAATACCTTTTGTCTTTTTTAATCTAGCAAGCAAAGCTCGCATCATTTCTTTTCCAGTTAAATCGGCTGCATGTAATATACGCTTATGAGAATGTCCACCTTCAAGATGAAGATCAAATCGTAAGTTTTCATCGTTTTTTGCTGCAGGAGTAAATTGAACGCCCCATTCGAGTAACTGGTTAATTGTAGAAGGTCCGCTTTTCGTTAAAATTTCTACTGGTTTCTTTTTGCAAAGCCCGGCTCCAGCCTCTGAAGTGTCTGCAATGTGCAAATCAAAAGAGTCTTTTTTTGAAGTAACGGCCGCGATTCCCCCTTGAGCATAGTTTGAAGAACCATCGGGTTTTGCGCCTTTCGTTAAAATTAAAACAGAATGACCATGTTCTGCGGCGTAGATTGCGGCAGAAAGACCGGAAATGCCGGCACCGAGAATAAGAATATCGTACAAAAGAACCTCCAGAAGTGTCTGGAACTACATAAATAGAAAAAAAATACTATATTTGCCTCCAAATTTAACGGAGTATTTTCTAAATGCTTACATGGATTAACGAAAAAGCAAAGTGGATTATCGCTATTTCAGCCGTCGGTATTGGTGTCGGACTTTTGGCGATGGACAATATCCCAGATCAAACTGTTCGCTTCCCATTAGGTGAGGTGAATGGCCGTACAATCGCTCCAGAAGAATTTGATGCTAGAGTCAAGTCCATTACAGAAAATCAACGCGGGCAGACTTTTGAAGATGAACAATATGCGGCTTTACGTGCAGATGTATTCCGTTCTTTTGTTCGTCAGTATGTGCTAGAAGAAAAGGTTCGTGAAAACGAACTTGGGGCTTCTGTAGCAGAAATGAAAGATGAATTGCTCCGTAATATGAACGTGGTTCGTAATATTGTAGGCCAAGAAGCTCAACAACGCCTTTACATGATTCAATCTAACGCCGCTAGTGCAGAAGAAGCGAATCAGAGAATGCAGTTGTTTATTGGCTCTTTACCAAAGTTTTTAGTAGATACAAACTTTACCCAAGCCGATTACGAACAATGGCTCAATTCTCCAGAAGCTTATGAATGGGCCGGAATGATGCGCTATGAACAGGAAATGAAAAATAGCACCATTCCAATGAAACAATTGCAAGCTTTCGTTGCAGCAGGAGTTCACCCAACAACGCTTGATGCTCGTTTTTCCGCAGAACGTCGTTTGCGCGAACTAGACATGCAAGTAGCTCATGTTGCTTCTGCCGATTTTGCTGTGTCTCCTTCTTCTATAGATTCTTCGGCTGTCATTGAATATTTTAATGCAAACCCGGATAGTTTCTATGTAACAGAAGATATGATGCGTGTTGAATATGCTCAGATTGCTCTTCAGCCATCAACAAAAGACGACGAAAATATTCGCGATTACGCTATGACTCTTTACAATCAGTTGATGGATTCTTCTGCAACATTTGTTGATTTGGCACGTTTGTCTTCTGAAGATCCAGGTAGTGCAGAACAAGGCGGTATGCTTGGAGATTATACAAATCGTGGTGTTTGGGTAAAAGAATTTGAAGATGTTGCTTTTGCTCTTGATTCTGGCGCGATTTCACAACCTGTTCGTACTAAGTTTGGTTATCACATCATTCAATCTCATGGCAAGAAAGTTGATTCTACCAGAAATGAATCTGTGAAGGCAGCTCATATTTTGATTACGGTTACACCTTCTTCTCAAACAGAAGATAGTCTTTCTGGCTTGCTTGCTTCTATAAAGTCTGCTGCAGAAGCTGGTAAATCTTTTGCAGAAGCTGCAAAAGAAAAGAACATTGAAGTTAAGGAAAGTGCTTGGATTGCTCGTCAAGGAAATATTCAAGAACTTGGGTATTTGCAAGGATTTTCTTCGTTCTTATTCGCTAATGAAAATAGTCCAGAACCTCAAGGCGCTTACTCTTCTGTATTAAAGAACAAAAAATTCGCTGTTTTGGCATTCAAAAAGGATAGTCTTGTTGCGGGAAAACGTCAAATTGGTCCGTACTTCGAACAAATTCGCAATACTTTAGCAGCTAAAGCTTCTGCTGAAAAAGCAAAAGAATATTTAGCAACAGTTGCTTCTAATGTTCAAGCATGGAATGCTACAGATTCTGTTTTGCCTACTATTGAAAAAGTGAAATGTGAAAATGTCGTTTCTTCTGTAGATGGCTATGTGGCTGGAATTGGTTATGGTTCCTCGCTTCTTTCAAAAATTGTAAAGGAACAGAAAGTAGGTGAATGGGGTTCTCCTGTTGCTACAGAAACAGGAGCTGTAATGGTTAAAATCAACGCTGTTCGCGAACCTTCTGAAGAAGCATTGAATACAGCAGTTAGCGAAGAATTGCAGAATGCTTACCGTTTCCAAGCATCTACAATTGTTTCTGATTATGTTCAAAACCTTGAAGCTTCAGCAGATGTAACGAATAACCTAGATTTATACTATAAAGATTAAAATATCGCGGCGCGTTCGTCTAGTGGTCTAGGACGCTGGCCTCTCACGCCGGTAACATGGGTTCGAGTCCCATACGCGCTATGAAAATGTTCCGTAAAAAGGAACATTTTTTTTTCAATAAATTAAATGAAAAACAACGGACTCAAAATTCTATAACAAAGAAAAACGATAAGTTGCTATATTTTGTATGATGAAATTACCAGTAGTATGTATTGTTGGTCGCCCAAACGTAGGAAAATCCTCTCTTTTTAATAGGATTTTAAGCCGCCGTGCCGCAGTGGTTAGCGACCGAGAAGGTGTCACCAGAGATAGGCATTATCAAACTGCAAAACACAAAGATAGAGAATTTGTACTTGTAGATACTGGCGGTTTTTTACCAGATGATTCTATTGATGTTCTAGCAGAAAGTGTTCGTTCTCAAATTTTTGCTGCAGTTGAAGATGCAGATGTTGTTTTGTTTATGGTTGATATTCGTGTGGGTGTCACCGAACTAGATCTTCAATTTGCTAAAATGGTTAAGCGCCTTGAGAAACAAGTGATTTTGGTGGCTAATAAAGGTGAAGATATTGCACATCGCAACGAGGCTTGGGAATTTTTGTCTCTTGGGCTTGGCGCTCCGCGTTCAATTAGTGCTTTAACAGGTTATGCTTGTCTTTCTTTGCTAGATGAAGTAGTTGGCTTATTCCCAAAAGGCGGTGTCTCAACAAAACAAGAAGATCGCCCGATTCGTTTTGCTATTCTTGGTCGTCCAAATGCAGGAAAAAGCACTTTACTAAATCGCCTGCTAGGAGAAGATAGAGCTGTTGTTTCTGATATTCCTGGAACAACCCGTGATTCTATTGATTGTGAATTTAAAGTGAACGGCGTTCGATATGTAGTGACTGACACAGCAGGGCTTCGTAAAAAAGCAAAAGTTTCAGACGAAGTTGAATACTTTAGCAATATGCGAACGCTTGAAAGTGTGCGTCGTTCTGATTTATCCTTGTTAGTATTAGATGTAACTCGTGGTTTAGAAGTTCAAGATTTCCGTATTATTACCGAAATTCGCAAAGCAGGCAAGGGGTTGATTATCCTTTTGAATAAGTGGGATATTCTTCCAAATAAAACGGAAAAATCTTTTGATCATATTGTGAAAGATATTCTTGAACGAGAACCACTTCTTGAATATGTGCCAATTCTTTCGATTAGCGCGAAAGAAGGTCAAAGGCTTCACCGTGTGATTCAAGAAATTCGTACTGTTTATGAAAATTGTCGTAGAGTTCTTGGTAGAGAAAGATTATCTGAAGTCTTTTCTAATTTAATGCAGCAAAATCCCCACCCTAGTCGCCAATCTCGTGCTGTGGTTTTGAAAAGAGCATGCCAAGTGATGGTGGAGCCGCCTGTAATTTCAATAGAAACAAGAACTCCAGAACTTGTTGATGAATCTTATAAACGATATTTGATGAAGCGTTTTTATGAAGAATTTCAGTTAGCTGGAGCGCCGCTTCGTTTGAATTTTGATCAAAAATTAACCTTAAGAAAGGATGAAGATCTTGAACAGTTTGCTTTGTCTTCCAATAGCGTATCTTCTGGGCTCCATTCCGACAGCGGTATGGGTCGCAAAAATAACACGCGGAATAGACATCCGTCATTACGGCAGCAAGAACGCCGGGCTCACAAACGTTTTTAGAGTTTTAGGTTTTAAGCCAGCTTTGCCGGTGGTCTTTGTGGATTTAAGCAAAGGCTTTTTGGCGCCTTTTATTGCAATGAAAATGGTTGCAGCGTTTGAGCCTTCGTATGATTGGCTTCCTTTGGTTGCTGGGCTTTTGGCTATTCTTGGTCATAGCTTTACTTGTTTTGCCGGTTTCCGCGGGGGAAAAGGCGTTTTAACGGCTTTAGGCGTTTTCCTAGCACTTTGTCCGATAACTGCTCTTGCAAGTTTTGGAGTTTGGATTCTTTTAATTGCTCTTACAAAATATGTTTCTGTAGGAAGTATTGGTGGGTGTTTAGCGCTTGCAACCTTTTCTACGATGGGGTATTTTGAGCTTCCATTCCCTCCAGAAAAAATTAGTTTAGGACTTTTAATTACTACCATTCTTGTAGCAGTTTTTGTTATTTACAAGCATAAAGCAAATATCAAAAGATTGATGAATGGAACGGAAAATGGTTTTGGAAAAAAACGTAAAGTATCAAAAGAGTCTTTTGATGCTATGACTACAAAAGAAAATGAATCAAGCGAAAAGTAAAACGTTGAATTTTAAAATGGAGATGCTCTTATGAAAGTTGCTGTTTTGGGTACAGGTGGTTGGGGTTTAACTCTTGGCCAGGTGTTGCATGATAATGGTCACAATGTTGCTTTTTGGACTCATTCCCAAGAAGAAGTTGAAATATTGACTACGCAACATGAATATAAAGACAAACTTCCCGGAGTGATTTTTCCAGAATCATTTACATATTCTACAGATATGTCTTCTGTAGTAGCTGATGCAGATATTATTTTGCTTGTAGTGCCTTCGCAATTTATGCTTGGAGTTGCAAAAACTCTTGGCTCGTGTGTTGCTAAGGATTCTGCCATTGTTGTGAGTGCGACTAAAGGTATTTTAGAATCTACTTTGCAACGAATGAGTGAAGTTTTACTTTCTAATGTATCTTGGCTCACTCCAGAAAAAATGGTTGCATTAAGTGGTCCAACTCACGCAGAAGAAGTCTCTCGCCGTATTTATACGGCTATTGTGGCTGCTTGTCCTTGTGAAGTTTCCGCAAAAACGGTTCAACAAGTATTTAGTAATTCTTATATGCGTGTTTATACTTCCGACGATATTGTTGGAGTTGAAATATGTGGTTCTGTTAAGAATGTGATTGCCATTGCTAGTGGCGTTCTCTATGGTCTTGGAGCAGGGGATAATACTCGTGCCGCTCTTTTGACCCGCGGACAAGCAGAAATGTGTCGTTTGGGTATGGCCCTAGGCGCGAATCCTCATACTTTTGCAGGCCTCGCTGGAATGGGGGATTTGATTGTGACTTGCCTTTCTGAACATAGTAGAAATCGCTACGTGGGAGAACACATTGGTAAAGGTGAATCTCTAGAACAAATTTTAAAAGAAATGAAGATGATCGCAGAAGGCGTTCCAACTTGTCGTAGTGCTAAAGCACTTGCTGAAAAATCAGGAGTAGAAATGCCTTTGGTAAATGCGGTTTACGAATCTTTGTTTAATGGAAAATCGGCGCAAGATTCTATTCGAGAATTGATGGGTCGAGAACTTAAATCGGAAATTTGGTAGTCTCTATTTAATTTATACAAATACTTTTTACGTTTTTAAAGTATTTGCTTGAATGAAAAAAAATACTGAATGAAAAAAATACTGGCGAACGCCTAAAGCGTTCGCCAGTATTTTTAGAGCAATGAAAATTAATCAAATGCTTGCGGACGAATTCTTTTAACGGTTGCTCCAAGAGCAGCCATTTTACTTTCAAAGTTTTCATATCCGCGATCTAAATGATAAATACGACTGATAGTTGTTTCACCTTCGGCAATCAAACCCGCAAGAACAAGAGCTGCGCTAGCTCGCAAATCGGAAGCCATAACATCTGCACCTTCTAGTGGTTTCCCGCCAAGAATAGTGGCCGTATTTCCGTTCAGTTGAATATCTGCCCCAAGACGCTTTAATTCAGCGATGTGCGTGAATCTATCATGGTAAATGGTATCTTGAAGTAAGCTATTTCCTTCAATAGAGGCAAGCGTTGCCATAAGAGGAGCTTGTAAGTCTGTAGGAAATCCTGGGTAAGGAAGTGTTACTGCGCTCACAGGTTTCAGTGTTTTGTTTCTTGCATCGACTTCAACCCAAGTATCGCCCGTTGTTACTTCACAGCCAATATCTCTAAAAAGATCAAGAACTGCACTAATGTGTTCAGGAATCATTTGTGTCACTTTGACACGACCGCGAGTAATAACAGCTCCACAAAGGAATGTGCCGGCTTCAATTCTGTCTGCAATGGTGACGCCTTTTCCTGGTTGCAAAGATTCAACGCCTTGTATAACTAAAGTGCGAGTGCCACGACCTTGGATTTTAGCTCCCATGGAAATTAAATAATCAACAAGGTTATCAATTTCAGGTTCAATAGCAGCATTTTGCAAAATACTTTCGCCTTCAGCTAAAGTAGCAGCAAGCAAAACATTAACTGTTGCACCTACGCTAGAAATTGGAAAATGAAAAGTTCCGCCTTTAAGTTTTCCTTCGCAAGTCGCTTCCACATAACCATGCGTGATATTAATTTTAGCTCCAAGTGCTTCTAATCCTTTTAGGTGTAAATCAATAGGGCGTGGACCCCAAGCACAACCTCCAGGTAAAGAAACTCGACAACGTCCGAATCTTGCAACAAGAGGACCGAGCACATAAAAACTAGCACGCATTGTTTTTACAAGTTCATAAGGTGCTTCAAGATGATTCGCTCCTCGAGTATCAATACGTAACTGATGACTTTGTCCGTCTATTCTGCAACCAATCACTCTCAATACATCAGACATCGTTTTCATGTCTTTGAGATGCGGAACATTTGAAATTTCAGAAATACCATCAGCGAGAAGAGCAGCTGGCATAATTGCTAATACGGCGTTTTTTGCACCAGTGATTGCAACTTCACCATCTAGCGGTTTCGTAACGGCCGGAACAAGAAATTGATCCATAATTACTTCTCCGATTTTTTATTGGCTTTATAAACGACTCGAGTTTTTGCAACCCAATCGTGAAACGTGCGCTTTTCAGAATCAACAAGAGCAACAATGTAAGCCAAACCATACAAATAAATAAATGAGAAAGAAGAAAGCGTGGAACAAAAGAATCGAATTAAAGAACCTTTGGCTCCTAATCTTGTTCCGTCGGCTTTGATAATTTTAATCTTAAAAATTAATTTTCCTGGAGTAGCATCCAAGCGCCAGTTGAATAAGAAAAAATACAGAAATTGAATGGCTGAAGAAAGCCACAAGAAAAGTTTCATTCCGCGGATTTCAAAAATTTCCATTAGTTTGTTGCCATTTGCTAATTCTTCAGGAGGTAACGCCAGGAACGCATTTGCCGCTTCAGTATCTAACAAACCAGTGCTGCTTAGAATAATCATTGTAATAGAAGCGAGAACAGTTAAAATGCACATGTCTATTGTGTAAGCAAAGGCTCGAATCCAAAAGCCAGCATAATGCGGTTTTTCTACTTGAACTTGTTTTGCTCGAATGAGAGCTTCTAAAGTTTGCTGGATAATTTCATTTGCTTTTTCTTGGTCGAGTTCTTCACGGAACTTTTTCCAAGGTTCCCAATTTTCTCTGCCTGTGTGCCAAACGAGTGTTTCTGCGGTAATCATTCCGCGGTTTTCGCGTTCTATAATTTCTTCTTTGGAAAAAGGACCTTGTCGGCGGTCACCTGTAGTTACAGATTCATCAATATAATACCAATTCATATAATTTTAAATTTAGAAAGTTCTAAAAATAAGTGAGAGTAAAGAGAAAAAAGAAAGCCTATTTTGAAAGCATTTTCTTATTTTCAATTTGTCAAAAAATAGGAAAAAACTAAATTTGCTCCTATGAAAAAGTTTGTAGTTGGCCAACGTTATTTCAGTGAGGCTGAATTAGATTTAGGACTTGGCAAAGTCGCTTTAGTCGAGTTCAAAAACATCACTATTGAATTTCCTTCTGTAAAAGAACGAAGAATTTATCGTTCAGAGGCTGCGTTGCAACGCTATCGTGCAGAAATCGGGGAAATGGTAAAAAACGAAAAAGGAAATATTTCTTTTCCTGTTGTTGAAATTAAAGAAGAAAATGGAATTCTCACTTATTATGGCCGAGGTGGGAAAAAACTAAAAGAAACAGAATTACAATCTGTTTTAAAATTTCGTCCATCAGATTATTTTAGAGCGTTATCTGATAGCAAAGTTTGTAATACGAAAGAATTTAAGTTACGGCAAAAAGCACAACAAATAGCGGCAGCTTGGCGTTCTTCTCCAGTTCGTGGAATGATTGGTCCTCGAATTGATATGTTGGCTCATCAATTATATCTTTGTTCTCGAGCCTGTTCTTCTTCAGAAATGCCGCGCTTAATGCTTTCAGATGAAGTAGGCTTAGGCAAAACAATTGAAGCTGGAATGATTTGGCATACGCTTCACACTAGAAATCGAGCTGATAGAACTTTAATTCTTGTTCCGGAAAGTTTGAAACACCAGTGGATGGTGGAAATGAAGAATCGGTTCAATCAAGTCTTTACTTTAGTAGATAAAGACTATTTGAAATCGCTCAGCGAAGATTCTGGAAATATTTCCATGAGTGGTCAGTTTTCCGTTAGCATGAAGGAAAACCCTTTTTTAGCCACAAATTATGCAATTTGTACAATTGAATTTTTGCTAGCTACGCCTGCGCTTTGCGAAGATTTATTTAAGGTTGCTTGGGATTTATTAATCGTTGATGAAGTTCATCACCTTTTATTTGAAGATGGGTTTGTTTGCAAAGAATTTAAACTTGTTCAAACGTTGGTTACTAAAGCGAAGGGAGTGCTTTTCCTTTCTGGAACTCCAATGCAGTTAGATCCGGAATCGCATTTTCATCGCTTGCAAATGCTAGATCCTGTTCGCTTTTATGATTATCAAAAATTTATAGAAGAACAGGATACTTATAAGAAAATCGCTTCTGATTTGTCAAAGTTGCCTTCAGATCCAAATGCGGTTTTAGATTGGGAAGAACTAGAAAATATTCTACCCAAAAAATCTCCTATCAGAGAATGGCTTGCAAAGGAAACTGAAAAAACTCTTGAAGCTGGTGAATGGGTGCGCCGTATTGTAGATGCAATGGGAACTGGTTCTGTAATGTTCCGTAATACGCGCAAGGGATTAGGTCCTTTTTCAAAAAGGATTTTAAAAGAAGTTCCCCTTGAGCCAAATGAAAAATATCAAATGCTTTTGAACGCACAAAGGTTAAGCCCTGATTTTGCTGTCGATGAAGTTGATTATTGTTTAAACGCCTCTCTTGTTTTGCCTCAACCAAAGTTATGGCAGTTTGACGAAAGAATTGTTTGGTTAAAAAGTTTCCTCTCGTCTTCAAAAGAAAAGGTTTTGTTGATTACAGAAAATGAAATGGTGATGAAAGCTATTGCAACTGAATTAACAAGAGCTTTCCCTGAAAATATTTTCACATGTTTTTTTGAAGGAATGAGCATTGAAGATAGAGACAGAGCATCGGCAGATTTTTCACGCCCAACAGGCGCTCAAATTCTCCTTTGTACTGAAACGGGATCAGAAGGTAGAAACTTCCAATTTGCTAATCGCATTATTATGTGGGACTTGCCATTAGATGCTGCAATGGTAGAACAGCGAATTGGGCGTTTAGATAGAATTGGTCAGACTAGAGATGTAGAAATTTATGTTCCGTATGTTGTTGGTTCTAGTCAAGAAGTGATGTTTAGGTGGTACAGCGAAGGGTTAGAATCTTTTGAACGTCCTTTGATGAATGCTGGGCAATACATGATGCAGTACATGGAAAAAGTGTTAGAAACTGTATTAGAGCCGAGTAGTAAACTTGAAACTTTTGTTAAGGATTTCTTGCCAGAACTTCGGAAAGAATGTGATGCTGAACGTAAACGTGCAGAAAAAGGTCGAGATCGTTTATTAGAATTCAATTCAAGAAATCCAAAGGCTGCCGCGGAGATTATAAAAGATATTCAAAAAGTGGATTCAGATACTTCGATTAGTGAATTTGTATTCGACGCGTTAAGTTATCAGGGAATAGAAATAAAGAAGGGTGCAATTCCAGAAACTATTTTGTTAGAACAAAGTTCTGAAATAGAAGAAGGTTCTATTCCAGGCATGCCAAATGCAAATAGCAGAATTGCAATGACGGAAGAAAGCACAACCAAAAACAGTTATCTTACGGTAACGCTTTCAAGAGAGAAGGCAATGCTTCATCATGAAATAGATTTTCTAAGTGTGGAGCATCCGTTGGCACAAGGTGCAATTGATTATGCAACTATGGGGCATCAAGGTGCTATTTCTTGTGTACTTTGGGAAAATTCGGGAATGCCAGGAACTATGTGCATGGAATATGATTTTGTGCTAGATTTTCCGGTGGCTCCGACTTGGGGTATTTCTGAAGTAGCTGGCTCATTTTATTTGCGAGCATTAGTGAATGGTTCTGGAGAAGATTGTTCTCTGCTATTAAATTCTATTGACGAAGGAACTTTGCGAGACGTTCCTGTGCCGCAAGGAAAACCAGTGTTGCAAGCGAAGTTAGCTTACTTTTATTCTGATGGATTTTCTCTTGCTAAAGAAATTGTAGGAAAGCAAGTTGAAGAAATTACAGAGAAAGTAATTGAACGCGTTACAGAACGTTTAGATTCTGAATACAAACGAACTCGTTATTTGACCACTATGCGTGGCGGTGCTGAAAACACCCCAGAATTACAAACGATGAAGAAAACATTCCAAGAACGCAAAAAAGCTGTTTCTCAAGGGAATCTTCGTTTAGATGGTATTCGTTTAGTGGTTTGCCGTTAAGAGGAATTTATGAGTGAATTGCGATTAAAAATTTTAACAGAGGCAAAACGTATTGTTGTAAAAATCGGTTCAAGAATTCTTGTAGATTCTGAACATGGCGGCGTTAGAACTCGTTATATTCAAAAGCTAGCTGATTCTATTGCACGTTTAATGGAAACTGGTAAAGAAGTAGTAGTTGTTACAAGCGGTGCAGTTGGAACTGGAATGGCTGAATTAGGCTATCAGGAAAAACCAGCGGTTATGGCGGAAAAACAAGCGTGTGCAGCAGTTGGGCAAATTGACTTGATGTATGCTTATCGAGAAATGTTTCGATGGGTTCAACTTTCTTGCGGGCAAATTTTACTTTCTGCAGAAGATTTCAGAGATAGAACTCGATATAAAAATTTGCAAAATACTTTAAAAACAATGCTTGCCAAAAAGATAGTCCCTATTATCAATGAAAATGATTCGTTAGCAGTAGCTGAAATTAAAGTAGGGGACAATGATAAACTTTCTAGTGACGTAGCTCTTTTTTTAGATGCTGATTTGCTGTTGATTTTTACTGACGAAGATGGGCTTTACGATGACAATCCTAAGAAAAATCCCAAAGCGCGTTTACTTCGTTTTGTTCCAGAAATCACGCCTTCCATACTTTCTCTTGCCGGAAAACCAGGAGAAACGGGTTCTGTTGTTAGCACGGGTGGAATGCGTTCTAAGCTAGAAGCAATTCGTGCAGTAGTCAATAGTGGAGCAAATGCATTCTTAGCGAATGGGCTTAAAGTGCTTCCTCATGAGGTGATTTTTGAAAATGCGTTAGGCACTTTGTTTGCTGGGAAAAAGCAAAAAATGAATAGTCGTCGTCGTTGGCTTTCTTTTGTAAGCACGCCTCGCGGAAGCGTGGTGGTAGATGCCGGTGGCGCAAAGGCTCTTCAAGAAAAACATTCTAGTTTACTTCCTGTAGGAGTAATTCGCATTAAAAAGCATTTTGATGTTGGCGATTTGATAGAAGTTTTAGACGAGTCTGGAAAATGTATTGCTCGCGGAATTTCTCAATACGATAGTGAAAATTTAAAATTGGTTCTTGGAAAGAAAACGGCACTTGTTCGTCAAATTCTTGGAACTGAAATTCCTGAAGAACTTATTCATAAAAATAACTTAGTCGTATTTTAATTCTTTAAAGTACGAAAGTATGCTCAAGTAGAATTTTTGTTCCTAATAAAATAAGGATGGTGCCCCCTAGGCGTTCAGCATTCTTTTTGCTGTGAGAACCTAATTTTGAGCCAAGAGAAACGCCCATAGCAGAAAGCACAAATGTTGTAATTCCAATAATTAAAATGCAAGAAAGAATTTTAGCCTGTAAAATTGCAAATGAAATTCCCACAACAAGCGCGTCAATACTTGTCGCTAAAGCAAGAGCAAGCATTGGAATTAGTGAAAAGTCAGAGGAAATTTTTTCTTCTTTGCCAAAAGATTCTCGAATCATATTGATTCCAATAAAAACAAGCATGGCAAAAGCAATCCAATGGTCGTAACTTTCAATAGCTTCTCGGAAATGAGAACCTAGGAAATATCCTATCAATGGCATCAGTGCTTGAAATCCGCCAAAATAAATTCCTGCTAAACAGGCATGCTGAAATTTTATTTTGGGAAGTGACAATCCTTTAGCAATGGAAACGGCAACAGCATCCATTGAAAGACCAATAGCGATAAGGAAAATTTCCAAACTACCCATTATTTTTTGAGCATATCAAGATAATACTGAATATGCGGGCTAATGAATGGGCGACTATCAAATTGCAACCCTAAAACTTCAGAAAGTTTTCGTACGGAGAATGTCATCGGAGAATCGCTCCAACCAAGATCTTCTTCAATGATTTCTGATTTGCAGTTTGGAACAAGAGCGATAGCTTGTTCTGCAATTTCTTTCCAGCTAATCCAAGTTTGTCCAAGAGCAAGGAAAATTTCCTCGTTCAAATCTGATTCAAGTAAGCGACAAAAAACCTCGGCTTGTTGTGAAGCGTGAATAAATTGAGTGCCGTCATTTTTAATAATGTGAATGGGTTCGTTTCGTAGGGCAGCTTCGGCGATTTTTTTGAAACGAGTGTCTGGTTGTGAACAACCATCTAAAAAAGCAGGATTCCCAAAAGTGTAGCCAGGCCGAATAATATTGCGTTTTAAATTTTGTTGCCTAAAGCCAAGCACAAATGCTTCTCCGGCTGATTTAGTGGCTCCATATAAATCTACAGGAAGGTTTACACAAGTTTCAGCCATAGAAGGGCGCATTTGCCCCATGGCTGCAGTGCTTGATGTATAAATGAATTTTTTACAACCAGCTTGAGCGGCTAATTCTAAAAGAGTCGCTGTTGCTAAAGTATCATTTTTAAGCATGGTTGTTGGCGTTTCTCCCCAACCAAGCGCTATGTGAATACAGGCGTCACAATTTTGAATTGCTTGTTGGAGGATTTCTGTATCTGTGAGAGCGCCTTTAAAAAAGGTAACGTTTTTTTCTTTCGCAAGACTGGGAATTTTTTCCGGGTGTCTTGTAGAAATATGCAGTTCATGGTCGCGATTTAATAAAGCTTTGGCAACATAATGCCCAATAAATCCAGTGCCTCCGGTAAGAAAGACGCGCATAAGTACTCCGTGAAAAAAACAGTTCTATTCTAATATACTTTCCAAAATGACTTTTTTAATTAAACAATTAAATTTTTTCTACGATATTCCCCTTATTTTTTATACATTCATGGTATGCGTTTTCTTACTATTCTCTTATTTGTCCTGTTTTGCCATATTCAAGCATTTTCAGCCTCTGGAGTTTGGATTTCGCTTTCTGGCGACGTAGAACCCGTGATGAATGATTTTGTAAGGCGTGCGATAGCTCAGGCCAAACAAGAAAATCCAGATTATATTTTATTTGAAATCAATACATTTGGCGGGCGGTTAGATGCTGCTTTCGATATAGTAGATACAATTCTTGGAATTAAGGATATAAAAACTATAGCGGTTGTAAAAAGTAAAGCAATTAGTGCCGGTTCTTTAATTGCTCTTGCCTCAAATGATCTTTATATGATGGAAGGAACAACTATTGGAGATTGTGCTCCAATTGTTCAAGGTGCGGGCGGAACTCCAGAAATAGTTGGCGAAAAAGTTCAAT
Organism: Fibrobacteraceae bacterium; assembly: GCA_017625775.1. Taxonomy (GTDB): domain Bacteria; phylum Fibrobacterota; class Fibrobacteria; order Fibrobacterales; family Fibrobacteraceae; genus UBA1765. The sequence goes on from JAGAKE010000015.1 coordinate 15,632, forward strand.
CTCCGCTGCGTGCAAAATTCAGGAATTTAGCTCAGCGAAATGGTTACCCAGAACTTTTAAGTGCTGCCATGGTTACACCAGAATTAGAAATTTACCAGTTAAAAAATAAAGATTCCGTTTTAACGATAGAATCAAAAAATTATGAGCATTTCTCTGAAAATGAAAAAAAAGTTTGGGGAACGCCAAAAGTGTTAGTTCGTGCTGGCGAACTCTTAACGATGACAGAAAAAGAAGCTCTTGAATTTGGATTTTCCAAAGGGACTGTTGCTTCAAGAAAAGCATTAGAAGAAAAATTATCCATAGAAAAAGTAAGTGAAGTTCAAGAACATTCTGGCGAAAAAGTTGCACGTTTTATTAGTGCTATTTCTGGGTTGTTGTTAATTCTTGGGTTTGGCGCTCTTTATATGGAATTTAAAACACCGGGTTTTGGCGTATTTGGAATCATTGGAATTGTGGCGATAGCTTTAGTTTTCTTTGGTTCGCAAGCAGGTCGCATTGAAAATTTTGTTCCGTTGATTTTGCTGATTGTGGGGGTTGTTCTTTTCGTGCTGGAAATTTTTGTTTTCCCAGGAACAATGATTTTTGGGGCTCTTGGGATTGTTAGTATGGTAATAGCGTTAGCTTTAGCATTTGACTTTACAACACTTCCTGCTTTTTTACCTTCGTTAAGTTCTGACATTTCTCCTATTTTACTGGCTTTATTTTATGTGCTTGCTTGTGCCGGAATCGCATTGATCATTCCATTAGTGTTTTCAAAATACATTGTGCCACTTCTTCCTGAAGGTTATTCTCCAATGTTAAAAACTGATTTGGCTGATTCTCAATCTCCAACAGAAGAAGTTCAAGAATTGAGTGTAGGTACTGTAGGAGTTGCCAAAACATTTTTACGACCAGTCGGGCATGCTATTTTTGGAGGCAAAGTTATTGATGTTCAAACTTTAGATTCTGAAATAGAACCAGGGGATAAAGTAGAGGTTGTGAAAATTCAAGACGGACGAGTTTTCGTTCATAAAGTTTAATTATAATCAAGGAGAAACCATGAATTCAATTTTAGTTGTTGGAATTGTCATTGCGGCCATAGTTGTTCTTGTGCTGCTAGCGTTTATCGCTAAATTCTTTAGTCTTTGGCTTCAAGCGCTTTTCTCTAAAGCGGGAGTTAGCATTTTTCAGTTGATTGGAATGCGTTTAAGAAAGGTTCCGCCTCAGACAATTGTTGAAGCAAGAATTTTGAGTTGCAAGGCAGGAATTCCTGTAGATACTAATTTGTTAGAAGCTCATTATATGTCTGGTGGTGCAGTATTGCGTGTAGTTCAGGCATTGATCGCAGCAAATAAGGCAAATATCGATTTGAATTTTAAACAAGCTGCAGCGATTGACCTTGCTGGCCGAAATGTTTTGGAAGCGGTGCAAATGTCTGTAAATCCAAAAGTGATTCAAACGCCTAAGGTGAGTGCTGTTGCTCTTGATGGTATTCAGCTTCATGCAGTAACTCGTATTACGGTTCGCGCTAGTATTCAAAAATTAGTTGGTGGTGCTGGCGAAGATACTGTTGTGGCTCGTGTTGGTGAAGGTATAGTTTCTTCAATTGGTAGTGCATTAAGCCATAAAGATGTTCTTGAAAATCCAAATATGATTTCTAAAAAAGTGTTGGCATCTGGACTTGATGCAGGCACCGCTTTTGAAATTCTTTCTATTGATATTGCCGATGTAGATGTTGGGCAAAATATTGGTGCTATTCTTGAAACTGACCGTGCAGAAGCCGATAAGAAAATAGCTCAAGCTAAGGCGGAAGAACGTAGAGCTATGGCTTTTGCCGCAGAACAAGAAATGAAAGCAAAAGTGATGGAAATGCGTGCTAAGTTAGTTGAATCTGAAGCAGAAGTTCCTATGGCTATGGCGGTAGCGCTTCGCGAAGGTAAACTTGGCGTAATGGATTATTACAACTTAAAAAACATCGAAGCCGATACGCAAATGCGTAAAGATATAGGTGGTTTGCCAGAATCGCAGTCTCCTTCTGATGGAAATTAAAAGATGGAAACCTTTCTTTTTCTGTTGTTGATTATAGGTGGTGAGGCGCTCTTTTCTTGGCTTAAGCAAAATAAGCAAAAGCCAAAATCTCCCACGTATTCTGAAACGGAAGAAAAATCTTCTGTAGAAGAAATGGAAGCGCCTTCTTCGCCTGCAGAACACTTGCGTGAACTTTTGCGCCGTTATGCTGAAGATCATCCAGAAGAAATAGAAACTAGCACTTCTGAACCTTATCTTCCAGATGATGAATTCTTTGAAACGGAAGAACCAGTAGCTTCAGAAATGTTAGAAGATATTCCTGCTGAGCCTGTTGTAAAAGAAGAATCTATTTTTGCAAAATACCAAGGTAAAGCATTTGAACGGCGCGTAGAAAAAGAAGAAGATTCTTCGTTTGATGTAGTGCCTTCTCGACAGAATAAAAATTTAAAGCCTTGTTTTTCTTTGAATGCGGCTCGCGCTGGATTCGTTTGGTCAAAAATTCTAGAGGAACCTCGTTTTAAAAGACGCTGGAATCCAATGAATCGTTAGGTTCTTGACAAAAAAATCCTCCGCGAAATTTTCGCGGAGGATTTTTTAATGCAGAAAAATTAAACCAGTTTCTCTACAGCATTTGCAATAGAAAGTAAATTTGATTCTTCAAAAGGTTTGCCAATTAATTGAAGGCCAACAGGTAAGGAATCTACATAACCGCAAGGCAAGGAAATTCCAGGTAAACCTGCAAGATTCAAACTAACAGTATAAATATCAGAAAGATACATTGCCATTGGGTCTGTTTCGCCAGTACCGCGTTTGAGTGGAAGTGAAGGCATTGTAGGGCTTGCAATCACATCGCAAGTTTCGTAAGCTTTTGAAAAATCTTCTGTAATCAAACGGCGAACTTTTTGTGCTTGCACATAATAAGCGTCGTAAAAACCAGAACTTAAAACATAAGAACCAAGCAAAATACGGCGCTGGACTTCTTTTCCAAAACCTTCGGAACGAGATTTCGCATAAAGATCAAATAAGTTAGTAGCTTCAGGGCTACGATAAGAATATCGAACGCCATCAAAACGACTTAAATTACTTGAAGCCTCGGCAGTGGCGATAATGTAATAGCTAGAAACTGCATACCCAATATTTGGAAGAGAAATTTCACGAAGAGTCGCACCTTCTTTTTCCATTTTAGCAAGCATATTTTCAATAGCTGTTTTACACTTTTCATCTAAACCAGAAGCAAAATATTCTTTAGGAACACCGACTACTTTTCCAGAAAGTCCTTCATCTAATTTTGCTGTAAAATCTTCAGTTGGTCTGTTGCTAGTGGTGTTGTCGTGAATGTCTTGACCGCAAATGACAGAAAGAAGTTCTGCACAATCTTTAACGTTTGTACCAAATGGGCCAATTTGATCTAAACTAGATGCATAAGCAATTAGACCATAACGAGAAACACGACCATAAGTTGGCTTTAATCCTACAACTCCAGTACAAGCGGCAGGTTGTCGAATAGAACCACCAGTATCAGAACCAAGAGAAGCGGCTACACAACCAGAGGCTACAGCAACTGCAGAACCGCCCGAAGAACCTCCAGGGATTCTGTCACTTGCAATGGGGTTTTCAACAGGGCCGAAGAATGAAGTCTCGTTAGAAGAACCCATGGCAAATTCATCCATGTTTGTTTTTCCAACAATCACTGCACCAGAAGCTTCTAATTTTTCTATTGCGGTCGCTGAATAAGGCGCTTCAAAGTTAGCAAGCATTTTGGAACCAGCAGTTGTTTTAGTTCCATAAAGGCAAAGGTTGTCTTTAATCGCTACAGGAATACCATCTAATTTGCCAATCACTTTTCCTTCGGCACGACGTTTATCCGCTTCTTCTGCTTTTTGCATGGCGCGTTCTGAAAGAACAGAAATAAAAGCATTTAAAGAAGAAGTTTCTTTAATTTTTTCTAAAGAAGCCTCCACTAATTTTTGGGAGGTGGTACTGCCATTTTCAAGCTGTTTTGCAAGAGTGTTTAAATCGTTCATTAGCGGTCTCCTGACCATTTCATAATGTAGAGGGCGATTACCATACCGATGATACTTACAAAATTAAGTTTTAGGCCAAAGCCCAATACAAATTTAACCATGTAAAGATCAATAACGATAGGTTTGTCAATTCCAATATTCAAGTTAAAAGCTGCTATAAAGAAATTGCGGACAATATTGTTTTGCCCACCAGCGTTCATAAGTTCTCCAAGAGATCCGAATAAAAGCCCAAGACATTCTCCGAGAATGCCGCCTAAGAGCAATCCTAGAACAACAAAAAGTATAAGCCGACCCAAATTGGTTTTTCTTGTCATAGAAATCCTTTTACAATGATGAAGAAATATAGAAAGTCTTAAGGATTCCAGTCAATTTCAGGAATGTTTTTTGACCTTAAAAAGGTGTTTGTTTGACTGAAATGACGGCATCCGAAAAATCCTCGGTAAGCCGAAAGAGGGCTTGGGTGAGGCGCTTCAAGAATTAAATGCTCATTCGTTTTTGTAATTAAGTTTTTCTTTTTGATAGCGTAACTCCCCCAAAGCAAGAAAACTAGATTCTTCTTTTTCTGAGAAAGTCGTGCGATGATGGTATCTGTAAATTGCTGCCAGCCAATATCTGAATGGGAAGTAGGGGAGTTTGCTCGAACGGTTAAGGAGGCGTTTAAAAGCAGAACGCCTTGCTTTGCCCATTTTTCAAGATTTCCGTGTTTTGGTGTCGGAATTCCTAAATCAGATTCCAGTTCTTTGAATATATTCAATAGCGACGGCGGAGGCTGTATATTTTCAGGTACTGAAAAGGATAATCCATGCGCTTGTCCTGGATTATGATAAGGATCTTGCCCGATAATTACCACTTTAGTGTTTGAAACTGGACATAAGTCTAGTGCTGCAAAAATTTTATGACCGGGAGGGTAAATTACTTTTTTTTCAGCTTTTTCTTTTAAAAGAAAATCTTTGATTTTTTTAAAGTATGGTTGTTCAAATTGATCTGCTAATAATTCTAACCACGAAGATTCAAGTTTAACATTCATGAGCATTACTCCCAGAAATTCTTTTGGTTAATAGAGCGGTTTTCTCTCCAGCAATTCGTGTGTAAAACAAAACGCCTTCGTTTTTGCCTTTAGGTTTCAAACGTTTAATTTCTTCTTCGGGAATGATTTCTACACCACGTTTTTTCAAAGTGAGTTTTCCGATGCCGTGTTTTTTTAGCATAGCCTTTACTGCCGACGTTCCTAGCGGAACTGAATCTAAAATTTCAAAAGACGAAAATCCAATGTGGTGAATCGGTTCATCGCATGAAAGGTAGGCGATTCCTTTAGATAAAATTGTTGCATTCCGCTCTCGTGCAAATTGAGTGAAAATTCTACTGCGAACAAAGAGCGGGCAAGGTTCTGCAAGGTATTTTTTTAAAGTTCCTTCTTCTAAATTTTGTTCTTTTTCAAAATCAGGACGCTTTGAAGTGGAAATAAATTCGAAGGTGTCATTTTTTGTCAAAATAACGGTTCTGATTTTACCTGGATTTTGAACAAGTTCTCCAAGCAAAATCAAACATTCTCGACAATCTTGTTTTGAGCCTAGGTAAATAATTTCAGCATCTAGCGGAATTTCATCAATAGGGTAACCTGGAGGCAATTTTATCATTCCGCCACGATATTTTTTTGCGAGATTTAAGATTTCAGAAAGTGTGGGCGTTAAATTTTCAAATTGCCTTTGATTTTCCGATTCTGATTTTCGGCGAGCCGGGTCAATAGAAAAATAATCCGCTGTTATTCCAGAAAGATTTCTAACATCAGCTTGGAGTACATTAGCTCTTTTTTGAAACGCATTCATGTTGTAGGCGTACATTTGAAGGCGCTCTTCGCTCATATCAATTCCTGTTAATTCTAATGAATTAGGAATGAAAAAAGAATCTCCGCCCATGCCACAACATAAATCGTGAACGCACCCAGATGAAGGCCACAATTTTGCTTTCCATTTGCTGATATCGTATGCAGTTGATTGTTCTAAAGCGAGTTTATCACATAAAAGAAATTCTTGAAAATCAAATTTTTCTCGGAATTTTTTTACGAGAGGAATGTAGTCCATAATGGCTCGGCGTTCTTCTTCTGAAAAAGATTTCCCAAGAGCAGCCGAAATTTTTAAAGAATCCCATTTTTCTTTAAAAACTTTTGTGATAAAAGCTTGAATTTCTTTTGATGTCAAAAGAGAAACATATAGCATAGTTCAGAAAATTATTTAAGAATGCAACGAACGCTTGCCCCATGTTCTGGGTTGAATTTTTCAATTGTCATAACGGGCTTGTCGTAATGAAAAACGGCGACGGTTCCTTCGGTTGTCCAGAAATAAGCTTTCTTTCCAGCGTCATCAAATTTGCGTTTTGACATTTCTACATCGCTAGCGGCAAAGTGAGCACCGCCTGCTTTAGCTCCAAATCCAAAATCATCTTTTCCGTTTCCAAAATCAGCAGTTCCTTTCAAAGGATCCCAACCATAACCCGCTTTTAGTTTTGTACCTTCATCTTTACCTACAAAGGAAATTAAATTTTTCCAATCTTGTTCGCTAGGAAGTTTGAAACTTTCAGGGCAAGCTATTTCAGCATTTTTTTTGTTGTAAAGTCTTCCCCAATTGTTGCACTGCATGCAAACAGAACCACTTGCAGAGGCATAATTCATATTTTCTGCAATCCAAATTTGCTCACCAATTTTTATCCATTCATAAGCAATTCCGTCGCGAGGATCTTTGTAGCTTCCGCTAGTAGTTGCTTCGCCATTTGCTTCTAAGTGTTTTCCAAAAGCAATTTGTTTATTTTGTGAAAATGGTAATTCGGTAGCGAGATTTCCGTTAGAATGATATTCTTTGACAAAGCCCTCGATATACCCATTTTCATAAGGCGTTTCTTTTTTTAAAGTTCCGTTTTCGTAGTATTCTTTAACGATTCCCTGCCTTCTGTCTTTTTCATAAGGCGTTTCTCGTTTTAGATTTCCATCTTGGTAAAATTCTTTTTGAACGCCATGTTTTAAGTTTTCAACATACGGAGTTTCTATTCGAATATTTCCGTTTGGATACGCTTCTGTGCGAATGTCATCGCAAGCAGAACATAATAAAGCAATTCCAATGCTTAAAGAAATAAAATGGATTTTTTTTGCTTGAAACAAAATGCGCCTCCTTCAATTAAAGGTTTATCCAAGAAAATTTTCCAGAACATGCTAGAAGAGCTATCATATAGAGCATGCCGTCGTAATAGCGCCAAGTGCCTGTAGGAGCCTCTGTATTCCAAAGGTCTTCTGCAAAGATTTTTATGTATGGGTGATTTTCAGGAAGTGTTAATGTTCCTGTGGCGTTCATTGCGATATGGCCGGTTGTTGCCGTTCTTGCATTTTTACCTGCTTTGCTTCCATCTACTTCGTAATCAGAAAAATAAGGTCTTTGACTTTCAAAGAATGAAAGCATTTTTAGAACAGATTCGCCTTCCCATGCGTCATGAGAAAAAGCCTCGTAATCTAAAGAAATGTTCCAAATTACTCGCCAAGCATCACCAGAAAAACAATGGCTTAAAGAATGCCAAGAAGTCTTTTTGGGAGAACCATCAAATTCAGAATAGTCGGCCGGCAAACCTGTAACTGGGTGTAAAGCTTTTTTTAAATAGTCTAAGCTTTTTTTGTAAGCATTTTCCCAAAAAGAATCACCAGATTCTTTTGCAAATAAGCGATAAAATGCAAGAGTGTGGTAACTTGGGTCAGTAAAATCATTTCCTTCCGCTGGCGAAAAACGCACAAGTCCTGTATTTTTGTCCATCATGGTATGGACAATCCCTTCTGGTTTTTTATAAGCCATGGCGTTTAAAATTTGAAGACCTTCTTCTTTGTATTTTTCGTCATTAAAAATTTTAGACGCAAGTAAAAGAGCTGCCGCAAAATATTCTTCGCCATCGGGAGCGGCTCCTTTGTCGATCATACTAAAATCATGAGTTGATACTTGCCAAGAAAAGTAACCTTTCCACTCGCCTTCGTGATTTAGTAAATAACGTTTTGAAAAGTTCCAAAGTTTATCAAAGAATTCTTTTTTTTGCATTAAAGCAGTAATAAGCATTCCATAACTCATTCCTTCTGAGCGAATGTCGTTATGCCCAATATCTACAATATAAGCAAGCCCATCATTTGTTTCAAAATACACGCGCTCGTTTTCATTATTGCCTTCAAAAAGAGAATGAAAACTTTTTTCAAGTTTAAGTTTAATTTCTTCAGGAGAATGATTTAATTCAAGGAAAATATTACGCATAACTTTAAAATAATAAAGAATAAAAAAAATGAAATCGAAAAAAATAGATTTGGTATGGGATTTTATCTCAAAAAATCTTTAGAATTTTAAAGTCGGATTTTATAACTGTAAGAAAATCGATGCACTGAGGCAAAAACGTATGATTCCGCGAGAATTGCAAGAGAATAATCCGGTTGCATCCAGACAGAATTATTCTAGATGAAACGTAGCAGGTTCCTGGGTTGTTTTCGTATTTGCAGATTCACACCGACGAGGTCGGGCTGACAGGAATGTAGGAAACTGAAATTATTCGTAAAATTCTTGAAGTTGTGTGCCGGAAGAATTGGGCAACTGTTAAACGAGTCTTCGCTTGCAAACGAGTGCGGCGTTTCTACACCAACGATAAATTCATGGCTTTCGGTGCTAGAGGCTAGTTTCATACTTTATCGCCTAAGACCTGATTTCCGTAACTTCAACAAGCGGGTTGTAAAGACGCTCAAGCTTTATTTCTACGACACCGGTCTTGCGTGTTCGCTGCTTGAAATTGATAGTGCGAGCCAACTAAAATCGCACTTTGCCCGGGGGAGTCTTTTCGAGAATCTGGTCATCAATGAATTTATGAAAAGTTCATTAAATCAGGGTAAAGAACCAAGGCTTTCTTTTTGGAGAGATAACGTCGGCCATGAGGTGGACTTGATTCAGGACCGGGATGGGAAACCCTACGCTTACGAAATCAAGTCGGCGGAAACATTCAACTGGGAGTTCCTCGACAACCTGAATTTCTGGGGAAAAATTTCTGGATATCCCCACGAGCAAAAGGCAGTTTTATATGCGGGGGCAAAGGAAATATCGCTGACAGAAGCAAATGTCATCCCTTGGAAAAAACTAGCGATTTGACAAAGTCTTGTCAAATCGTGGCCCAGAACGAACGCGACAAGGCCCAGAAAGAAGCCGACAAGTGGGTGAAGTAGGCTGAGTGAATTGTTGCTTGTATAGAATTATTCTTCTATACACCTTATTCGCAAAAAGACCTGCCAACCACCTTCGGGACAGTTTGAGAATACGCCTTGTCCATTTATCTCAGCGCATTCAAAAACAGTTTCTCCAACCTTAGGATTTTGACCACCGGATACGGCTTCATAATATACAGAGCTTACATTGTCAAAAAAGCAAGAAGCATTAAAGCCAACAGAATTTTTACCATCTTTACAAGAAGTTGAGCGAAGTCGACTTCCTAATTCCTGGTGCATTTTTCTAATCTGTTTTTCGGTTGCGTCTTTAGCACTTGGAATATCCGAAAGTACAAAACCGATCAAATCCACCCAATCTTTAACAGTGGGCAACCTCCATCCCGTAGGGCATACTTTATTTCCCGATTGAACTGTTGCAAGAAAATCGTACACCCTAATGCAATCATCGGGGTCCGCACCTCCTCGATAATCTGCACATTTAGAAAATTTCGTTTCAAACCTATAGTCTTCCGCCATCCATACTTGCTTGCCTATTTTTACAGTTTTGTACTTGTACCCATCTTTATCGGTTACAGTACCTGCCAAAGCAACGGAAAATACGCCTAGTAAGGCAATTAATATTTTCTTTTTCATTGTCATTCTCATCCTTTCTTGTTTTTTTAATGTGTAAGCTTTCTAGTGATTCCTTCGTCATCTATTTCTATAACTATGATTTTAGAATCTGGAAGAAATTTGGATGTTCGTACAAAGTATTCTGCAAGGGATTCCTTTTTTAAAGGGTGGACAGAACGCTTCAAGCATAAGATTTTTTGAGTGGCTGAGGCTACTTTTGTTAGCCAGCTCACGGCTTCATTTAAGTTGTTTATTTTCCCATTGGGCACATTTCCTGAAACAGTCCATTCCAGACACTTGCATTCAACAATGATGGATTTGTCTGGAGTAGCCAAATCGAATTTGTGCCCATCTATCGGTTCGGGGTGTTCCAGCGTTTGATCCAGGTAAGCTTCCAAACTTCTTTTGGCGAACTCTTCAAATGCATCACCTTTGGCTTTGTTGCTCGTTTCTTCCATGCAAGGTCTCTTCTTTTTGATTACCAAACCTAAATGTAAACAAAAAAAAACATTGTCAAGTATTTTCTTCAAAAACGCGCATTTGTAAGTAAGATTTTACAATTTGAATTTCCAAACAAAGAAAAAAAACGACTATTGTCGCTATTTTTTTTCATTGGAAAAAGGTGACAAAGTTTTTTTGCTTAATGTATTAAGCAAAATTCGTAAAAAATGCTTGTCTGATTAAGCAAAATAGTATAAATTTATGCAAAACTCATAACTGGAGGTCTGGTTTTTGGAACAGTTGCAGGCTCAACATTTACGTATGCTTTCTCGGCTTGATACGCCCAACCAGCGAAGTTTGATGCAGAAAATCAACTGGGATTCGCGTCTGATTGCCATACGCGGGGCACGCGGTGTCGGCAAGACCACCCTGCTCCTGCAGCATATCAAGAGCGAATACGGAATTGCACCTGAGGTCTGCCTTTACGCAAGCCTGGATCACATCTATTTTGCTCGTCACTCGCTTCTTGATTTAGCAGAACAATTCTACAATCGGGGTGGGAAATGCTTGTGCTTGGATGAGGTCCATAAGTACGATGGCTGGAGCCGTGAAATAAAGAACATCTATGATGGCTTTCCCGATTTGAAAGTCGTGTTCACAGGTTCTTCTCTTTTGAATATTTTGAACGCCGAGGCAGACCTTTCTCGCCGCTGTGTGAGCTACGACATGCAGGGACTATCGTTCCGTGAATACCTGCTTTTCAAGGAGGGAATCTCGCTGCCGGCTATTCCGCTAGAAGAAATCCTACAACATCCGCTTGATGCTTCTACTGCAGTTGTCCGCGCCTGCAAGCCGCTCAAGTATTTCAAGCCATACCTAAAGGAGGGGTACTATCCCTTCTTTCTGGAGAAGAATATTGACTATCTGGTGCAGGTACAGAAAGTGGTGAACTTGATTTTAGAAATCGAGTTGCCTCAGTTGAGTGGTGTCGATATTGCAAATGTGCGGAAACTTCAGAGTTTGCTTGCAGTTGTGAGTTCTGGAGCCCCATTTGTCGTTGACATCAGTAAGATGGCGCAGACAGCGGAATTAAACCGCAACACTATTGTGAATTACCTTTCTTACCTTGGCAGAGCGAAGTTACTTAATCTGCTGTACAGCGATACACAGAATATCAAGCGGATGCAAAAGCCTGATAAGATTTACATGGAAAATTGCAACCTGTTACATGCGCTATCGCTTATGCGAGTCGAAGTCGGAATGGAACGCGAGACTTTCTTTGTCAACCAGCTCACATACCAACATACGCTGGAATACGCCAAGCGGGGAGACTTTTGCATCGATCGCAAATGGATTGTTGAGGTGGGCGGGCAAAGCAAGGACGGAAAACAGATTGCTGGACTCGTGAACGGATTTATCGCTTCGGACGATATTGAGTACTCCATGGGCAACAAAATTCCACTCTGGCTTTTCGGTTTTCTGTATTAGTTCTTTCTAATTTGCTTGGGTTTGGAGTCGTAAGTGGTTCCATAATTACAGGTGATTGGTGTGAAGGAGATTCTAGACCTAGCCTCAAAAAAATCTAACATAAAAACTGACTGCAAACAAAAATTTACGCACTTGTTTCTATGATACACTTTATGATACGAAGTTCTTTAAATAAATAAAATTTCAATAAATTACATACAAATTAACGCATAAAATCGGCAAAAAAATTCCCTAAAAAAAGTCTTGCAAACATGGTTTTGCGCACAAAAATGAGCAAAAATCCTTGTAAATTTCAAATTTACTTGACTTTGTTTTTTTTTACATTCAAAAAATGTAAGAAATAGAACAGGAAAGGAATATGAAGATGCCATCATTTAAGATTGAAAATTTTGTGAACTACTTTCGTTCAGATATGGTGTGTAATTCAAGTTTAGGTAGTAAAGAATTATTCCACAGCAATATGCTAGGAATGTTTTTAATGCTAGAAAACACCACAGAGGAAAAACTTCAAAAAAAATTATCAATAGAATTAGCCAAATTGTTTTTGCCAAAAACTAAGTCTAATAAAACATATCAAGTGGTTTCAGTTTTTAGAGAGTGGAATAAATTCGATTTGTTTATTGCTTTTTTAGAGAAGGAAACATACGAAGAACTAAAAAAAGATGAAGAAGGAAAATATTTGCTAGATAGTCTTTACGAAGCAAAAGAAAGTCTTTCTTTTAAAGAATTATCAAAAGCGGTTGAGACGGAATTTGACGAAACAACCCTAAAAGATAAAATAAAAAAATTTGGAGAACATTGTCGTTTTGTAGTTGTTGAAAATAAATTTAAATCTATTCCGAATCAAGAGCAGTTAGAGGAGTATTCTGGAAAAGTAGCAAAAGCAAAAGGAATAGATTTTATTACTGGCGTAGGTAAGAAAGAATGGAATGTTACCGTAAGTAAAGATAACACCACTTTTTATTTGTTAGCTCCAGAATATTCAATTGATGTTTTTAAAGAATCACAAAAAATAAATAAACCAAAGAAGCCCGAAAATATTAAGTGGAATACGATTAGTTATGAAAAGATATGTGAAGAATTAGAACAAATTTTAACTGAAAATAAAACAGAAAACGAATTTGCTTATCAATATGTTGAACGGTATAAAAATCTAATTGAACAATTGTCCGGGTTGATTGAAAATGAAATTAAAGACCCTATAGAAGCAGATGAAGTTTTCCCCAAAAAAGAAGTAAAAAATAAACTAGCAAGTATTCGCTTACAAGATTTGTATGAAAAAATATGGTATAACGCGCTTGTAACAAAGTTAAGAAAACCTTGTGTGGAAAATAATAAATTGAAAAACACACGAGAAGTTATTAGTGAAAGTGGTTATGGCCATCAATCAGGTTTAATGGGTTATAAATGTTATTTAAAAGATAATGTTGCAGAAAATGTTGTATATGGAATTCAAATACAAAGCGGACAATTTCGTTTTTATGTAGAACCAAATCCCAAGAAAAAAGATAATAAAACAGAATATAAGTGGAAAAATTTTGATAAAAATGAATTTTTAAAAATTTTATGTAGTGTTAGAAATGATACATTACAAGATTCAGCTCTGCCAAAAGCTCTTCGGGATAAAATCCTTGCAGAAAATTGTAATGAGTGTAGTAAAAAAGAAAAGCCTGTTAGTTGTGTTAAAAACGAATGTGGCTTTTTGAATTCTACTAATCAAAAATTGAACAAATTTGGTGATTTCAAATATGTGTCAATTAAATTACCTGAAGATATTAAAAAAGGTCAATTAATTAAGCTTATAGAAATAGCATTAAAGAACCTTGAGTCAGCAGTTGAAAAAATAAAGGTCTTTTTAAAGTTGTAGAAAAAAGATAGGCAATAAGAAGGAATATATGCATGGTAATTATTTGCCAAAACTAACCAAATAAAATTTTATTAAACCACAAGGAGAAACCTTATGAAAACAAAACTACTCACAATAATTTCGATGTCATTGCTATTCACTGGAATGTCTTTTGCAGGGCAGCAAAAAGGCACAATGAAAGACTCTCGTGATGGTCAAACCTATAAAACAGTAAAGATTGGTAAACAGGTTTGGATGGCGGAGAATATGAACTATGATATTAAACATAGTTATTGCTATGATGATGACCTTGCAAATTGCGAAAAGTATGGTCGTTTATACACTTGGGCTGCAGCAAATTATGTTTGCCCAGAGGGCTGGCATTTACCAACTAAAGAAGAATTTGAAACTTTGATGTCAAATGTTGGTGGATTCGGTGGAACATCGGGCAAAATGTTAAAATCAAAACAAGGGTGGGAACCATACGAACATGAATTTGAGCACGCTTTGCAAGATGGTAATGGAATAGATAAATATGGTTTTAATGTTCTCCCAGCGGGCAGTCGCTACTTCACTGGTGATTTCTACAGCGTGGGCGTGTACGCGTTTTTCTGGAGTGCTTCAGAGACCAATAGGAACCTCGTTTACGACTTGTACTTGAAGAACCTCAACGAGTCTGCGTACCTGGACTTCAGCAATAAGGGCGACGCGCACTCGGTTCGTTGCCTCCGGGGCTCCAATTAATCCCTGGGAGCGTAGCTCCCGTGGGCCGCTGCCAAGCGAAGCAGGCAGCCAACATTTCCTCTGCCAAGGCCGGGTACACGCCCCGCCCAAGCAGAGGAAATTGTCATCGCGAACGTAGTGAAGTAATCCAAAAAAAACAACCAATAACACGGCATTCTGCCGTGTTATTATCTTTTATAATCTCAAAGTAAATGGTTTATTTTTTAGTGACTAGGTTTTTGAACAAGCACAGTATTTGCAATGAGATTGCTTTTATCACTACGTTTCCTCGTAATGACAAACCGCAGGCAAAAAGAAAAATCCCTCGCAAAATAATATCATCAAAAAAACAAAACTCACTTAAAATTAAAACACAAGAGCGTCGGCCAAGGAAGGGGAGGCATGGAGGGGACCGTGCGGCCTTCGCAATTCCGAGCTGGGTTCCCTCCAAAGAAAAAATTTGCAAAAGAAATCAAAAAAAATCTCCCGCTAAAACTAGTAGGAGATTTATGAAGTTAAAAGTTATAACTTTAGAATTACCTCTTCCGATAATCCAGAAATAATTTTGATTTTATCAATAGGAATACCTTCCATAAGCATCGCTTTTGCCATTTCACATTTAGCATCAGTAATGCCTTTTATCTCCCCTTCAGAAAAGCCCTTGGCTTTACCATCAAGAAAACCTTCAGCCTTACCTTCAGAGAATCCTGTAGAGAACCCTTTCTCTTCTCCCTTAGAAAAACCTGTAGAGAATCCTTTTTCCTCGCCGGCGGAGAATCCACGATTATAGTCAGCATCGGCTATTGAGACATAGCCTTTATTTTGAATAACTTCGAGCGAATCCATAATCATCTCCTTTTCTTCCTCGGGGAGCATCCCTCTTAAATATACCAAAATTTCTTCGACGATACTACGGAAGTTTTGTTTTGATTTTAAAAGCCTTCGAAGTGCTGTTTTAAAATATTTTTCAGCACCGTAAGCATCAAAAACCATCCGCATAGCAGCAATCGCTAAGGCCAAAAGCGGGTCCAAGTTCGAAAAATCAACTTGTTCGCGGCCTAAATCGATAAATTCCACTCGGAAAGGCAAACCGACTTTCTGGAAGAATTCGGGATAACCTAGATGAGGCTTAATTTTTAGCGGATTCCACTTATCGCGTCCATTGTAAACGATAATCGCAACTGCCGGAATGTTTCCTGCTTTTTGGTGCATCACTTCAAAGTAATATTTCAAAAGCTGATTCCTTATTTTTGAATCGCGGTAGGATTTGTGTTCAAGAATCAAACCGACAAGCAATTGGTCCGAGTGGTCACTTTCTGAATTAGAACCTTTTTCGTTTCCTGCGAGAGAATGATTTCGGCGTTTATTCTTTGCAGAATTTTTGATTTCCACTTTGAAAGTTAGATCGCCTGACCCGCTCGCGCCCTCTCGTGTTGCCGCTCCTGAAATTTCCTGAAGCGTTTCAAGGTTAATTAAGCTGAGGAGTTCTTTTAGATTCGGGTTGTTTTTCGCGGCCAATGAAATCAAGTTGGCTGTGTTTTTGGGGTCCGCAAAAATCGTGCGAAAGAAGTTATCGTGGTTTCTTTTTTGTGAGTTTGTCATAAACCTTCTTAAGTTTGTGGTTGATGTATAAACGGATTAAAGCTTTGCTTAAACAGAGCAATGCCTCTACTTCTATAAAACGCTTGAGAAAGGAAATTCGAACAAAAATTTTTGAAAAAAGAATTTTTACATAAGTGCGGCGGGAATTGCGAAGAGGATTGCTTCCACCACGCCACACTCAAAACAAGTGTGGCTCGTGGCTGGCTCACATTTAGGCCTCGCAAAAAAATCTTTTCACTCCATCGCGGGTGACAAGAACTGCGAGCAAGTTCCTTCTCGAGTATCAACACTCGTTCACAAGAAATCAAAAAATAAAATCCCTCGCAAAAAATATTTCCTCACTTAAAATTAAAGCACAAGAGCGTCGGCCAAGGAAGGGGAGGCATGGAGTGAACCATGCGGCCTTCGCAACTCCGAGCTAGGTCCCCTCCAAAGAAAAGAATTACAAAAGAAAAAATAAGTCCTCGCGAGAGACAAAACCCGCGAATGACAAGGTTCTCTAGCAAGTGCATCAATAAAGAGCTTCATACATGTCCACCCATACATACTTCTGTAGGGCTCTGTCGGGCTAGACCGTACTTTTGGGTCAAAACTGCGAAAACGCTGCAAAAAAGGCCCTTTGGCTCTGTCCAGTCATTCTGTACGGCTACGGAAACGCTGCGAAGTCGGAACCAGCCGAAATAGCCTAAAAACATCGGTCATGCAGCCGAAAAACAGTTTTGGAAGGGCTTACGGATTGAGGATTTTTTGCTAGCTGGGCACAAGTGTACAGTTTAGCCCGACAGAGCCAGTGTAAGGAGGCTTTGCAATGAAATTAGAAGACGTTGGAATTTTTGCGATATCCACTTTCAATACGGATTATATCCTTGTGAAAGCCGAAAATTTCGAGAAAGCGCTGAAAGTCTTGTCTGATGCGGGATATGACGTGGTGTGATAAAGCCTCAAAGAAAGGATTATAATCGGATGAACACTATTAATTGTAACTATATACTCTAAGAAAACATAATTTTTATATTTTCCAATAGTTTAGGAGGTATTCTTATAATGAAAAAACTTTTCATCGGATTTGCACTTGCCGCATTTTTTGTTGCCTGCGGAGACGATCCCAGCAGTGCCAAAGACTCCCCGATTTCTTCCAGCGAAGAAACATCTTTAAGTTCTAACGAGGAAAAATCCTCCAGTTCCAATATTAACTCAGAATCCTCTTCTAGCAATAAAACTTTAGAAAGTTCAAGTTCCACGCCTGCAGCGAACTCCAGTTCTTCATCAACGGAGAGTTTCAGTAGCGGAAAGCAGGAAAGTTCTTCCAGTGAGGTCGAAAGCTATTTCAACCCTGCTATTTCTTATGGTGAATTTCTAGACACCCGTGACCAGCAAAGCTACAAAACCGTAAAAATCGGAACCCAAACCTGGATGGCACAGAACAACAACTATGTTGTAAAAGGATACGATAATTCCTGTGCTTACACTTACCTAGATTCTGATTTGGTGACGACACGGGACTCTTGTGGAAAATATGGAAGAGTATACAACATTAATTCCGCCGAGAAATCCTGCCCGGAAGGATGGCACCTCCCAAGCCACGCCGACGTAGAAACATTAATCAGCTATATAACTCCGCTTTCCAAAGGCAAGACGGCGCAAGCTTTGAAGTCCATAATCGGTTGGAACGAAGGCGAGGGAACGGACCTGGTGGGATTTAGCGCCATTCCCGAAAATTTGAACGCTCGAAATTTTTTCTTCACTTATGATACGATTCCATTTGTAGAGTTCTGGACGAATTCATCAGTTGCCGCCGGGGCAAATATATGCTTCCGCCTGTTTGCAGGCGTAGACACGGTGGAAATCAGTGCCATGGACAACATCTTAGGCAAATCTGTCCGATGCATTATGGATGAACCCGCCGCTCCTATCAAATCCAAGGATGATTTGCTAAATCCGGATATTACCTATGGTACAGTAACGGACTTGCGAGACCATCAATCCTACAAGACCATTACCATCGGCGACCAGACATGGATGGCGGAGAACCTGAACTACGCAGACAGTGTTACTACGCCCAGCCTTCTTGGCCGCAGCAACTGCTACGGGGACTCGCTTAAAAATTGCGAAATCTACGGCAGACTCTACAGCTGGACCGCCGCCATTGATTCCGTGGAGCTTTCAAAACAAGGACTGAATTGCGGTGATCACGCCCTCTGCGAAATGCCTGAAAACGTTCAAGGCATCTGCCCCGAAGGATGGCAGCTACCCAAATTGAAGGATTTTCAAACACTAATTCAACACATCGGGACGAAATTTACAGACTACCCTGGACTAAAGCTTAAATCAAAAGTCAGCTGGAAAGCCGGTGGTAACGGTACAGATGTTTATGGGTTCTCTCTAGCCTCTGCCGACCACAAAGACGCCCCTCTCTGGATTGCAGAAAGCAAGGCATCTAACTCTGGCGACGGTTACGTCTATGCCCATTACTTTAACTTGAGCTACAACAGCGATAGTCAGGGATTCAGCATTCAAGGAACCTCCCACAAATATTCCGTGCGTTGTCTGAAATCAAAATAGAATCGCTCCATACGGATTGAAAAAGTATTTGCAAACTTTTTTCTGTATGGAAAGGCTTGACAGAGCCTTCTGTAGCACTACTCGTTTGAGCAGTAATTTCTTCTGTTTTCTCATACAAATGCTACGATTTTATTTTAGAAATGAGTTTTTGAGCCGAACTTTAAAAACGCCCCTTAATCTTTGCAAAATTTTTTAAATAATGCGCATATTTGCATTTAGTAAGCAAAAGAAAAGCGATTTTTTTTAGCAGGGTTGCTATATTTCGCATGGATATTTGTGAGGTACCTATGACTGCTTTGGCGGAAAAAGCCAACATCATTACTTCGTCCCTTGACTTTATTGTCAATTGGGGGCGTAAGAATTCATTATGGCCATTCCCTTATGGAACGGCTTGTTGTGCTATCGAATTTATGAGTACGGAAACGGCTCGTTACGACCTTTCTCGAATTGGTTCTGAATATGTGCGTTTTACACCGCGTCAGTCCGATGTGTTGCTTGTGGCCGGGACAATTACTTATAAGCAAGCTCCGATTCTGAAAAGAATTTATGAACAGATGGCTGAACCTCGTTGGGTGATTGCTATGGGCGCTTGTGCTAGTTCCGGTGGTTTTTACGATGCTTACTGCACAGTCCCTGGAATTGACCATATCATTCCAGTAGATGTCTATATTGGTGGTTGCCCTCCACGCCCAGAATCATTTTTTGATGCCATGTTCCAATTGCAAGAAAAAATTCAAGATGAATCTTACATGAAAGCTCGTGCTGAACGTGTAAAGGAACAACTTGAAATGATTAAGGCAAAAACCGCTGAATGTAAGGAAAACGCAGAAAAGGCTGTGAAAAATGCCGTTTCTTGTGGAGTTCAAACGATTAAAGAAGGGAGAGACAATCTTATGAAAAAGGTTGCTTTCTGGAAGGAGTAGGCGATGGCAGATTGTGAAAAGCTTTTGGCTATCCTTGAAGAAAAGTTTGGCGCAAAGCGTGATTTAGCTGATAAGTGGGGTTTTACTGTTTTAGTAGAACGTGAAAATCTTCACGCTTTAATGCTTTTTTTACGCGATGACCAGAGTGCTAAGTTCGATGTTCTTTTAGACATAGTCGGTGTAGATTATTTGGGCTTTAAAGATTATGAAGGTCCTCGTTTTGCAGTAGAATATGTGCTAAAAACAATGAAAGCTCCAGTTCGCCGTATGCGAGTAAAGGTGCTTGTTTCAGAAACAGATTGTAAAGTGCCTTCTATTGCAGATTTATACGCCATTGCCAACTGGCAAGAACGGGAAGTATTTGACCAATATGGTGTGGTATTTGAAGGGCATCCAGACCTCCGCCGCTTGTTGAATCACGCTGAATTTGAAGGTCATCCGCTTCGTAAAGATTACCCAGCTCACAAAAGACAATGGCTTTCCACGAACGATTATTTATTGCCAGAATTAGAAGCTCGTCTTGAATCTAAAGGCTATAAAATTGTAGCTCGTTCTAAGGAAGTAATGCCAAATGATGACGAATATCTTGAAGGGAGCCGCAAAGTATGATAGTAATAAATCCTAATGGAGAACAACAAGCTTTAATGCCTTTGAACGTTGGGCCTTCTCACCCAGCGACTCACGGTTGCTTGCGCTATATGGCTGCTATGGATGGCGAAACCATTGTGGCTTGCGAAACCGAAATAGGTTACTTGCATCGCGGTTTTGAAAAAATGGCAGAACGCGGAACTTGGCAACAAGTTTTGCCTTATACAGACCGTTTGAATTACTGTTCTGCGATTATGAATAACATCGCTTATTGCCGTGCAGTCGAAGAAATGCTTGGCGTTGAAATTCCTGAACGCACTAAGGTTATTCGCGTTATCGTTAATGAACTTTCTCGTATGGCAGATCACTGTATCTGTGTAGCTGCTGCTGCTCAGGATTTAGGTTCTACCACAGGGTTCTTCTATTTGTTTGATAGCCGTGAAAAAACGATGGTTATTTGGGAAAAGCTTACAGGCGCTCGTTTAACAAATAGTTATTCAAGAATCGGTGGCCTTTATAGAGATCTTTATAATGGCTTTGAAGAAGATGTTCTTGACGTTTGTAATACAGCAGAACGCAATTTAAAAGATGTTCATGCTTGCTTTGACCGCAACAGAATTTTCTTGGATAGAACCACAAACGTTGGCGTGATTTCTCCAGAACGCGCTATTTCTTATGGCTGGACTGGTCCATGTCTTAGAGCTACAGGTGTTGCAAGCGACTTGCGTAAAGACGAACCTTACTACGATTACGAAACTTATGATTGGAACGTAGTCGTTGGCACAAAAGGTGACGTTTATGATCGATTAATGGTTCGCTTAGCAGAAATTGAAGAATCAATTAAAATAGTGCGCCAAGCTTTGAAACGCTTAAAACCAGGTCCAATCGATATTGTTGACCCTCGCATACGTGTGCCTGCTCACGCTCTAGCTTATCAAGATATGGAAGCTTTGATTGGTCGCTTTAGGAGTGTTTATGAAGGAATTCGTGTTCCAAAAGGTGAACATTATTGCGGCTCTGAAACTGCAAATGGTGAATTAGGTTTCACTTTGATTTCTGATGGCTCTGGAAAACCATGGCGCATAAAAGTTCGTCCACCTTGCTTAACGCAATTTGCTGCTTATCAAGAATTAGTGGAAGGCTCAATGCTTGCTGATTCAATGGCCACGCTTTCGAGTATTAACATTATTGCAGGAGAATTGGATCGATGAACCATAAACAAGGCGCTATCCATTTCGTAGCGAACAATAATTTGAAATTTGAAGATGGACCAAAACCTCTGTTTGTGCGTCCGTCATCTGCGGCTCCGGTCCAAAAGAAAAACGAAGAACAAAAGCAACCTTCTCGTGAAGAAGTTCGTGCTTTGCTAGACGTTCCTGAAATTAAAGATCGTTGTGCAGATTTGCTTTCCCGTTATCCAGAACCACAAGGCGCTCTTCTTGAAGTATTATGGCTCGTACAAGGCGTTCTCGGTTGGGTTCCAACAGAAGGTATCCGCTGGGCAGCCGAAGTTTGTAGCTGTGCTCCAGCTCATGCACTTGGTGTCGCTACATTCTACACCATGTATAATCACGCTCCAAAAGGCAAGTTCCTTTTGCAATTCTGTAGAAATATCAGTTGTGCAATCAAAGGCGCTCAACCTTTAATCAAGTACATTGAAAATAAGCTTGGTATTAAGTCGGGCGAAACCACTCCAGATGGTCTCTTTACCATTCTTCAAGTAGAATGTCTTGGAAGTTGCGGCAACGGTCCGATGATGCTTGTGAACGACGATTTTGCAACAGATGTTGTAGATGGTCAGTTAAAAATGAAACGCGGCACAACCCTTACTGAAGAAAGCATCGATAGAATTGTTGAATGGTGTAAAGCTCATGCCAATAACGTTCCGAAACGCGATGTCTTGGGCGGAATTGTAAAAGGTCACATGGGTCACCCAGGCGTTCCTGGTGCAATCGCCAAGCCACAAGTTGCTGATTACGCTCCACCAAGTCCTGTTTTGAATGTAAAGGCCGAAGCCGATGAAACAGGTGCTTCATTAACTTGGAAAGGTGCTCCTGAATTTACAAAACTAGTCGTTGAAAAGAAAAATGGCTCTAATTGGGAAGTGGTCGGCGAACCAAGCGTAAAAGACAAATGCTTTGTAGATGCTGCTGGTAAAGTCGGCGATACTTATCGCATGATAGCAACCTCTGGTGAACGTGTCGCAAAACCTTCTTTAGAAGCCGTTGCAACACAGAAACCTGTTCCTGAAGAAAAGGCGGTTTAGTTTATGGCAGAGTGTGTAAAAGTTTGTACTGAAAACTTTGGCAAAGGCGCTCAGGATATTGAAGTTTACAAGAAATTGGGTGGCTATGAAAACATTTCAGAACGCCTGTTCAATATGAGCCAATTTGAAGTCATTGATCATGTGCAACGTTCGAATTTGCGAGGTCGTGGCGGTGCTGGTTTCCCAACAGGTATGAAATGGAGTTTTGTACCTCGCAATTCAGGAAAGCCTGTTTATATTGTAGTGAATGCAGACGAAGGTGAAGGCGGTACTTTTAAAGATCATTATTTGATGATGGAAGATCCGCATCGTTTAATTGAAGGTCTGATTATTGCTGGTTGGGCACTTGGTAGTCGTTCTGCTTACATTTATGTTCGTGGTGAATTTTTGCCTTGCATTGAATCTTTGAACAAGGCGTTGAACCAAGCTTATGCAGCAGGGTATCTCGGCGAAAATATTTGCGGCACCAAGTTCAGTTTTGATATTTTTGTTCATCGCGGCGCAGGTGCTTATATTTGCGGTGAAGAAACAGCTCTTATTAACTCACTTGAAGGTCAAAAAGGCCAACCTCGCTTGAAACCTCCATTCCCAGCGGTGAGCGGAGCATGGAAAAGTCCAACTTGCGTAAATAACGTAGAAACGATTATGGCATTGCCTTGGATTTTCAAGCATGAACCAGAAGAATATGCAAAGCTTGGAACACCACGTGCTGGCGGAACTAAAGTATTCTGTATTTCAGGTGATGTAAAAAATCCTGGAGTCTATGAAGCACCTTTAGGAACACCAATGATGACCATGATTAATGATTACGCTGGTGGCGTTGTAGGTGGAAATTTAAAGGCTGTACTTCCTGGTGGTTCTTCTTGCGCCCCATTAGATGCTGGTGAATGTGCTGTTGCGACTATGGATTACGAATGCCTAGCTTCAATGAAAACCATGTTTGGCTCTGGTGCTATGATTGTCATTAACGATACTCATAACATGGCTGAATTGTTGAATGTTCTTGGAAATTTCTATAGCCATGAATCATGTGGACAATGCACGCCTTGTCGTGAAGGTACAGGGCTCATTCATAGAATTTTAAATCAAATTGTCGAAGGCAAAGGTCATGATGGCGATGTTGAATTTATGCAAAGCCTTTCAAACGGATTTGGTGGAGTAACCATTTGCCCACTTTCCGTTTCTCTTGGAGGTCCTGTAAGCTCTTACACTACAAAGTTCCGCAGTGACTTCGATGAATTGATTGCAAAGAACCCTGATCGTGCAAAACCGCGCGTTCAAGAAACAAGCCGTCCTGGAATTTTCTGGTAATAATATGAGTAACTATTACAATATGCCAAAACTCCCGACCGAAAACAGCCCGAAGGTGGAAATCTTCGTGGACGATAAGGCTGTAATGGTTCCGGGCGATACCAATCTTCTCGAAGCTTTAAAAGCTGTCGGGATTGAAACTCCTCATGTTTGCTATCACCCTTATCTTCCGGTTTCTGGAAACTGCCGCCAATGTTTGGTGGAACAAGAAGGCCCTCGTGGTCGCATGTTGGTGATTGCTTGCTATACGCCGGTTTCTCCTAGCATGAAAATTTATACGCCAGCTTCTAGCGAACGTGTAAAGAATGCTCGTAAAGCAACTCAAGAATTTATGCTTGTAAATCACCCGCTAGATTGCCCAATTTGTGATAAAGCAGGTGAATGTACTTTGCAAGAAAATTACATGGAAGCAGGGCAGAATGAATCTCGCATGCGTCCAGAATATGGCAAAAATTATCACGGCAATCCAGCTCATCAATTTATTGATTCAAAAGGTCAGGTTCGTGGTGGAAAGCATGTAGATATTGGTCCACGAATTGTTCTTGATGAAGAACGCTGTGTACAATGTGATCGCTGTGTACGCTTTATGAGAAGCATTGCTGGCGATGAACAACTTCAACTAGCTTCTCGTGCTGATCATACTTACATTACCACATTCCCTGGTGAAAAGCTTGATCATGAATACGATTTGTGTGTTACAGATATTTGCCCAACAGGAGCAATGACTGCTAAGCATTTCCGTTTCCAAAAGAGAGTTTGGTTGCTTTCTCGTACACCAAGTATTTCTATGGATGATTCCCTAGGTGCAAACATTTGGATTGACCATGCTGAAGGTAAAGTATGGCGCCTGATGCCGCGTTGCAACCCAGAAGTAAACCGTAGTTGGCTTTCAAATACGAGCCGTTTGGCTTACCAAAATTTCCAAAAGAATCGTCTTCCTGCCGGTGATATTGATTCTTTGAAATCAGTTTTAGCTAAAGAAGGTAAAGTTGCTTTAGTCGCTGGCGGTTCTTGCACAATCGAAGATTTGACTGCATTGAAATTACTTGCAGAAAAATTGGGAGAAAGAGCTGAAATTTTCACAGGTTCTTTTGCTCC
This sequence comes from Fibrobacteraceae bacterium, assembly GCA_017625775.1. Taxonomy (GTDB): domain Bacteria; phylum Fibrobacterota; class Fibrobacteria; order Fibrobacterales; family Fibrobacteraceae; genus UBA1765. The sequence goes on from JAGAKE010000015.1 coordinate 40,347, forward strand.
AGTTCTTCCTGCAGATGGCATTGCAAAAAGCGGAGATCCTGTTGCAAACCGTGCAGGTATGAAGCTTCTTGGTTTGCCAACTGGTAATTTAGAAGAATTATTGAAGCGAGCTGGTGAGTTCTCTATTTTGCTTTCTGTTCATTGCGATTTATTTGAAAATGCAGAAGCGGCAAAAACTTTGGAAACTATTCCAGAAAAAATTGCTCTTTCTGCTTTCGATGATGCAACAGCTAAAGCAGCAACAATACCATTTGGCGTTAATCATTGGAGTGAAGTAAAGGGAACTATGGTAAACTGCAATGGAATGTTGCAGAAATTATCAGCAGCACCAACTTCTCCAGATTCTAATTTACGCCCAGCGTTTAGCGTTTTAGCTGAACTTGCTGGAATTTCGCTTTCTTGTGCCTGCGAAGCTTTTGCTATGGCGGGGAAAAATGCAGAAGTCCTTTCTGGTTACACTTATGAAACCATCCGCAGCACGGGTGTTATGCTCGATGGAGTGCAGTTATGATGGAAATTATTGAATCAAAACATTGGATTGAATGGATTATTACGATAGCGAAATTTGCTTTTGCTTTCGTGCCAATTCTTTTCATTTTGTTGCTAATCCCGATGGAACGTCGTGGAGCAGGTTTTATCCAAGACCGTCAAGGCCCAAACCGTTCTTATATCAAAATTCCATATTTTGGTCGCATCCGCCTTTTCGGTTGGGTGCAGAACGCTTGTGATGGAACGAAACTTTTCTTCAAAGAAATGTTTGCTCCAGCTGGTGTAAACAAATGGATTTACATGTTAGCTCCAGCGATTCCTTTTGCAATCGTGCTGATTTCTCCTTGTGTTATTCCTTGGTTTGCCCCGATGGTATTTGAATTCGGTGGCCAGGTTATTAAAATTCCTGGAATGACAGTTGATACAGAAGTTGGCATTCTTTTGCTTTTTGGTCTTTCTTCTTTGTCTGCTTACGGTGCTGTTCTTGCAGGTTGGGCTTCTAAGTCAAAATTCTCTTTGCTTGGCGGCCTTCGTACAAGCGCCATGACTATCAGTTATGAAGTTTGCTTAGGCCTTTGCTTAATGGGAATGCTTTTGCTTGCAGGCACATTCCGCATTGATGAAATTATCGCCTGGCAAGATGCTAATGTGTGGGGTATTGTTGCTCAGCCAGTAGCATTCTTCTGCTTCTTAATTGCCATGATTGCAGAAACCGGCCGTGCTCCATTTGACGTTGCTGAAGGCGAACCAGAACTTGTTGCAGGTTTCCATACAGAATATGGTGCTATGCAGTTTGGTCTTTTCTACATGGGTGAATACAGCCATATCGGAATTAATAGTATTTTAGTAGCATGCCTTTTCCTTGGCGGTTATTCCATTCCGTTTGTATCAATGGAAACAGTCCAAAGCAATTTGGGTATTTCTTTAGGCGTTCTTTGTGGAGTCTGTGCTGTAGCTGTTCTTGCATTCCTCCATTTGCTTTACCGCTACGCTCGCTGGTACAAAACATGTAAGGCTTCAAACAAAGAAGTTATTTTGCGTGAATACTCATTGTATAAGATTCTTGGCTGGTGCGCTGTTGTGGTCTTTGCTGTGCTAGGCGTTCTTTCTGCGGTATTTATTCACCCAGAAGTTCAAATGGTTAATGGTGAAGCCGTTTATGGAATTGGTGTTGCGCTTGGTACTGCCTTAATCCAAATTCTCGTATTGCTTGTAAAAGCAGTATTCTTCTGCTGGGTATGGATTTGGGTTCGTTGGACATTACCACGTTTCCGTTACGATCATGTAATGCACCTTGGTTGGAAGATTCTTTTAAATATTGCCATTTTGAACCTTGTCGTCACAGCTATTGCGGCTAAACTTCTGGGAGGCAACTAATGGTTCGTCAAGTTAAGCAAAAACCGATGAACTGGGTGGAACGTCTTTACGTTTTTGAAGCCCTTCGCGGTCTTTTTACCACATTAAAACATGCACTTCGTGGATTGCTCCGTTATGAAACATTGCCTACGGTTCCTTATCCGGAAATGAAGCCTGAAATTCCTAGGAATTATCGTGCAAGGCATCGCTTGATGCTTCGTCCAGACGGAACGCCTCGTTGCGTGGCTTGCGGTATGTGTGCCGCCGCTTGCCCAGCACATTGTATTTATATTGAAGCGGCAGAAACTGAAGATCCGCGTATCGAAAAGGCTCCGGCTCGTTTTGATATAGATCACTTGGTTTGCGTTTTCTGTGGGTTATGCGTAGAAGCTTGCCCTGTAGATGCCCTTCGTATGGATACTTGCGAAACGAGTTATGTGCATCCAAAACGTGATGATTTTGTGGCTCCGATGTTTGATTTAATGACTTGGGATCCGAAAACTTATCCGCAAAATGATTCTCAGAGTCAAATGGCTCCAGGGGGTACTTTAAATCAACAGGCTCTCGATGCCTGGGGGATGAAGGTAAACTAATGCTAGCGTTGATTTATTTTATCATATTAGCTGTTATAGCTGTTGGTGGCGCGCTTTGCGTGCTGTTTGCTCGGCATCCGCTATATGGGGCTTTGTCTCTTGTGGTATCGATGCTTTCTTTAGCCGGTATTTATGGCTTGCTTGGTTCACCTTTTGTTGGGGTAGTTCAAGTGATGGTTTATGCTGGCGCTATCATGATGCTTCTAACTTTCGTTATCATGGTTTTGAATGGCGCTCGCGATTCAAGAACGCCTCGATTCGATAAAGTATCTTTGTTTGTTTTCCCAGCGGTAATTGTTCTTGGTGGTTTGCTTGGAGTGGCTCTTGTTTCAACTCCATTTGCTTTTGATGCCGGAACTTTACGTGGCTCTGTTGCCTTAACTTCTGCAACGTTGTTTGATACAGAAGCTTCTGGACATGGATATTTTATTTTATTCGAAGCGGTTGGTTTGCTTTTGCTTTCTGCAATGGTGGCCGCTGTTTTAATGGCGAAACGTCGCTTAGGAACTACAGATGAAACAGAAGGAGGTGAAAACTAATGGAACTCCAAGCTGTATATGTTCAAATTTTAGCTTTGATTCTTTTTGTGATTGGTTTGTTAACAGCCATTTCTCGCCGTAACGTATTTTTCGTTTTGATGGGTGTAGAACTTGCGTTGAACGCCGTTAATTTAAGCTTAATCGGGTTTTCAAAAACATTGCCTGGTGATTTAAGTGTCGCAGGCCAGATCGTTCCTTTGTTTACTATTGCGGTAGCGGCTGCAGAAGCTTGCGTTGGTCTTGCAATGGTAATTCTGATTTTCCGTAATCAGGAAAGTGTCGATTCTGATAACTATTCTGGAATGAAGGGGTAATCTATGACAAATCTTCCTCTTTGGCTCATTCCTCTGTTTCCGTTGATTGGAACAGTTGTTCTTGCCGCAATTTCTTTAGCATCCACTGGTTCTAAAAAAGGTGCTTCTGAAGGCATCGTTGGTGGGCTTGCTGTTTTATTCCCGTTGCTTGCTTTTGTTTCAACGGTTGTAATTGGCTGGAACATGCCTACTCAAGGCGTTCAAGAAACTCTTGGAACTTGGATTGATATCGGTTCTTTTAAAGCAAGTTTCGGTTTCCTCTTCGATTCTCTTTCCCGTATCATGCTTCTCTTTGTTACAGGAATTGGTACATTGATAACCTTGTATTCTACAGGTTACATGCACGGCGACAGAGGTTTTGCTCGTTTCTTTGCTTATATCAACTTGTTCCTTTTTAGCATGATTGTTCTCGTGCTTTCTGATTCCTTACTTCTTACATTTCTTGGTTGGGAAGGCGTTGGTCTCTGTTCTTACTTATTGATTGGCTTTTGGAATGCCGATGTTTCTAATTGTAAGGCAGCAAACAAGGCGTTTATCGTAAACCGGGTGGGTGATTTAGGATTCATTTTAGGAATGATTACGCTTGCAATGGTTTCTAGCGATTTACTTTCTTATCGTGAACTTTCTGCTTTCTTGCGCGATGCCGCTAATGTTGAACTAGTGAATATTTTGTTGCCAATTTTTGCAATGGCTGGGCTTTTGTTCTTTATCGGTTGCACTGGAAAGTCAGCTCAAATTCCGCTCTTAACTTGGCTTCCAGATGCTATGGCTGGTCCAACACCAGTTTCTGCATTGATTCACGCTGCAACTATGGTGACTTCTGGCGTTTATTTGCTCGCTCGCCTTTCTGACTTGTATGTATTATTACCAGGCGTTATGACTGTCGTTGTTTTAATAGGTTTATTAACTGCTTTCTGGGCGGCCGTTGCAGGTTTATTCCAAAACGACATCAAGAAAGTTCTTGCCTATTCTACAATTTCCCAGTTAGGTTATATGTTTATGGCTGCTGGTGTGGCGGCGTTTGACGTTTCTATTTTCCACGTATTCACTCATGCTTTCTTTAAAGCCGCTCTCTTCCTTGGAGCTGGTGCTGTAATTCATGCGCTTGCTGGCGAACAAGATATGCGTAAAATGGGTGGAATGCTTAAGAAAACACCTGTTACCGCCTGTGTTATGATTTTTGCTTTCTTAGCAATTATCGGGTTCCCTGGTTTTGCTGGATTCTGGTCTAAAGATTTGATTCTTGAACGTCTTTATGTTTCTGGCCCCATGGGACCATTCCTTTATATGATGGCACTCTTAACTGCGGTTATTACAGCTATTTATATGGGACGTTTGATGGTTCTTACATTCTTTGGTAAGTATCGCGGTGGGGAAGAATCAGAAAAGCATATTCATGAAGCTCCTGCTTCTATGCTTATTCCAATGGTTATTCTTTCTTTGGGTTCCATTTTTGCCGGTTTCCTCTGGGCAGGCTTAATTCCTGGAGCTAATCTCTTTGAACAAACCTTGGCTCCTGTTGTTGGGCAGGCTCAAGCTGCATTTGGTCATGCTTCAGTTCATGTTTCACCATGGTTATTTGCTGTTCTTGGAACTATTGCTGCTGTGGTTGGCATGGCTGTTGCTTGGAAGTTATTTGCAAATCGTCGAATCCCGCTTCCAAAAGGTTCTTCTGCTCCGGAAGGCTTTGGGGCAACTTGGACATTCTGCTTTGATAAAATTCATGGCATTGTGATTTCTGCATTCCGCGTTTTAGCTTGGGTGGCTGAAAATGTGGTAAATCGTTTTGTAATGATGCTTCAATGGCTAGTTGGTGGTTTAGGCGAATTACTTGGTGATTTCGCTAGTGGTTTGCAGGTTGCTAAAGTGCGCTTGCAAATGGCTCTTAGTCTTGTTGGCGTCATTGCACTTGTTTTGATTGTCTTAGTTTACGGAGGGCTTCTCTAATGTTATTGCATGTTTTAGTACTCGCTCCGTTTGTGGCGGCCCTATTAGTTGCTCTTGTCGGAGGTCGTGGCACTTCTGCTTATCGTCTTTCGCTCTTTTCAGCGGCCGTGCTTACAGTTGCATCTGTAGCTTTGATTGCGGGCGGTGATGCGACAACAACGGCTATTGATTGGTTTAAGTTGCCTGGTAGTGATGCTTCTGTGAAGTATTTGCTTGGTTCTTATACTATTAATGCTTGGCTTGTGTTCCTTTCTTGTGTGCTTTCCTTGGCTGCTTTAGTCTTTGGAAAGTCTGCAACACCAGAAGGTGAATTCAAAAATTTCTCTGTCGGAATTTTAGCACTTCTTGGTACAATGAACGGCGCATTCCTTGCTCTCGACGCTGTTTTATTTTTCTTCTTCTTTGAAGCGATGGTAATTCCAGCAGCACTTTTGATGGCTGCTTATGGCGGAAAAGAACGGAAGTCTGCAGCGATGAACTTTGCCATTTATACTTTGGTCGGTTCTGCTCCAATGGCAATCGCTCTTTGGTACATGGTGGCAAAAAGTGGCGTTACGACTGCCGAAGGGTTGTTTGCATTCTTGCAAGGACAATCTATTGAAACACAAACTGTGTTAGCAATTTCTTTCCTTATCGCGTTCCTTGTAAAAACACCTATTTTCCCTTTCCATGGTTGGCAAGCTGCTGCATACGCAGAATCCCCAGCTCCATTGTCCGCAATTTTAACAGGTGCTATGTCAAAGGTTGGTGTTTATGGAATTTTGATTTGGGTGCTTTCATTGTTCTCATTAAATGAAACATTCTTTACCACAATGCTTTGGCTTGGCCTTGCAACTGCTGTTTATGGCGGTTTAATGGCTTGGCGTGGTACTGATGTCAAGAAGATTTTGGCATTTAGTTCTATGGGACATTTAGGTTTGGCTGTTGCTGCAATATTTACACTTAGCCCAAAAATGTTCCCTGCCGTTTTGGTTCTTCTTGTAGGTCACGGGCTTTCTGCTGGTTCGCTCTTCTTGCTTTCCGGAGTTGCAGAACGAATGACAGGAACTCGCGAACTATCTAAAATGGGTGGACTTGTAAAATCAAAACCTGTATTTGGTTTCTTATTCGGTGCTGCAGGAATTATTGCTTTAGCAGTTCCAGGTACAGCGGGCTTTATTGGTGAATTCCTTGTAATGCTTTCTCTCTGGGATGTAGGCCCTTTACCGACATTGGTTGGGGCAATTTGCCTTGTTCTTTCTGCAGCTTATATGCTCCGTTTGATTCAAGGAGTAATTTTTGGAAAAGCAAATCAGTGTGAAGAAAATCCAGTGCATCTTGGTGTATTAGAAGGTTCTGTCATTGGGGCATTCCTTTTCCTTTTACTTCTCTTTGGATTACGTCCAGGAATTATTTACGAAAATCGAACACCAGAAAATCCTGAAACAAGTGTTCCTGCCGCAGAAGTGGTTCCTGCAGATTCACTTGCAGTAGATTCTTTAGCTCTCGTTAATGAATCTATGAATACGACAGAGACAACTGTACAAACTACAGATTCTTTGGCTAAAGATTCTGTAAAAGCTAATGCGGAGGTTACAGCAAATGACTAATTCGCTTTTAATTTTGTTGCCGGTTCTTGTTACCGTTTTAGGCGCGCTTGTCGTTATTGCCGCAGAACCATTTCTTCAAAATGAAAACAAGCATTCTGTTTTGCCTTGGGTTGCTATTGTTTTCACGGTTCTTGCAGCAGCCTCTTTAATTGTTTCTCCAGATGGTTCTTATTATCAAGTTTACCTAATGGATTCCATGCGTCGTTTGTTTACTTTAACGATTCTCTTTTGTCTTTTCTTGGGAATCGGTGGGGTGCAATGGACTCTTGCTCGTGAAAAGTTTCAGGGTGGTGAAGCTTACGGCTTATTGCTTTTAGCTTCTGCAGGTGCTATTTTAATGGCACTTTCCACAAACTTCCTTTCTCTTTTCCTTGGCATGGAACTTGCGGCATTCCCTGTTTATGCTCTTGTAGGCATTCGTCGTAAAGACATGAATGGAAACGAAGGAGTGTTCAAGTATTTTGTGACCGGCGCTATTTTCAGTGCTATTTTCCTTTATGGTGTTTCTTTGCTCTATGGTGCTACTGGTTCTACACAATTTGCTTCAGAAATTTTAGGCGGTCGCTTACCTTTATTTAGAGTTGGAATGTTCTTGGTCTTGATTGGACTCTTTTTCAAGGCTGGTGCGGCTCCTGCTCATTTCTGGGTGGCCGATGTTTATACGGGCGCTCCGGTGGCGGTTACTGCTTTTATGGCTGCGGTCGTTAAGGTTGGTGCTTTAGCTGCTATTGCTTCACTTTGGGTGAATATTTCTTCTGATCAAACGATAAAGCTTGTTGTTGCTATAGTGGCTTTAGCTTCTATGCTCATCGGTGCTTTCTCAGGTCTTGCTCAAAAGTCTGTTCGTCGTATTTTGGCATTTTCTGCTGTAATGAATGCAGGCTTTATGCTTTGTGCCTTGTTCCTTCATAAAGAAGGTTCAAATGAATTCTTTGGCGGAGCATTACAGTTCTTCCTTGTGACTTATGCAGTGGCTTCTGCTGGTGCTTTGACAGGCATTGCTTATCTTTCTGGCAAAAATGACAAACGCGAAACACTTTGTGGTTTGCGTGGTCGCGCTCGTAAATCTCCTGCAGTAGGTGTTTCTATTGCTGTTTGCTTGGCATCCTTAGCTGGCTTACCACCTGCAGCAGGTTTTTTAGCAAAGTTCTCTCTCTTTACCGGAATGTTCAAAGAAGGTTATGGGGCACTTGCTTCTGCAGCCTTTGTACTTTCTCTTGTAGCAGCTGTTTATTATTTGCGAATCGCTTATGTGCTTTTTGCTCCAGCTTGCTCAAAGAGCGAATGTTGCTGTTGTTGTAAAGAAAAACCTCCAGTTTCTGCTTCTTGGATTTTAAAAGCAGGCATTGCTATTGCAGCTATCGCTATGCTTGTATTATCCGTTAAGCCAGATTGGGTTTGTTTTTAAATTTGAGTGAGTAAAATTTTAATCCTGAGAAGTAATTCTTCTCGGGATTTTTTTGTACTGAATGAACGGATTTTCTATTTTAAATTCAGAAAGTGATTCAAAAGGAAAAATTTATGGAAAAAATGTACAGATCAGGGATTGGTTTTGATGTTCATAAACTTGTCGAAGGGCGTAAATGTATCATTGGCGGTGTAGATATTCCGTATGAAAAAGGGCTTTTAGGCCATAGTGACGCAGATGTTCTTTTACATGCGATTTCAGATGCTTTGCTTGGAGCCGCTGGGCTAGGCGATATTGGTTCGTTTTTCCCAGATACAGACCCGGCTTATAAAGGAGCAGACAGTTTAGTTTTGCTTGCTGAAGTAGGAAAAAAAATCAAAGAAGCTGGTTTTCAGATAGTGAATATTGATAGCATTGTGATGTGTGAACGCCCAAAGGTGAACCCTCATCGTGAAGAAATGAAAAAGAATATTGCAAAAGCTTTAGATATAGATGTCTCTCAAATTGGCGTTAAAGGTACTACAACAGAAAAGCTTGGTTTTACTGGTCGCGGGGAGGGTATCGCTTCGCAAGCGGTGGCGATGGTTTGCAGGGAAATGTAATTTTTTTATTGTGTAAAAAATTTGGAGTGAAGTTGAAAACTGTACCAGTTCAAAAATGGTTTCCTCAAAATGAACGAATAAAATCTATAGATTTATTCGCAGGAATCGGTGGTATCAGGCTCGGATTTGACAGGGCTTTCGGTGATGATATTGATACGGTGTTTGTATGCGAATGGGATGAAAACGCTCAGAAAACATATAAGGCAAACTTTAATGATGCTTTTGCAATCGCAGGTGATATAACCCAAATTGACGAGAAGGATGTTCCCGAGTTTGACATATGCCTTGCCGGATTCCCGTGTCAGGCATTTAGTCTTGCCGGACAGCGCATGGGCTTTGAGGATAACTACAAAGGCATGTGCAGAGGAACGCTCTTTATGGATGTTGCTCGCATTTGCGAGTATCATAAGCCGAAGGTTATTTTCTGCGAGAATGTAAAAGGACTCGTTATTCACGATAAAGGAAGAACGTTCAAAATTATTTGCAAGACCTTTGAAGATCTCGGATACAAGGTGTTCTTCAAGGTGCTCAACAGTAAGAACTTTGGTGTGCCTCAGAACAGAGAAAGAATTTATGTGGTGGCATTCAGAAACGATATAGCTCCCGAAAAATTCGAGTTTCCGGAGATGACGGACGATACAAAGCGTTTGTGGGATATACGTGAAGAAACGCCTGTTCCTGCTAAGTATTATTTAAGTGAAGTATATCTTGAAACATTAAGACAACACAAGGCTCGTCATGAGTCCAAAGGCAACGGATTCGGTTACGAGATTCGTGATTGGAGCGATGTTGCAGGTGCTATTGTTTGTGGTGGCATGGGCAGAGAGAGAAATCTCGTGATTGATAAGCGTCAAAAGAATCTTACACCTACCACGCATATCAAAGGCAAGATTAACAAAGAAGGTGTGCGCAAGATGACTCCTCGCGAGTGGGCTCGTTTGCAAGGCTTCCCAGACTCTTTTGTTCTTCCTCTTGCGGATACACATCTTTATAAGCAGTTCGGAAACAGCGTTACCGTAAATGTAATTGCAGCTATTGCAGAAAAGATTAAGGAGGTTCTTGATAATGTCGATTAAAGCAAACAAAGGCGAATGGGGCGAACCTTATGTAGCCATTCGCGTATTGGGTGAGAGAAAACTCTATATCGCCGATGCTGACGGTAACAAGAATCCTCATGAGTGGATGGACATCGTAGAACTTATTCGTCACGAAACCATGGAACGAATCGTTACATACAGATGCAAGGAAGAAGATTTTTTAATCGATATCGATGTAAACGGAAAGCTTATTTTATCGGTATCCGCTTCCGAGTTCCTTGCAATGGCAGATAAGCTTGCCGCAGAAATCAAATTGGCAAAAGGCAGCTCATTCAATGTTTCCGAGGATATCACCAACTTCTTAACAAAGATCGAATTGAAGCATATCAAGGCAAAGAGCATTGATAAGAGCGATGTTTTTCTTTCAGTTCGTGATCCGAGAGCTTCCATCACGAGAAAGCATATAGGATTTTCTATTAAATCGGAATTCGGACAGAATCCTACGCTTTTCAATACAGCGAAAGCTTCTGCCGTTGTGTACAAGGTGACCGGTATGACGGACGAGTTGATGGATAAAGTTAACTCGCTTGTCGACGAAAAAGGACATGCCGCCGTATCCGAACGTTGCGATACAATGGTTGCCAATGGATGTTCTTTCGAATTTGTTGGTTTCCCGATTGCATCAAGAGCAGGTGTAGCTGCATTTGAGGAAAATCTTGATATGATTGATTCAAGATTGCCGAAGGTGATTGAGTGCATGCTTTGGGATTATTTCTTCAACCATGAATCTCGTGTGGATTTGGATGTTGTTACGAAGAAGGTAGCAGAGAAGAATCCTTGCGGTATCACTCGTCCCGAAGTAAAATACGAATATATGATGAAGTCCTTCATATACGCATCGTACTGCGGAATGACAGCATCCACATTGTGGGATGGAAACAGTCAGGTTAACGGCGGTTTTATCAAAGTCAATGCAAACGGAGAAGTAGTGGCTCATTACGCACTTGAATCCGATGCATTCAAGTCGTATCTGTTCAAGAATTGCTATCTTGAGTTCCCGTCCACCGATGAAAAGCACGGTCATTACGCTAAGGTGTATAAGGAAGGTGGCAATTTCTATTATCGTTTGAACTTCCAAATTAGATACAGATGATAAAAGTAGGAAGCTTATTTTCGGGGATTGGTGGTATTGACCTTGGCTTTGAACAGGCTGGTTTTGAAATCGCCTGGGCCAACGATATAGATGTCTCTGCTTGTAAAACCTACCGCCACAATTTTCCAAACACACACCTTATAGAAGGTGATGTACGAGACATCGATCCATGCTCGCTCCTTGATATAGATGTACTTGTGGCTGGATTTCCGTGTCAGCCGTTCTCGATTATGGGATATCAAAGAGGATTCAATGATCCACGAGGAAATTTATTTTTTGAAATAACTCGTGTGATTGAGATTAAGCGACCAAGAATAGTATTCTTAGAAAATGTAAAGAATCTTATTAATCATAATAATGGCAAAACGTTCTTTGTTATTTACAACACTTTGGTGCGACTTGGGTATATTGTCAAGTATAAAGTAATTAATGCAACCGATGTCAACATTCCGCAGAATCGCGCACGGATTTTTATTGTGGCTTTTCTCAACATCGAGGATTGTGAACGCTTTGCATTCCCCACGGCTATGCCCCTTGAAACATCGATTGAGGATATTATTGACCGTAGTATAAAGTACGATGATATTTATTATTACGACTCAAGTTGCCGATATTTCAAGGAGCTTGATGCGAAAATTGTCAATAAAACGGGTATTTACAGAATTGATGACAGCGGCATTGCAATGCGCAAGTGGGAGATTTGTCCTACGCTGAAAGCCAACATGGGAACGTATCCCGACCGAGTACCGATTATCCGTGATAATTTCGGTATTCGCAAGCTCACTCCTATGGAATGCCTTGCATTGCAAGGGTATCCCACAATCTATACTTTCAAGGGGATCTCTCTTGAAAACGCATATAAGCAATGCGGTAATACTGTTTGTGTGCCTGTTATTAAAAGTATAGCAGATAATCTTTTTGCCATCTACAATTGAATATTTTAAATGAATATTTGTTTTTTATTAAGGTATTCATTCATTGAGTATGGTAATTGCAAAATTTACTTGCCAGTTTTTTCCTATTGTTCATTTGGCTTATTCGATTCGTCAGAAGTTTCCCCAGAAAGAGAACTTTCTTTTTTTTCTTCCATTTGGTTTAATTTTAAAAACCAATAATCTTCGTTATTGATGGAACTTTCTTTGCAAAAATCTTCTATATCAAAATCAGTCATAAATTGCCTAAAATTGAGGTTCTACATAAAGTTCCTGGCCCGCTTTAATTCGGGTTCCATCTAATTTATTCCAGTTGACAATATCATCGATGGAAACTTTATATTTCTTAGAAATGTCCCAAAGAGATTCGCCTTTTTGCACAATATGAATTCTTGAAATTTTGCCTTTGCTTTTTTTCTTTGTTTCTTTTTGTTTTTGAACCACTTTATTTTCAGATTTTTGATTATTCCCTTCGAGTTTTAATTTTTGCCCTGGATAAATAGTTTCTGATTTTCCCATATCATTCCATTTTTTTAGGTTTTCTACGCTTACACCTGTTTTTTGCGAAATGAAAGAGAGATTATCACCACTTTTTACCGTATACGTTGCTTTGCTTGCATTATTTTTAGAAGATTTTTTGCCTGAAGAAGCTTTTGTTGAAGATTCTTTTGTTTGATTTTTTTTCAAAGTTTTCTTTTCAACTTTTTTTTCTGGTGGTGGAATCACCAACATTTGCCCGACTCGTAAACGCGCTCTGTTTCCGCCATTTTTTTCGATTAGAGCGATTGGGGAAACTTTAAAAGTTTCAGCAATGTTCAAATAAGTATCTCCAGAACGCACTCTATATTTTCCATTTTCTAAAGTAGGTTTTTGTGGCGGAGTAGCATTTTCTTCTGTTGGTTCAGAAACAAAAAGTATTTGCCCTTCTTCTAGTGAAGAATCGCCTGAAAGTTTATTCCATTTTTGAAGGTTTGTTAAAGAAATTCCATATCGCCTGGCCACAGCGGCTTGGTTTTCTCCTTGTTTTACTGTGTAAGTTCTAACTTTTTTTGAGGAGGCTTTTTGCTTATAAGGGCCACCTTTATTTCCTTTTTCAGCAGGTAAAGGAATTAGTAATTTTTGCCCTGCTCTTAAGCGAGTAGAACGCATGTGATTTGCGTCTTGAATGTCTTTGACAGAAACTCCATAGCGTTTTGAAATGCTGCCTAAATATTCTCCGCGTTTTACGCTGTGATAATGCCAACGAGGAAATTGATTTTTATCCATTTTTTCGTATGCGGAAAGAAATAAGGCTCGTTTGCCAACAGGAACTCGCAATACATACGCTGGAATATCTGGCGGAGTGCTCCATTTAATCAATTCCATGTTTAGTGAACGAACAGAATCTTCAGTAATGGAAAGAGCCTTGGCTATTTCTGAAATTGGTAAACAATCAGTAACAGTTACGGTATCGTATTTTGGTAATTCTTGTTTTTTAATTTCTATTTGGTAATGTTCTGGGAAATGCCCAATAATCATGGCGGCTAAAATTCTTGGCACGTAGTGCATGGTTTCTTTTGGCAAATCTAATTCCCAATAAGAAATCGCTTTAGTGCTATCTCTAGTAGAATCCGCTTTCATTTCTTTGATTAAACGGCGGACTCTCCCTTCGCCGCAGTTATAAGCGGCCATTGCTAAAAGCCAATCGTCAAATTCTCGATACAAATAACTTAAATAAGCTGCTGCCGCTCTAGTTGATTTTTCTGGGTGTCTGCGCATATCAACCCAAAAACTAGAAGTTAATCCGAAACGTTCGCCGGTGGCTGGAATAAACTGCCAAAGTCCGGAAGCTTTTGCGCGACTGTATGCTTTAACTTTAAAACCAGATTCCACAAGGGAAAGATAAATTAAATCTTCCGGCATTTCATATTCTTTAAGAACGCTGTAGATTAATGAATCATAGGCTGTTTTTCGAGAAAGAGAAGATTTGATAAAACTAGGGACGCGTTCTGTAAAGTAATGAATTTCTTGAAGCACTCGTTCGTTCAATTCAACTGGCAAAGAAAATTGAGAAAGATCTAATGTGTCTAGGAAATTTTCAATGATTTGCAAAGAAGCACTGTCAGCAGTTTCTCCATCGTCTTCAAGACCTTCTAATGAAATTTCATACGGGCTCCAAGTATCTGCATTTTCACCGAGTTCTGAAAGTTGTGGATAAATTTCATCCGAGGCGCTCAATAATCTTGCCAGGAATGTTGCATTGTATATAGAATCCGCTGGTGAACGAAGAGTGGAATCTTTTCTTTCTTCTACAAGTTTTTTGAGTGCTAAATCAAGGTAGTGAGCCGAAAGTAACCATTCCCCATTATCCATAGCTTCAAGCGCGTAACGATAATGAATCCAAGATTCTCTTGAAGATAGTGGTTCTGGTAGCGTGTCTGTTAAAGCTTTAGACGCGAATGTTTCTGGAATTGCTTCTTCTGCGGTGTGAGGAATAAGAACGGTTTCCTGGTGCGAAGATGCGCATGCCAAGAACAAAGAAGTAACAAACCCAACCAGTAAAATTTGAGGTATGGGAAAATATTTTTTGAATTTTCGCATTAAATATTACTGGTCGTAGTCTAGATCTTCGGCGTAATCCGTCCAAATTTCTTCGCGACCACTACCGAAAGAAGAATTGTCAAAATCTACTTCTTCCTCTTCTTCCTCTTCTTCTAGAAGTTCTTCTTCCATTTCATCTTCTGGAAATGGTGTAGGGTCATCGAAGTCGTCGCTTTTTGGACGCCTTGCAGACAGAACTTCACGAAAATAATTGAACTTTCCCATATTGCTTCTCCTTAGTGAATTACTCGTTCAACTCCAAGCCAAATAACGCAACCTAACACGATTGCGGCAATCATTTGCAAAAACATAAGCATTCGGTTGAAGCGTTTTGCTTTTCCGATAGGCCTTTTGCCATGTCTTGCAGAAATTTTTGAATGTCTATAATTCATTACTTCGCAAACATACACTTCTAAACCTATTTGTCAATAGGTTAATTTGAAAAAAATGAAAAAAATCTCCGTTTTTTCGGAGATTTTTAAAAATTAGAGAATTTTAATGATTTATTACCAATTTTTTATGTCGTCTTTAGCCACTTTTGCATTATGAATGGAAAGTGCTGTGTAGTAGAAGGTTTGTGCTGTTGGAAGAATTTGGTTGATAACGCGGTTCCAGCGAGCAAGACCTGTAGCATCTACAAAGACTACATCATGTGGTTTAAGTTCAAATTTTTCTCCAAATACAAGTGCTAAAGGATTTTTTGCATTTAAATGATAAACATTGATTTTATTAATTCCGCCGCGAATCACATAAATGCCCTTACTCTCGGCAGAAAGTGTTTGTAATCCACCAACTTCAGCAAGCGCTTGAGCCAAAGACAAGCGACCATTTTCAATGGTTAAAGCTTGTTGACGATTGACTTCGCCAAGAACGTAAACCTGAGATTCAGTAAGATTAGCTACGCGAATCACATCACCATCTTTCAGTAAAATATCAGAAGGACCTTTGCCAGCAGGGTATGCTGCTTGAAGATTTATGGCATAGGCATTTCCGTCTCGAACAAGTTCTACTTGAGTTGGGTCTCCAGTACGAGGATCTACGCCGCCGCAGAGATTGATTGCTTCAAGAAGAGTCGTTGGAATGTTTGTAAGAGGAATGACTCCTGCTTTCATAACGCCGCCCTGAACGTAGATTTTCTTGCTTTGACTGCGGAGTAAGCGAACATCTAGTTGAGGCTTATTTAAAACAGAAGATAACCCTTGAACAATCATTTCTCGAAGTTCGGTAATCGTTTTGCCTTCAACTTTTAATTGCCCGGCGTAAGGGTAAAACATTTCTCCGTTTTCATCGACCATTTGCCCAACAGAATTGTCGTTACGATATGGACCTAGCGGTAATGAAAGTTCTTGGTGTTCCCAAACAGTAACTTGAACTAAATCAAATTTGCCTAATTTGTAAAGTTCAGGCTGATAGGTGAGTAGTTCTTCTGGAATAGCATTAGCGGCACTTTCTTCTTTTTGTGCATCTACTAATGCTTTTGGAGTAATGCTTTGAAGGTGGACTTCTGCTCCCTGAAATGTTGCTAAAGTATCGACGCTGCCCTCTTCATTGGCACGTTCCCCTAAGTGCATTCCTGGAGCCCAAAAACAGGCGGTAAAAGAAAAAATTAAAGGTAGGCAAAAAGCCAAATGTAAAAATCGTTTCATTGCAATCTCTACTTTGTAAACACTTTTACATAAAGTTAAAAAAAACTCACTTTTTTGCAATTAAAATTAGTGATTTTCCCTTGGATTTTTGTTTTTTCAAAGAAATAAACAAAAATCCCCTTTCCTTTGTCGAGGAATTTTGAGCCTTGATTTTAGAGAATTTGGTTACGAGTTCAGAATTTTAGTTTTTGATGCAGCGAACTGAATAAGCGTAGGTTTTGTTGTTTACGTAAGTTCCAATAAATTTGTCGTTTTCTGCATAAAGATTCCAGAAAGGAGCTTTGTCTTTGGCAGCTTCTTCTGCAATCCAGAAAGATAAATCGTTGCCAAGAAAATTAAAACTTCCGTTTGGAGCTCGGTAACCAGCTGGTAAGCCTGCAAAGCCAAATTTATCAGTGCCTATTGGGGCTTCGTCGTTTTCTTCCCACCATTCGCCTTTTTTTAAACTAGTGCCGATTCCTTCATCGCCGTTTTTTTGTTCTACGTAATCAGCAAGGGTAGAAAAATCTTGTGCAGATGGAATGTGAAATCCTTCAGGACAAACCCCTTGTAGGGGAGTTGTTAATAATTCGCCAACAATTTCTTGGTTGAATTTTTCGTCAAGTGCTAGAGCAGTTGCCCAATGGTAGAGGCGTCCGTAACGAGAACAATTTGCCGCATTATTTTCGTAGCAGAAACTATTCGGAGCGTTGAAATTCAAATTTTTAGCAAACCATGTTTGGGAACCGATTTTAACAAGCGGATAAAGCGTTCCGTCTCTTTTATCGCACGTCATTCCTGCAGGAATTTCTGCACAAAGCGTATCAGCTAAGGAATCCTTCGGTAGAGAATCTAGCGTTGCAGAAGAATCTGAAAGAAGAGAATCTTTTGCAAGAGTGTCGGTTACAGAAGAATCAATACTTGTAAAAGAAGACGAACTTACAGAAGAACTAGAAATGGTTAAGCTTGAGCTTGAGGAAATGATAGAACTTGAAGAACTTGCTTCTGAAGAAGATAAAGAATCCATAGCACTTTCTTGCGTTTTGGCCAGAGAATCTTCAAGGTAAGCTGAAATTTTTTCAATAGAAAGCGTTTCTTTTGGAGTAACGGAACTAGATGAAATGCTTTGCAAAATCCAATTTCCTTGCGTGCAGCGATATTCTTCTTTTTTATCTAAAACAAGCCAGGTTTCGCCTTCGCGTTTAGAATCGCAAGAGATTAAGTCTTTTTTGGATGGAGCTGTGTGATTATCTTTTTTTTCTGTAGAACAGGATGTGCAAATAATAGAAAGCCAAAAGAGCACGGCCGTAAGGAGTAGGGGCTTGCGAATATTTTTTATCATCGGGTGAAATATAAACTTCTGTTTTAAAAAAAGCTCAGTTTTCGTTTTTTTTATTTTTCTTACAATGAAAAAAATGAGGTTTTAACAGAAATTTTTGGTTTTAGAACGTTTTTTTGACTTGTTATGGGCAAAATTCTAAAAATTTCCCTTGATTTTATGCTATTTCTTCTAAAAAAATTGAAAGAGTCTTTGCGAAAGTTGCTGGGGAAAATTTTTGCAGCAGATTTTGAACTTTTTCTTTAGAAACGATTAGTTCTTGGTTTAGAATTTTATCAAGTTGCTCTTCGTATTCTTTAAGGTTGTCTGGTGGAGAAACTAAAGGAACAATGCCTTCTAAATTTTCTTTCAATGCGCTTGTGCTAGCGGCAATAACAGGAGTGTTGCAGGCTAAAGCTTCAAGTGGTGGCAGACCGAAACCTTCTAAAAAAGAAGGGTAAATAAATACGGAAGCATGACGGTAAAAATCTACGAGTGTGTTGAAATCTAAGGAATGAAAGTGAAATAGATTTTTTAAACCAAGCGATTGTAAATGTTCTTTAGTTTGTTTTCGTAAGCGTCCGACTCGAATAAAGGCTGTGTTTGGACGATTTTGTGCTAGTTTAAAAAATGTCTGTAGGTTTTTTCTAGGTTCGTCGAGACTTACATTTAAACAGAAACTTTGAAATCCATTAATACCTTGTCGTGCCCAAAATTTTTGACGTTCTTCGTTTGAAATTATTGCGTGTTCTTTTAAAAATCCAGAAGAAACGGGACAACCCACCACTTTCCCAGGAAGGCGAGGCTTGCCAAAATAAGAATTAGATTCGTTTTCGGTGTAGTGAGAATTAAAAATAAAGGTGTCTGCTTTCGTGGTTTTGTTAATAAAGAATTTATTGATGATTTTAAACTTTAAACTATTGGGGTAAAGCGTTTCTGCAAAGGTGTCATGTACCATCACGATGCTTTTGCAGGCGGGGTTTAACTTTTTAGGAATAGGAGCTAGAAAACCTAATTCGGGCCTTATAAATAAAACAATATCTGGAGAATTTTGCTTTAAGTATTTGGAAAAAGGGCGCTTGTAGCTAAAAAAACCTGTTTCTAATGAGCGAGCTTCTAAAAAATCGCCAATTTGCGGAGCTCCTTCTGGAAAGTATTTTGGCGTCACTAACCATAAAAGTTGCGGTAAAAAGGAATTGGAAAGCGCTGTAAAAATATCTAAAGAAAGCCGCCCAAAACTAGTGCAAGGGTTTTTGTCGCATACGATAAGGACTTTCTTTTTGTTTTTCATTGGTAAGAATATAGTTTTAAAATTGAAAAAAGCTTTTGTTTTATGATTTTTGATGGATTTTTTTTAAAGAATCGTTTTTCTAAATTAGACTCATTACCTATATTTTGCTTATCTTACACTTGTTTTTAAAATCAGGCTGCCTAAATTTTTTGAGGAAATGATTAATTCTTTGAAAACCTTTTTGATTTTATGGATTGTATTTCTCTTTACGGGAAACGCTTTTGCATTAGTTCATCCAGAACGCGAACAAGGACATTTTCGGATTGCTGATTCAAGTGGCTCGAATTTCATTCATTTTAGAGTGACTGCGTATGATTCTGTTTCGGTGACTTCTTTTGAAAATGCAGATACGCATGTGGATAATGAATTTGTGGGGCGTTTGCGTTATCTTGGAAAACTTGGTTCGGATTTTACTTTTAACGGTTTGATTCAAGTAGCGAACGATAAAACGAATCGAGATATTCCGCCGCATTTTTATGACCCTTATGACGGGTTTCCTTACAATAGACAATCTGGTTCAAATAGAACTTGGGATATTTTCCGCTTGTCAATGAAATATGATTTGCCGTTTGTGTCTTTAATGGCAGGTATTGATTATTTGCAGGTGGGAGTGGCTAAAAGGAATCATGTGATTTTGCGTGGCGATGAGTCGCGTTTCAGACCTTGGCAAGATTCTAGTTTTCGTTTGCAGATTCCGGCACCAACACCTTATTTTGGTTATGAATTTAAAATAGGCCCTTTGAGTTATAGCCAGTATGCGGCAAAACTTTATCACGAAAAAGATTTAGGCAAGTATATGCATACGCATAGGCTTGAATTTGATTTGCCTTTTGATATTCAATTCGGACTTTCTGAAGTTATTTTGTATGGTTCTACTACAGAACCGGCTGGTTCAAACCTAAATCATGATGGTGATAGTACCGGGCGCGAGTTTGAATGGAGTTATGTAATTCCTTTTATCCCGTATGCGTTTGAAGAACATTTTCATGGAGATAAAGATAATAACGCTTTGGCGTTTGACTTAAGCGTTAAAACTTTAAGAAATTGGGAATTTTATGGTGAACTTCTTTGGGATGATATGAAGTCGCCAACGGATATGTTTGATGATTCTTGGTGGGGGAATAAGTGGGCTGCTAGTGTTGGGGTTTTGACAAAGCAACGACTTGGGAATTTTTTTCTTACTTGGAATTTAGAATATACTCGTATTGAACCTTGGGTTTATTCTCACCATAAAGGGAGTGGTTATAATTACACAAGCTATGGAGAAGGTTTAGGAAGCGATCTTGGACCAAATGCTAGAGAAATATATTCTTCGCTTTTGTTAGAATGGAAAATTCTCGCACTTAAACTTCATGCTTCTAGTGTGGCTAAAGATTCCGCTTTTGGTTCTTCTTTCTTTGATATTCACATGCCGGATTCTCCTATTGATAAGGAATTTTTAAATGATTTAACGACAAAAAAATACTTAGAACTAGGGTTTGAATTGTCTGTTTTCCCAACGAGTTTTCTTTGGGCTAGAATGGCTGCAATGTTATATCGCGAAGATTATGAAGGCTATCGTTTAGAAGGAAGTGCTGGATTGTCTTGGTAAAAATTGAAATTTTAAAAGGAACTTTTATGGATTCATTACAGAATTTAGCGGATGTTTTGGCTAGTCAGGCAAGGAGTGCTTCCGGGAATTTGCGGACTTTGTCTGAAAATTCTAGAAAGGCTGTTCTTCTTCGAACCGCAGAACTTTTGCGTGAAAAGAAATCTGAAATTTTTGAAAAGAATCGCTTGGATTTAGAAAATAACAAAGGGAAAATTTCAGATGCTATGCTAGATCGCCTGACTTTGAATGAAGCAAGGTTAGAAGCAATGGCTCGTGGAGTAGAGGAGATTGCGGAGTTTCCTACTCCAATTGGTAAGGTGCTTGAAAAAAGAACTCTTGCCAATGGAATTGAAATTTCTCGTGTGGCGGTGCCAATAGGTTCTGTATTTTTTATTTATGAAAGTCGCCCGAACGTGACGATTGATGGAGCGGCTCTTTGCTTTAAGGCTGGAAATGCTGTTATTTTGCGAGGCGGTAAAGAATCTATTTATTCCTCTGGAATTTTAGCCGATATTTTTAGAATGGCTCTTCGTGAAAATGGTGTTGATGAAAATGCAGTTCAGTTAGTTGAAAATCCAGACCATGCTTTAGTTTCGCTTTTACTTCAAAAAAATGAAGAAATTGATTTGGTGATTCCGCGTGGAGGAGAACGCTTGATTCGGGCAGTTGTTGAACAGAGTAAAATTCCTGTAATCAAACATTTTAATGGGATTTGTCATGTTTATGTCGATAAGTCTGCCGATATGGAAAAGGCTCTTGCGATTGTAATGAATGCTAAAACCCAGAGAACAGGTGTTTGTAATGCAATGGAATGTCTTTTGTTGCATAAGGAACTTTCTGATGAAAATGTAAATCGCATTGTAAAATCTCTTCAAGAAAAAGGTGTTGAACTTTTTGGTGATGCTTATGCATGTGCACGCGTGCCAGACGTTCTTGATATTGGTGAAGAATCGAATTATCGGACAGAATATTTAGCGTTAAAAGCGAGCGTTCGTTTTGTAGATTCCGTAGAGCAGGCTTGCGAACATATTGAAAAGTATTCAAGTCGCCATACAGAAGCGGTTGTCGCTGAAGATGTTTCTGTTCAAGATTATTTTGTTCAAAATGTAGATTCCTCTAGTGTGATGGTGAACGCCAGTACGCGTTTTGCCGATGGAGGAGAATATGGTCTTGGCGCAGAAGTCGGGATTTCAACGGATAAACTTCATGCCCGTGGCCCAATGGGTGTTGAAAGTCTTTGCACCTACAAGTGGATTTTACGTGGAAATGGTCAGGTGAGAGGCTGATTATGATTTTTGAAGAGCTAATTAAAGAAATTAAGTTTGATGTAGAATTTGATGGCGTAAAACTAGCGCCTGCGATTGTTCAGGATGCCGAAAAAGGCGATGTGCTGATGATGGCATGGATGGATAAAGAGGCTTTGCGCCGCACTCACGAATGTGGTGAAATGGTGTTTTGGAGTAGAAGCCGCAAAGAATATTGGCATAAAGGCGATACGAGCGGCAATGTAATGACTGTTGTGGAATGGGCTACTGATTGTGATAGCGACGCCTTATTATTTAAGGTAAAAATGCAAGGAACGCAGGTGGCTTGCCACACAGGAGCTAGAAGTTGCTTTTTTAAAAAGCCAGAATAGTTGATTTTAAAGGTTTTTTATAGAAAAGAATGTTTTCTCTTTTTTTTGAAAATTCAATCTTTTCTATATTTCGGACGCAAATTTTATTTTGAGGTTTTCTGTTATGAAGAAACGTACGCACAATTGTGGCGCTTTGCGCTTAGAAAATGTGGGTGAAAAAGTTACTCTTTCAGGTTGGGTTGACCGTCGTCGTGATTTAGGTGGCGTTATTTTTGTCGATTTGCGTGATAAGTATGGCAAAACTCAAGTGGTGTTTGACCCAGAACGTAATGCTGAAGTTCATAAAATTGCAGATCAGCTTCGCAATGAGTATGTGATTACCGTTTGTGGTGAAGTTCAAAAACGCCCGGAAGGCATGACAAACGATAAGCTTGCTACAGGTCAGATTGATGTAAAAATTGACGAAATCGAAATTTTGAATGCGTCAGAAAATCCTCCACTTGCGATTAATGACCCGAAGGAAGAATGTAAAGAAAACGATGATTTGCGTTTGCGTTATCGTTATTTGGATCTTCGTCGCCCATGGATTCAGAAGAATTTGATTTTGAAAAGCAAGTTCTTGAAAGAAGTTTATGCGTTCTTCTATAATAATGAATTTGAAAACATTGAAACACCGGTTCTTTGTAAAAGTACTCCGGAGGGCGCTCGCGATTACTTGGTCCCAAGCCGTGTGAATGCCGGTAAGTTCTATGCTTTGCCTCAAAGCCCGCAACAGTACAAGCAGCTTTTGATGATTGCCGGTATGGACCGTTATTTCCAAGTGGCAAAGTGTTTCCGCGATGAAGATTTGCGTGCAGACCGCCAACCGGAATTTACTCAAATTGACGTTGAAATGTCTTTTGTAGAACAAGACGATGTAATGGGACTTTTCGATAAGTTTGTTACAGAAGTTCTTGGTAAGGTTTGGAACTTTGAACCACCTAAAAACATTCGTCGCATGCAGTATGCTGAAGCCATGCTAAAGTATGGTTCCGATAAACCAGACTTACGTTTTGATTTGGAAATTCATGATGTTTCTGAAATTGGCGCTCAAAGTGAATTTGGCGTTTTCAAAAATGTGGTGAATGCTGGTGGTAAAATTCGCGGTATTGCTGCTAAAGGTTGCTTAGATTTTACTCGCAAGCAAATTGATGATTTGACTAATTATGTTGGTCGTTATGGCGCTAAAGGCCTTGTCTGGATGCGCGTTAAAGAAAATAATGAGGTTGAAACTCAGGTTGGAAAATTCTTTACGACAGAACAGCTCAACGCTTTACGTGATGCCGTTCATGCTGAAAATGGCGACATGATGTTCTTCATTGCTGGTCCAGAAAAAATTGCAGCAACAGCAATGGGACAACTTCGTTTAGAAATTGCTCGCATTAAAGGTTTGTTAGATCCAAACCGTCGTGAATTTGTATGGATTACTGAATTCCCTATGTTTGAATACAGTGAAACCGAGGGTCGCTACATGGCAATGCACCATCCATTTACAAGCCCTATGCCAGAACATTTAGATATGATGCTTTCTGGTAATTTAAAGGATTGTAAAGCTCAGGCTTATGACCTTGTTTTAAATGGTGTTGAAATCGGTGGCGGTTCTATCCGTATTCACAATCCAGAAGTTCAAGAAAAAGTATTCCGCTTGCTTGGCTTAACAGAAGAACAAGTTCAAGAAAAGTTTGGCTTCTTTGTAGATGCGTTTAAGTTCGGCGCTCCTCCGCATGGTGGTTTAGCTTTTGGTTTAGATCGTATTGTGGCTACTATGGAAGGTCAGGAATCTATTCGTGATTTTATTGCTTTCCCGAAAAACACAAGTGCTTCCAGCCCAATGGACCAAAGCCCAAGTGAAGTGGACTTGCAACAATTGCAAGATATTCACATTTCTGTGAATTTAGGCAAGAAGTAAAATTTTTGAAAAGAAAAATCCCCGAAAGTTGTTTACAACTTTCGGGGATTTTCGTTTTTAGAGAAAATAGAATTTTCTAAAAATAAAATATGTCATAAAATGTCGTAGTTTTTTTTTGAAGGTTTAAAACAAAAAATAAACCTATTTGCTTGAGAAAATGGTTGTTTTCATGAAAGTATGAAAAAAAATATTGCTTTATTAGGCTTGTTTTGTTCATTTAGAAATTGAAATTCATAAGATTTTCTAAATTATTCTACATGAAAAAAGTTTTTTTATATGATACCACGCTTCGTGACGGCAACCAAGATCGTCAAGTTAGTCTTTCTCTCGCTGATAAACTGCAAATTGCTCGACAGTTAGATGCTTTTGGAATTGATTACATTGAAGGTGGTTGGCCTAATCCAGGAAATCCACTTGATGAAGAATTCTTTCGTGAAGTTTCAAAGCTTAATTTAAAACATGCAAAAGTTGCTGCTTTTGGAAGCACTCGTCGTCCTAAAATTTTGCCAGAAAATGATGTTTTATTGAAAACACTTGTTGCTAGCGGCGCTCCGGTAAAAACCATTTTTGGAAAAAGTTGGGATTTACATGTAACAGAAGTAATTCGAACAACTCTTGAAGAAAATTTAGATATGATTGAATCTTCTGTTGCTTATTTGAAAGAGCATTCAGAAGAAGTTATTTACGATGCAGAACATTTTTTCGATGGTTTTAAAGCGAACCCAGAATACGCATTAGAAACATTGAAAGCAGCAGAACTTGGTGGAGCCTCTTTCTTAGTTTTATGCGATACGAACGGCGGTACCATGCCTTGGGAAATTGCTGAAATTATTGAAACCGTTTCAAAGAAAGTTTCTACGCCTCTAGGCATTCACACTCATAATGATAGTGGGCTTGCTGTAGCTAATTCATTGATGGCTGTTCGTGGCGGAGCTACTATGGTTCAAGGCGTTATTAATGGATTTGGAGAACGTTGTGGAAATGCAAATCTAACAACGATTGCCGCAGACCTTCATTTCAAAATGAATATGAAAATGTCTGTGTCTAAGAAAATGTCCAAATTGCGTGCGTTAAGTCTTGGTGTAGATCAGGTTGTCAATTTAGGTAGTGATGTTCGGGCACCTTACGTGGGTGAAGCTGCTTTTGCACATAAAGGTGGCGCTCACATTGATGGCGTGATGAAAGTATCGAGAAGTTTCGAACATATTGATCCACATAGTGTAGGCAATAGCAGAGTGTTTGTAACGAGTGATCAGGCAGGAGGCTCTCTTGTTGTTGAAAAGTTGCAAGCCATTAAGCCAGGTATTGATAAGCGCGATCCTATTGTAACGCAACTTCTTGCCACCATTAAAGAAAAAGAAAATGCAGGTTGGCATTTTGATTCAGCCGAAGCTAGTTTTAAAATGCTGGTATTCCGTAAGCTAGGAATGTTTGAAGAACCGTTCCAGGTTTTGAATTACAGATTAATTGAAGACAAAAATACTCAAGGAGTAAGCGTTTCTCAGGCCTCCGTAAAACTTCAAATCGGGCGAGAAATCAGCCATCAAGTTTCAGAAGGTGATGGTCCGGTAAATGCTTTAGATGCCGCGCTCAGAAAGGCGCTCTTGCCTTATTTTCCGGTTATGTCTAAGGTTCGCCTAGATGATTTTAAAGTTCGAGTTTTAGGTTCTAATGTAGGTTCAGATGCAATGGTTCGCGTTTGGACTACTTTTGGCGACGAAAAAGAACAATGGAATGTTGCTGGGGTAAGTTCCAATATCATAGAAGCATCGTGGCTTGCGTTAATTGATGGTCTTAGTTATAAGATTTTAAAAGAACAAAAGAAATTTGCATCTTTGTTGAAAAAGACATCAATGGTATCTTCGTCGAAAGAA
The DNA here is from genome assembly GCA_017625775.1 of Fibrobacteraceae bacterium. GTDB lineage: Bacteria > Fibrobacterota > Fibrobacteria > Fibrobacterales > Fibrobacteraceae > UBA1765. Next base: position 66,109 of record JAGAKE010000015.1, read on the forward strand.
TCTGCGAAACCAACTGAAAAGAAAATGTCTCGTAAGGCGATGATGCGTGTGGCTACTGATTTATCTAAACCGCTTCGCAAAAGACAAAAAGCCAAGAAAAAATAAAGGTTGAATTATGAAAATTTTGAAAGTAACGCCAAAGTCAGAAGAAATTACACGCTTGTGTTCTCGTACGGTAGCGCCTAGTCGAGAAATTCATGAAAAAGTACTTTCTATTCTAGAAGATGTAAAACAAAATGGAGTTTCTGCTGCATTACGTTATGCAAAAGAATTTGATGGCTTGCAAGGAAATTCTTTAAAAATTTCTCCTAAAGTAGTGAACGCCGCAGCGGCGAAGGTTTCTGAAACATTGCAGTCTGCCATTCGCTATGCCATTCGAAATGTTAGAGATTTTCACAAAAAACAATTGGAAAAAAGTTGGCAATTTGAAACTAAAGAAGGTTCCGTTTTAGGTCAACGAATTCGCCCGATGCGTCGAGTTGGATTGTACGTTCCTGGTGGTGCTGGTGTATATCCTAGTACTGTGATTATGAATGCTGTGCCTGCATTAGTTGCTGGCGTTTCTGAAATTGTGGTGGTGACTCCTGCGCGCGGAGGTTTAAATCCGGCTGTAGCATTTGTTCTTAAAGAACTGGGAATCACAGAAATCTATCATATTGGTGGGGCGCAGGCTGTGGCGCTTCTCGCTTATGGAGCAAAGGGAATTCCTGTTGTAGATAAAATTGTTGGGCCTGGAAACGTTTTTGCTGCCATTGCGAAAAAGGAAGTTTTTGGTGTCGTTGATATTGACATGATTGCAGGTCCTTCAGAAGTTCTTGTAATGGCTGATAATTCCTCAGATCCAGATTTTGTCGCGGCTGATTTGTTGGCTCAAGCGGAACATGGTTCAGGTTTTGAAGCAGCAATTTGCATTACAGATTCTATGGAAGTTGCTAAAGATGTTCTTGCTTGTGTAGAAACTCAAGTGGAATCTTCACCTCGTAAGGAATTGTTAGAAAAAGCACTTTCTCGCTATGGACGAATTTTAGTGGTAAAAGATTGGGATGCGGGTGTCTCGATTGCAAATCAAATTGCTCCAGAACATTTGGAAGTGATGACACGTAATGCAGACAAATTAGCAGAACGTTTAGAAAATGCCGGTGCTATTTTCATTGGTCCTTGGTCAAGCGAACCTGTTGGCGATTATTTTGCTGGGCCAAACCATGTGTTGCCTACTAATGGAACAGCTCGTTTTTCAAGCCCATTAGGGGTTTATGATTTCTTGAAAAGAACAAGCATCATTCGCTATTCTCAAAAAGCAATGTTGAAAAACGCAAAAGCTATTGCTGAGTTTGCCTCTGCAGAAGGTTTTTATCATCATGCGCAGGCCGTATTAAAACGCCTTTAGTGCAGCAATTTAAACGATTCTAAATGGTCGCTCTAAAAGAGGGCGGCCGTTTTTTTCTACATTCAGATTATGGAAAATTCTATGCCGGAAGAAATCAAAGCAGAAAACCAAGAAGTTCAACAAGAACTTCCTACTATTGAAAACGCTGAAGACTTGGCAAAAGTCATACAGGCGCTCGTTTTTGCTTCACCTGATGTTGTGAACTTAAAGAAAATTCGTGAAATTCTTGGGGTGTCTGTTACCCAGCCAATGGTCGCTGAAGCTCTTTCGAAAGCAAATGAATCTTTAGAAAAAATTAATTCTCCATTTGAAGTGGTTGAAATTGCTGGTGGGTATCGTTTTAGGACTAAATCAAAATATTACCCATGGGTTCGTCAATTATTTCCAGAAATGAATGCGAGAAGACTTTCTCAGGCTGCTTTGGAAACGCTCGCTGTGGTTGCTTATCAACAACCAATTACTAGAGCCACGATTGAAAATGTTCGTGGTGTTTCATGTGATGCTCCATTAAGAAGTTTGTTAGAAAAAAAGTTTATTGCTCTAGGGCCGCGCGCAGAAACTGTCGGCAACCCTTACACTTACGTCACAACGCCTGAATTTATGAAGTATTTTGGCATTAATCGAATTCCTGAAGATTTGCCAAGACTTCGTGAATTTGATGAATTGATTTCTTCTGGACTTTTGGTTCCGCAATATGTTCGTGCGGAAGCTCCTGTTGAAACTAAAGAAGAAACCGGAGAACAAATTGACTTTTTGGCGGAGGAAGTGTGAGCGTAACACCTTTGATGCGACAATACTACGAAATCAAAGCGGAAAATCCTGGCTGTATTTTATTTTTTCGCATGGGTGATTTTTTTGAGCTTTTTGAAACTGACGCAGAAATAGCTTCTAAAATTCTGGGACTTACTTTAACAACGAGAAATAATGGAGCTGCTGGTGCGACACCTCTTTGCGGATTTCCTCATCATGCCGCCGAGCGTTATATTCCAAAAATGGTGGCGGCCGGTTATCGAATTGCAGTTTGTGAACAAGTTGAAGACCCAAAACTTGCCAAAGGAATTGTAAAAAGAGCTGTTGTTGAAATTATAAGCGCAGGCACGGCGATGAGTGAATCTAACTTAAACGCCAAGGAAGCGAATTATCTTTGTGCTTGTTTGCCGCTAACTAAAAATGAAGTAGCCTTTGCATTTGCCGATGTGACAACAGGGCATTTTTCAGTTTCGACAGCTTCTTTAACAGCGTTTGAATGTGAATTTTCTCGCCGTCTTCCAAAAGAAATTTTGTTGCCAGAATCGCTGGAACTTCCGGCGGAAATTGATTTTTTAGTAAAGTCTGAATCCGTTTTAGTAACGCCTCTTCCAGATAAAGTTTTTTCTGAAAAAGAAGCTCGTGCCGTTTTGTTATCTCATTTTAAGTTAGATTCAGAAACGGGGCTTGGGCTAGAAGGTCGTTTGTTTGAATTGCGAGTTGCTGGAGCTTGCCTTCACTATTTAAGAGATTTAAAGCGCTCTGAACTTTCGCATATTACTCAATTAGATTTGTTGAATCTTTGCGATTATATGACGCTTGATCCTTCAACGCTTCGAAATTTAGAATTAGTCCGTCCTTTGAATACTGATGATGTTTCAAGCACTCTTTGCTCTGTTGTCGATTTTTCTGTTACTGCGATGGGTGGGCGCCTTTTACGAGAATGGATTTCGCACCCATTAATTTCGGTTCCTAAAATTCGCAAGCGTGAAGAAGCTGTTGCTGAATTAGTTTCTTCTCCAATTCTTTTAGATGAATTAAAGAAAGCGTTGTGTTCTATTTTGGATATGGAACGTCTAATGGGAAGAATTGGTAGTGGTAGAGCAAATGCTCGTGATTTGTCTGGAATGGGGCGTTCGTTAGTGCAGGCGTCTTTGGTTTCTGGAATTCTTTTAAACTGTTCTTCTTTGGCTTTGCAAGAATTAGCAAAAGCACTTTCTTTAGCTTCTGGGCATGGCGATTCTATTCTTGCTTGTTTGCGCGATGATTTACCCTTGACCGTTCGTGAAGGTGGTATGATTCGTGAAGGGGCGTTTCCTTCTTTAGATTCGATGAATGAAGAAATTCGAGAAAAGCGTGAATGGATTTCTTCTTTAGAAGCTCGTGAACGAGAACGCCTTGGAATATCTACTTTAAAAGTTGGGTATAACAAAGTTTTTGGCTATTATATTGAAGTGACTCGAGCTAATGTAGATAAGGTTCCTGAAAATTATTTGCGAAAGCAAACAACAGTAAATTCAGAACGCTATATTACGCCAGAAATGAAAGAGTGCGAATCAATTATAGCAAACGCAGAAGTTCGAATTCATGCAGAAGAATATCGCCTTTTCTGTGAATTAAGAGATAGAGTAGAATCTATGCGTGGAGCGTACCAAAAAATTGCTTCAGCGATAGCTACTGTAGATGTTTTTTATTCGCTTGCCATGGCAGCCAGAAAGTATAATTATGTTTGCCCAGAAATTTCTGAAGAGCCTGGAATTGAAATTGTAGAAGGTTTTCACCCAGTGATTGTGGCTGTGAATCCAGATGTTTCATTTGTACCTAATGATGTAACTTTAAAACCTCAAGACACTCGTTTGATGTTGATTACAGGGCCGAATATGGCGGGTAAATCAACATATTTACGTCAAACAGGCTTGATTGTTTTGCTTGCTCAAATTGGTTCTTTTGTGCCAGCGACATCAGCTAAAATTGGAGTCGTCGATAGAATCTTTACGCGTGTGGGAGCAAGCGATCGCTTGTCTCGCGGTCTTTCAACTTTTATGGTTGAAATGATTGAAACGGCTAATATTTTAAGGAACGCCACGTCAAAGAGCCTTGTGTTATTAGATGAAATTGGTCGAGGAACTAGCACTTTTGATGGTTTGTCTATTGCCTGGGCGATTGTAGAAACCCTTCATAATGAAACTTCAAAAGCGGCGCTTACTTTATTTGCAACTCATTATCATGAATTGACTAATTTGGTCGATTCGTTAGAGCATGCAGAAAATTATCAAGTTTGTGTTAAAGAAGAAGGCGAAAATTTAGTATTCCTTCATAAAATTGCTGAAGGCGCTTGTGATTCTAGTTATGGTATTCATGTGGCAGAAATGGCCGGCTTGCCTTCAATGGTTGTTCGTCGCGCTCGTAGAATTTTACATCGCTTGGAAAAACAAAAAATTGACCCAAGTGATTCTCGTAAAATTCAGGAGTTAAAAGAAAATCCGCAAATGGAAATGTTTGCTCCTCCTGATGAAAGTTCCAAGTTATTAAAAGAAGAACTTTCTCGTCTTTCCCCAGAAGAAATGACGCCGTTACAAGCGTTGCAAAAGTTGTGCGAGTTAAAAGAGGCTTATTGTAAATGAGTGAAACGATTAATTTTGCGGCCTTGCAAGAATTTTTAGATAATCAACGCAGTACTGAATATATTTCAGTTCATGCTCTTGATCATTGGAATCAAGTGGAATTTAATGGATTGCTTTTGGCGCCTCACACAGGCGCTGATATTCTTGTTGTTCGCTTATTTTCTCTTTTTCATGATTCACGACGCCTTAATGATTATGAAGATCCAGAACATGGTGAACGTGGGGCGGAATTAGCTAAAGAATTGAGAAACAAAATGTTTGAATTGTCTGACGAACAATTTGACCTGCTTTATACGGCATGTAAAAATCACACGCATGTTCATTTTACAGGGAACCCTACAATAGATACATGTTTTGACGCCGATAGATTAGATTTGGGCCGTGTTGGAATTTTGCCTAATCCAGATAAAATGGCTACGGCGTATGGGAAAAAATTAGCGAAAAAAATTCAAGAAGAAAACGTCTCGTTTTATCATGTGCGAGAATGGCTTTCTAAATTAGAATTTTGATTTTTTCGTTATTGTTCTTTTGGGGTAGCCGGAAGAATAACTAAGTCTAAAATTTCTGCAAGCGTTTGTCCTTCTCGTTTTCTTGAAGCAATGTTAGGGTGATTTTTTTTGAATTTTTCATTTTTGCTTGCGTGAATACTTCTGTCTTCTAAAAGTAAAATTGGTGCGTTTCCTTGAAAATCTTCTGGTGTTAGGGTGAGTGCTGTGTGAACTAAAAATTTAGGAAAGAATATTTTATACTTGGAAGTGATTTTTTCTGCAAAACTTTCATCTGGGTCAATAAGAATTAAAGGAGTGTTTTCTGTTCTTGTTTTAGTGGCTGGAATAGCGCCTGTCCCGCGTCCAATGTGAATAAGCTTAGAAGAATAGCGACTGGCGCATTTTGCGATAAGTTCTGCATCAGCAAGAAAATTTTTTTCAGAAGGAGTGCCTTTGTTTTCGCCGGAACCACGATAATTGAATGTTAATCGATTTACATTTTTGGCGTTTTGTGTTTCGGCTATAAATTGAGCGGCGTCTTCGTCGGAATCTGGAAAGTAAAGAACGGTTGGGATGTTTTCGTGTTGAGCTAAGAAACCTTCTAAGAAAATTTCGTCAGGTAATTCGCAATATACTTTTTTTACGAGGTTTGTGTCTTGAATGGCATTTCTTGCTTCGGTGTGTTTAATCGCACGCGGAAACGCGATTCGCCTTTCGGAAAGCATTAAATAAAAAATCATGCTTACATAAATAAGAGCGAAAGCAAGAACTAATCGAATGATTTTAGAGAATGTAGAACGTATAAATTTTTTCATTATTTTCTTTTTTTTGTCAAAATTTTAATGTAATAAAAAATATTCCCGTCGGCTTTCAGCCGACGGGAATGAATCGCAAAAAAAAGAAATTTTACTTTGCTACAGCAGAAAGTAACTGAGTAATTGCCTTCACATAAGCAGCTGGGTCTGGCAATAGAGAACCTTCAGCGAGAAGCGCCTGGCCATAAAGCGCTTTAGGCCATTCACCAAGAGATTCTCCTGCATCAGCTTTGGCTTTCAACATTTCGCAAATTGGATGCGTTGGGTTAATTTCCAAAATGCGCTTTGTCTTTTCCATATTTGAACGCCCCATAGCTTCCATCATACGTTCCATACGAGCGCTCATAGCGTGTTCGTCGGTAACAAGGCAACATGGGCTATCTTGAAGTCTAGAAGAAATACGAACTTCTTTCAAATCGGAATCCAAAGTTTTCTGAAGCGTTTCGCAGAGACCTTTAAAAGCACTCTTTGATTCTTCTTCAGCTTTCTTTTCTTCTTCAGTCTTATCGAATTCAACATCACCACGGCTAATATCATGGAATTTCTTTTCCTTATATTCCGTGAGTGAACTCATCATAAATTCATCGATTGGATCAGAAAGTAAAAGAACTTCAAAGCCCTTTGCTCTGAATGTTTCAAGCAATGGGTTACCTTGAATCGTGTCTTTGTTGTCACCAATTAAGTAGTAAATTTCTTTTTGATTTTCTGGCATGCGATCAATGTATTCAGTAAGACTTACAAGCGCATCGCCTTCTGTTTTTGTGCTGCGGAAACGAAGAAGTTCTTTCAGTTCATCTAAGTGTTCCCAGTTCATGTAGAAGCCTTCTTTAAGCACAATGCCAAGTTCTTTCCACCAAGCATTATACTTATCCACTTCTTTTTCAGACATGTTTTTAAGAGTTTCAAGAACTTTTTTAATCACATGCTTACGAATATTTGTAATAATCTTGTTGGATTGAAGAATTTCACGGCTGACATTTAATGGCAAATCTTCAGAATCAACAATACCGCGAACAAAACGAAGCCATGGTGGGAGCAATTCTTTGCAATCATCCATGATGAAAACTTTTTTCACATAAAGTTTCAAACCATTTTGAGCTTCCTGATTCCAAATATTATAAGGTGCTTTTGAAGGCAAATAGAGCAAACTCCAAAATTCCAAAGAACCTTCAGCGTGAGAATGATTCCAGGCAGAAGGGTCAGAACCGTCGTGAGAAACTACATGATAAAATTCTTTGTATTGTTCTTCAGTAATTTCTTTTTCGCTCTGACGCCAAAGAGCTTGGTCTTTATTTAAGCGTTCTTCTTCAGGAATTTCCATTTCACCCTTGTCATTTTTCTTTGCTTCCGGGTGGAAGTAAATGCCGTAAGAAACAAATTCACTGTATTTGCGGATTACACTTTTAACAGTCCATTCTTCAGCGAATTCAGCAACATCTTCATCATCTTTCAAATAAAGAGTAATTTTTGTACCGGCGTTTTCCTTAGGAGCTTCTGTAATTTCAAATTCGCCTGTACCTTCTGAACTCCAAAGGTAACCTTGTTCTTCGCCCGCTTTCTTTGTTAAAACTTCAATTTTGCGAGCCACCATAAAAGCAGAATAAAAACCAACACCGAATTGGCCAATCAATTCCACATTCGACTTGTCAGAATCTTTCAAATTCTTCATAAACTGCTTTGTGCCGGAACGAGCAATGGTACCGAGATTCTGAATCAAATCTTCACGGTTCATGCCAATACCATTATCTTCAATCACAAGGCGTTTGGCTTCGCTAAAAACATTTATATCAATGCGAAGTTGTGTTCCGACAGGCAAAAGGCTAGAATCAGAAACAGAAAGAAAACGTCTTTTATCTAAAGCATCAGCAGCATTAGAAACAAGTTCTCTCAAGAAAATTTCTTTATTACTATACAAGGAATGAATCATAAGGTTCAATAAATCACGAACCTCAGTTTGAAATTCCATTTTTTCAGTAGCCATAATAACTCCTTCAAAAAACTAAAATACGACTGAAAGATAGAAAAAATAACGGACACTAGACAAGATTTAAACCTATCAAGAACAAACCTTAGGTAAAAAAGCTAAATACTATGAAAAATCCAAAACTCCTAGACTAGCTAACGTTTTTGAAAAATAAGTCCGCAAACCATATAGCCAAAGAACTCGGAATAGGGCCCAATAACAATGATTATAGAAGGACAGTGGTGTGGAACCATTGTAGCTCCTAAGGCAGATTTAATTTTAGGCCAAAGCAATAAATCTTTATATGGGCAATTTTTAGGTAAAAATATAACTGTTCATCAATACACAACAGTTTATGGTGTTAATTTTAAACTAGATTTTCTAGCAGAAATTGTTTTTAAAGACAAATAAAATGAGACGTTTTTTTCTTTATATTATTGCATTATTCTTCAATCAGATTTTAGCTTTAGAGTATTATCCAACAACAGAACTGTATCTTAATTTAGACATCAATTATGATGAACTACCTCATGCATGCAAAACAATAAAAAAATTTCAAACTCAATCCTTTCTAAACGTTGCAAATTTGTATTGTGATGAATTGGGGTTCTTTTACCCATCGCCTTTAGATACAACAGTTGCTATAGGCATGAACTTTAATGATGGTTATATGTGGTTAGATCGATTTGAGCAATCTTGTGATGGAAATATTGGGGCAGGATTTATAACAAAAGGAAAAAAAGGACATTTAGAATTCAGTGAGGTATTGAAAGAAGAATTTTTGCGCTTGCAAGAATTAAAAATTTTTATGATATCTAAAGATTCGGCAGAAAATCTTATTTCAGGGATAATTTCATTTTTTAAAAACAAATTTGCTGCATGTCCAGATATAGATTTAGCTAGGTATGATGGCTTTGCGAGTGACGGCGATTTTGTGGGAATGCCATTATATGGTTGTTGTTCTCTTATTGAAAAGAAAACTGATTTTTTAAAAAGAAAACAAAAAACAAATAGTTCTGTAAAAGTCTTTATAATGGATTCAAAAAAAAATTATTTGCAAAATGTAAGGGAAAATGAAGATTATTATTTGTTTGATTTAAATGGAAAAATTGTTAAACAAGGCCGTGTTCACCATTCAATAATTCATGTTCCTTATTTTCCTGTGATTTTGAAAATTCAAAATATCGTTCAACTTTTGAACTATAGAATCCTTGATAGCAATTTCATTTTTTAGCCAGCAAAAAACGATTATATAAAGGCTTGTCCAAGTTGGGACAAAGTTCTTGTTTTTTTTGTATATGGGGGAGCAGCCCGGCGTTCATTTTTTTACTCTAGCAGAAAATCATTTTTTTAGAATCATAAAATTGAATTTATTTAAGGCAAATTGAAGAGAGCTTGTTGTCAAATCATTTCTTAAGATATATATTTAAATGTAAGGAGTTTTTATGAAAATCAAAAAAATATTAACAATTCTCGTTTTCTTTACAGCATTTGCTTTTGCAAAGGATTATTCTGGAGCCGAGTTGTACACAAACGAAACTTACCAATATGGTAAATTCGAAGCTCATATGTATATGGCAGCAGGCTCTGGCCTTGTAAGTTCTATGTTCCTTTACCATAATGATTCGTATATGGGAGACCCGGAGCCTTGGGTAGAAGTAGATATTGAGGTTTTAGGTAAAAAGCCGGAAAGTTTCCAATCCAATATTATTACTGGTAACGCGGCTAAAAAAGTGACAAGTGAAAAACATCACACGGTTTCTCCGGCAGCGAATGCTGCTTACCACACTTATGGATTAGAATGGAGTCCTACTCATGTTTCTTGGTTTTTAGATGGTGTTGAAGTTCGCCGTACAGAAACTGGTGTGAGTGATTCAAAAAATCAGGTTGCAGCCCTAATTCGAGAACAAGGACTTCGCTTTAATTTGTGGTCTTCAGAAGTGGCTGCTTGGGTCGGTGAATGGGATGAAAGTATTTTGCCTGTGTATCAATACATTAATTGGGTAAAGGTTTATAGTTATACGCCAGGTGCTGGTGAAAATGGCTCTGACTGGACTTTAAAATGGGTGGATGATTTTGATACTTTTGATGATTCTCGCTGGAGTTGTGGTAATTGGACCTTTGACGAAAACCGCGTAGATATGCACCCGGACAATATTCAAGTAAGTAATGGTACTTTGATTTTAGCAATTACAAAATCAGGTCAAGAAGGTTTTTCAGGAACCGTTCCTGTGGATAATGCTACATCTCCGGAGCAACCCCCTGAAGAAAACTCCAATGCAATTTCTGTAGCTAAGCCAAGCGCACCATTCCATTTAAAAAGTCAAGACAACGGCGTTCTTTTGAACTCTAAACTTTCAGGAACATTGTCTTATGAAATTTATTCTATGGCTGGCGTTCGCTTGCTCAATGGAAATATTTCTGGAAACGCTGGTTCTTATTACATTTCAACAGATGCTTTATCAACAGGTCGTTATTTGTTGAAAGTAAATCAAGGTTCTATGGGGTATTCATTCCATATTACTAAAAATTAAGAGTGTTGATTTTCTCTTGCGAGAATAAGTTCCGAAGGGCTGCGCCCTTCGGAACTTTATTTTGATTTTTTTAATACTTCTTCTAGTGTGAAATCTTCTTGCGTAAAGAAGAAGGTGTTCTTGCCCAAATCCTTGAGCGAAGCCCCGAAGTGGTAAGCCGTATCGTCTATGAATAGGAATCGGTCGTGCATTCCGTAACTTGGCAAGACTTGCATTGGGCTGTCGGGATATTGTTCGTTGTAAGTTGCTAGGTCTAACTCGAGAACCTTGCTCTTGTCGTAGGTGTAAATAGTCACGGAAACGCCTTTTTCCCGTTTGAGCATTATGGTCAAGGTTTTCTCGTTTACATATCTATCGACCAGCACAATTCTCTTTTTGGCTTGGCGAATCAGGTTGCAGACAAATACATAGGCATCGAACTCCTGGTTGTTGTAAAATAAGCCCTTGGATTTGAGCTCGCCACGATCCATTGCCTCGAAAAGAGAATCTATTTTATGGTCGTGATCTAAGAGACGAGCATCTTGCTCCAAATCCTTCGCTTCGACATTAGAAAGGCGATTGACGATTCCGCCATTTTGATATAAATACTGCCGCATGGCGACAAACGCATCCATGATTGCGATGGATACGTTCACGGCAACCTTGCTTTTCAGAACGGATGAAAGCATGGCAAATCCCTGTTCCGTAAAAACATAGGGCTTAAACCTGTCGCCGCCCCAACTTGAAATCACATTTTGTGATTTCAAGTTTTCTTGTTCGTTTTTTTCCAACCGGAAGCAATATCTTTCCGGAAATCGCTCGATGTTCCGTTTGACAGCCTGATTTATCGCCCTAGTTTCAACGCCATACAACGTTGCAATATCGCGGTCAAGCAGAACCTGCTTGCCTCGAATGACTCGAATCATCTTTTCTACGCCCGACTCCACGAGCGGGTTTGGTACGGAATTATCCCTTTTTTCGGTCTTTTTGGCCATTTTTACTCCTATAAACGCAAAAAAGCCGACCTTTGCTATATAAGAACGCCCAATTTTATTGGGGATATAACAAAAAGTCGGCTTTTCTAGTCGAACTTGGCTTGCAAGCGGATATTTGCTGCCGGTGCCTGTCATGGAGTAATATACAAAAAGCTGAGTAAAAAAAGGCAAGGGAACTCCCTTTTTGTCATCTTTTGCCATTCCAAAAATCTATATTTCAAAGTAAATAGAGTTTTCTCTTGTTCTCTATCTGAAACTTCGACAATTTCATACACAGAGGATGAGACGAACGCTCACGTCTGCAGCTGGTAATTACCGGTTGCATCGTTTTGCTATATGGTGTTGATATAATCGATTTGCCTAACAAGCAAACGGCCGTTTGGGGCGTGAGTTGTTTGTGTTTATTTGTGTAGGGCAGTCGAAGGCCTCAGGTAGGTAAATGCATTCAACTCCACGCCTTTTTATTTCTGAAAAAGACTGGATAAGTGCAGAATAGGGGGAAATTCACTGAGTTTTGCTCTTGTCCTCTAACTGAACCTTCGACAATTTCATACACAAGGAATAAGGCAATGACTCGCCATCGCCCGTGGATTGCATGGGCGTAGTGTACCCTGAGCGTTCTGTATTCGCTTGGGATTATTTTGCAACGTTATTGCGCAAACGCATGACCGCTTGATTTTTCGAGTGTCATTGCGAACCCTGAAAGGGTGAAGCAATCCATTGCAAGAATAGTGCGAGCTATTGTATTCTTTTGAAAATGTCACGCTTTTAGGCGAGGAGTGAGTCGGCTCTTCGCCGTTCTTTTTGCCCGCACCCCGGCCAAGCGAATCGGCCAGAACCGCTCCCGCGAGAGTGAACTCGTTCACTTTTGAAATGGAGTATGCGGTGGCGAGGAAGAAAAGAATATTAGGACAGTTTTTTACAAAAGAGAGTAACTGGTTAAAAAGACAAATATGTGATTTTATAAAAAATGCAGGAAATTCTGTTGTATATGACCCCTTTGCTGGTAGTGGTGATTTACTTAATGTTGTATCAAAATTTCCATTTATAAAAAGTACCAAAGGATTGGATATTGATAAAAGTTTAGGATGGTCTTATAATGATTCTCTGATAAACATTCCTCCAGAGGATGATGCAATAATAGTTACAAATCCTCCTTATATATCGAACTATTCTGCATCAAGAAAAAAAATTTACTCCTATTTAGAGAAATATTTTGCGACAAGTATTTATGATGATGTTTATTTGATTGCATTGGAAAAAATGCTTTTAGCTCAAAAAAATGTTGTAGCTATAGTTCCTGAAACATTTATAAATTCAAATTTTGTTAGTAAAAATAAATTAAAATCCATTACTATTTTAGAAGATAACCCTTTTTTAGATACGGATACTCCTGTTGTTGTATTATGCTTTGATTCTATAAATAAGCCTTTGGGAAAAATTGATGTGTATAAAAATGACACATATATAAACAAATTAGGTGAAATAGAATCATTTAGAATATTTCCTAAAAATGATGTGAATATTAGGTTTAATGTTTTATCTGGGTGGTTAGCTGTGAGATGTGTTGATAGCACTAATCCCGAAAATATGTTGAAATTTGATTTCAGAGAAAAAATGGATTATGATTGGGAAAAAGGTATAAAAGCATCTTCACGTTTGATGACATTAATTGAAATTGATGTTCCTGATGAAAAAAAAGTGATGTTTTTGAAATGTTGTAATAATATTCTAGAGAATATTCGAAAAAATACAGCAGATGTGATATTAAGTCCTTTTAAGGGAAATATGAAAAATGGTTTAAGAAGACGGCGTCTTGATTTTAAAACATGTAGAGCTATTCTAGAAATTTCTTACAAACAAATTGTCTCCAAGGGGATTTAATATGACGAATATAGATTTTTTTAATTATTCTAAGAATAATCCAGAGCCATTGTTTGATCCATTTTATCAGAAGGGTGAACTTGTAATTCCCAAAACAGTTGACGAAAAAAATACACTAACTGAAAAAAATGCTCTTTTAATCGAATTGATATCAGCATTTGATGTATTACTAAAGATGGGAAAAAATGATTCTTCCCCTGAAATACAGAATATTGTTTCTCAAGTTACAGATATTATGTCAAATACTGAAAAAATAAATTATACAGCATTTTCTCAATTTTTTATGGTTTATAATTCTAGCTATTCTTTATTTAAAAAAATGATAGATAAAGACAAATTTATTTACGAAATGATGAAAGAGTTTTGTCAAGAACGTCACCATATTTACATGAGTCATGGTTATTCTAATTCTGTTTTACAGGTGATGTCTGACAATTATTCTCATAAAAGAAATTCAAAAACGAGTATTACTAAAGTGCAAAATATTCTTCATTCTTTAGGAGTACATCAGTGTGAACGACATATGAGTAATGAAGATAATTTTTATATTCTTCCGGATAAGGGCGATAAATGGTTATTTGAAAATTTTATTCAAAATAATCATATTGAAATGACGTCAAGATATTATGATCAGGGAAAATTGCCAGATTTTTTATTTAAACTAAAAAAAGATTACTTCATTATGGAAATGAAAACTATGAAAGAAGGTGGTGGTGGTCAAAATAAACAAATTGTAGAAATAGCAAACTTTATTCGTTATGCAGAAAAAGATTCTCACATTCACTATGTTACTTTTTTAGATGGCATGTATGCTAATCTAATTTTTATTGACGAATCTCCTAAAATAAAAACTCAAAGAAATGATATAATTTCTTGTTTGTTAAACAACGTTCAGAATTATTTTGTTAATACAGCAGGTTTTAAAGCTTTATGTAGAGATTATTGTGAAAAGCAATAAACCTCTTGCTTTAGCAAAAGATTGAAAGCGTGAAAGTCGAATCATTTTTTTTTTTGAAATGTTGGAATGATTTTATTCGCTTTTCTTATTTAATAAAATAATAATATTGTGGATAGTGGTACAATATATTGTGTTTTGAAATAAAAAAATAACAAAATATCTTGACAAAGTGATAATTTTTACATATATTAAGATTAATTGGAGAGGTTACCATGAATGACGGATTTAACAAAAGATTGCAACAAGCCATATCAAGATCAGGAATGACTCAGAAAGAGGTTGCTGTAAATGCAGGTGTGACAGAGGCTGCTGTAAGTCATTACATTAAGGGGGATAGGGTTCCTAGGTTTGTGGTTGCTATAAAATTGGCGGAAGTGTTGGGAGTTTCAGTAGAAGAATTAATCGGTTGCAGTACAGAACCGAATTTTGATGATGTTTATAAAATTGTGGCTCGCAGTGCAAGGCAGTTAAATGACGAGCAAAAGTTTAAGTTAGTTAAAGTTCTTTTGAAAGATGGTAAAATTTAAAATGTATTTGGATGATGAAACCTATGAAGAACTAAAAGGCGAAGTTGCACATTATCTAGTGCAATGTAATATGTCTTATCCATTAAATATTGATAATTTTGCATATAAATTGGGGATAGAATTTATTCCCTATAGTGAACTAGGGAAAGAAGCTCATATTTTTGCAATGCATACTAGTCAAGATGGTTTTCTTTGTGAGAAAAATCGTGTTTATGCTTCTGTTTTTTTTAATGATAAAAAAAAGATAGAACGTCAAAATATGTCAAAAATGCATGAAATTGGACATTATGTTCTTGATCATAATTCTACACGGAATAAGCCTGATGAGGAGAAAGAAGCAGAATCAAAATTTTTTGCAAGATATGCTATGGCTCCTATGCCATTGATTCATTTACTTCCGATTGTAACAGTAGAAACGATTCAAAAAGCTTTTGGGCTGAGTCATGAAGCGGCTAGTTATGCTTTTGCTAATTACAAAGGATGGTTAAGATGTTTTAACGGCAAATACAAAGATTATGAACAGAAAATTTTGAGTTTAGAGAGAAATAAACTTGATATCTATATTTCTGAATTAAAGAAAAATAAGGAACGCCAATCCGAGCGCTACCAACCATCGGAATGGAAAAAACGAAAACTAGGTCTTGCATCGAAATCGCGTGGACAAGCAGTTCCCTTGCAAGATCATAACAGCACGCCAGTGCAAGGGAACCTATATGAAGTACGACAAATGGCTGGACCATGATGTCCTGAAACTGAAAATTTTAGATGGTCTATCGCTAGAACCTACATTTGGGATGCCTATGATGGAACGGGTTACAGAGGCGAGAGTAAGAAATCCCGTTCCGTTTAATTGCTTGAGCTCTATTAAGAACAGAAAAGCATTGTGGTTTCATTTTTATATCGATGATTACCGATTTGAGCGAGTATGGAACAAATTTACGAAGTATGTTCCTATGTTGACGGATTGCGAGGGTGGATTCTCGCCTGATTTTAGTATGTATCTTACTATGCCAATTCCCCAGCAAATCTGGAATTCGTTCAGGAACAAGGTTATTGGTGCACAACTTCAAAAAATGGGTAAAACCGTGATTCCCAATGTAGGTTTCAGTGATGGAAAAAGTCTAGATTTTGCGTTTGCCAGAATACCTGAAAATAGTATTCTATCAATAACATCACAAAGTTGTTTGCAGAATGGAGTTTGTAAGCAATCTCTTCTTAATGGATTGCATGAACTGTGTCGTCAAAAACATCCTATAAAGTTGTATGTTGTTGGAGAATTTCCTGAAAGATGGAAAGATAAATTTCCAGTACCCATTGAAACTGTTCCGACTTTTGCTAGAACAAGGTGGGGTGGTAGCCATGGGTAGAGGTCGCGGCGGCTATACGCACCACCAATTATCCTACAAAGACTCTAGTGGACGAAAGGTGAAAGACAAGGGGGCTATATTTGTAGCGGAACGATATATGGATATGGGGTATGAATCTGTTTTTCGGCAAGAAATAAACGGGGAGAAACGATTCGATCTCACCATCAAGACAAGCGATGATGTTAATTTTGTAAAAAATATTGAAGTGAAGCAGGTGATTAGCCCCAACTCTAGCCGAATTGCAGAAAACATTCGACATGGTTTTGAACAATTGGCCAGTGAAGGTGGTGGCACAATCGCACTATACGATGCAAACCATAACCAATCTTTGGAAAGATTATCATTTATTCAGAAAGGAATCGATGAAGCGAAACGAAAGGGGGGGGGGAAAGGTCCCATTGAAGTATGGTTTAAGGATAAAATAAAGGTAAATTTAAACTAGGAGACGTGAAATGGCCCGATTAAAATGCACATGTGGAAATTCTCTTTCCAATTCCACCGACTACGAAACTGATGTCTATTACATCTTTTCCAAGAAGGAAATCTTAGAGACTATTCAGAAGAATCCGCAGTTGCTCTACTGGGACTTCTATACAGATCGAGAATCACCATGCGACTATTGGTTTTGTTCTCGCTGCAAGCGCATGATGATATGTTCAAAAGAAAACAACCGTGTAGAAAGAGTTTATAAACCAATTCGATTAACCGATGAAAAAATGACTATTGATACCAGCACCTGGCTAGAGTTTTATTCGTTTACTGATAATGAACTTCTGGCCTTGACGGATAAAAATTACGAGCAAGGCTACGAAATGACGCTTCAGGAGTTTTACGAGAAATATCCTCGTAAATATTTCTACCGCATTTCGCCTGAAGAAAAAAGGATTTTCGCTTATGAGACTGCATCTAAAAAATTGTCATTTATTTATGAACAAGAAGAGTGAACTCTAATAGATTTAAGTGTTCTAAAACAAAAAACTCGGCAGAAGCTACCAACAACTGCCGAGTGCTTTTGCAAGGAAACCTCGCGGACAAGCGATGTTAATATAGTATTTTAAGCTAGTTTTTTCCAATGCTTTCTTGTTTTTTAGAATAATATTTGTTTGCACTTTGAAACTGTTGTGTTTTGGATTCACGAAGCCGGGTTCTTATAGGTTTAGATTATTACGAGGAATCTATGCGGAGTATGTTGAGCGGCTTGTTTTGCAAAAGAAACTTCCTGCCTGCGAGAGAATGACAGCGAACGCAATTTACAACGCATTCGTATTGCCGTATTGTTTTGATGCCGACAACTTTAAATTACCGCCAGATGACGACTTTGAAACGCGTCCTTACAAGATGCGCTTTATAGGCTATTGCCATGGGAACTGGAAGAATCTTGATGCAAAGCCAGGCGAAGTCGATTATCGCCCTTACCACCGAATCGCGGGAATCTTGCTAGATGTGAAGTCTGTCATGCAGAACTATTATGCGTTTGGCGAGGCTCAAAAGATGTTGGCGAAACTAGTAGAAAAAAATTAGGTTTAGCCCTTTTTCCCTACAGAGTGGATAGTTGTGGAACTTTGCATATCTCAAATACGCTCCAAAGACTTTTTCTGGTCTGGCTCCATAAACAAGAACAATCTTTGGCGTGAGCGCTTGTAGGCATGCATCAAGACCGACCTCAAAATGATACTTGTCATCTTCTGTCTTAATGCATCCGTAGGTGCTGATGGCTATAATGCTGTCATGGGGAATTCCCGCAAACGCTATCGGTTCTGGCAAAACGTCTATCGTGTACGATGTAAAATAATCAAAGTCAAGCTGTTTTTTTTGCATGTAGGTGAAAATGAATGAAAGATGACTGCAATGGCTGTAAATCCTGATATTACTATTCTAACGATAATTCGACAGCAGAAATCGATTTTGTAATACAAACCGACTACGTTTATCCCATTGAAGTAAAGGCTGAAGAAAACTTGAAAGCAAAATCGCTTACACAGGTGTTAAAGACAAACGAGAACTTAAACGGGCTACGTTTTTCGATGTCAGATTATCGCGAAGAAGAGCGAATGACAAATGTTCCGCTCTATTTGGCAGATTTTTTTTGGAAAATTAATTAGTTTATAATACTCCAGCAATTACGCAAATAACCCCGCAACTCAAAGTTGAACTTGCGGGGTTGATTAAATGACAGAGATTGTTTTTTTAATGGTGAATTTTTTACTCTTTAAAAAGTTCCAAGAGTTTCGCGAACAATATCCATCATTTCTTTGGAGCGGATTCTTGCTTTTTCTTTTCCGTAGGCAAGAATTTTATCGATTTCTTCTGTGTGATTTAACAAGTAGAAGTATTTTTCACGAGCAGGACCAAGGTGTTCTTCTAAAACATTTTGAAGTTCTGCTTTGGCATGCCCCCATCCCATTCCGCCAGCGCGATAGCGAGCAGCAAGAGCATCTGTTTGTTCTTGCGTAGCAAAGAGTTTGTATAACTTAAACACGTTGCAAGAATCAGGATCTTTTGGTTCTTCAATTCCTTGAGAATTGGTAACGATTTTTCCTAGTTTCTTTTTGAGCGCCTTGCTTTCAAGAAAAATGTCAATGATGTTGTCGTAAGATTTGCTCATTTTACGGCCATCAAGCCCAGGAATTACATCAGTAGATTCTTGAATCACTGGTTCTGGAACTGTGAAAATTTCTTTGCCAAAATGCTTGTTAAAACGAATAGCTATATCGCGAGCAAATTCAACGTGTTGCTTTTGATCTTTTCCGACAGGAACAATGTCTGCTTTAAACATTAAAATATCGGCATTCATTAAACAAGGGTAACCGTAAAGCCCCATATTTACATTGGCGTCAGGATCTTCGCCGTTGGCAATGTTTTTGGCCACTTTGTCTTTATAAGCATGAGCGCGGTTCATAAAACCCTTTGGGGTGAAACAACTTAATGCCCAGCTTAATTCAAAAATTTCAGGAATGTCGCTTTGTTTATAGAATAAACCTTCTTCTGGATTTAAACCAAGTGCAAGCCAAGTAGCGGCGACCTTATAAATATTTTCACGCATTTGTGCACCATTTTGAACTGTTGTCAAAGCATGGTAGTCTGCGATAAAATAAACAGTGTCGTAATTTTTTGAAAGTTCAAGAGCTGGGCGAATTGCTCCGAGATAGTTGCCTAAATGAGGCGTTCCGGTTGGTTTAATTCCAGTAAGAGATGTCTTTTTCATGCGAGTGAATTTAGAAAAATTCAATGGTTTTTAAGTAAATAAGAAATAAAATATTAAGTAAAAGCTTTGTTCTTTTAGATAAGTAAAAAATGTTCGTCAAGAAACGTCTAACTTTAAATAAATTGCTTAGGGGAACCTTTATTTTAGTGCAAAGATAAGAAGTGAAGCAACTCTGATTGATAAAAAACGAAATTCAGCTTCAAAGTGATGTTTTTCTTAAATCAGTTTTAAAAAATTGAGAACGTTTTTCGGTTCTCTTTTCTAGATTTGTTTTCGTGGATTTGAATATGGAATATACGCTGGTTAATTCACCAGAAACATTAAGACAATTGCTTGATTGTCTTGAACTTTACGATATGGCCGCTGTGGATACAGAAGCCGATTCCATGCACCACTATAGAATGCGTCTTTGTTTGATTCAAATAACGGTTGGTGACACTAATTGGCTTTTAGACCCACTTTCTGAATTAGATTTAACGCCTGTATTTAAAACAAAGGCTATGCAAATTTTATTGATTCATGGAGCAGATTACGATTTGCGGCTTTTGTACCAGAAATATTCTTTTACTCCTCGTATTGTATTTGATACAATGTTAGCGGCTAAAATCCTTGGGAAACCGAATCTTGGACTTTCTAATTTGGTTGAAGAATATTTTGGCATTACTTTAAAAAAAGATAATCAGCGGGCCGATTGGACTATTCGTCCTTTGCCTGAAGATATGAAAGATTATGCTGTTCACGACACAATTTATTTGCATGAATTGTCAGCTAGGCTTGGAGAAGAATTAATAGCAGCGAATCGAATGCTTTGGCATGCAGAAAGTTGTTTACAATTATTAGAACATGTAAAGCATGTCGCTCCTCAAAAAAAAGACCCTTGGAAAATTTCAGGTTCAAAACATTTGCCTCCAAGAAGTTTGAATTTATTGCGTTCGCTATATGCTTGGCGTGAACAAGAAGCGGAAAAGAACGATAAACCGCCTTACAAAATTTTACCACCTGATTTAATGCTTGCTATTGTTCGCTCAGCAAGTGCGACTTTTCCTGAAGTAGATATGAGTCGATTGCCGCGTCTTCCTAGGCGATATACGGGTGAACTTTTAGAATCATTTATTTCAACTTTAGAACAGGCAATGCAAATTCCTGTTGAAGAATGGCCAAAATCAGAACCAAAAGCTCCGCCTCCTTCTTCAGTACCTGATGCCGATTTGTTGCTTGCTATGAAATTTTGGCGAGACGAAAAAGCAGAAAAATTAGGTATTGACCCTGCGATGCTTGGTAATAGAAATCAAATGATTATTCTTTGTATGCAAAAAGATGATTCGTGGGAAGAACGTTATCAAAACGCTGGTTTGATGTTTTGGCAAAAATCAATTTGGAATGAAATTTTGTTAGAAAATTTAGGAGGCGAGGAAAAATGAATGTAACGCAGATTCTTTTGATTATTTTGTTGTTCGTGCTTTTAGCAGGCGTTCGATTTTTCCCAAAAATATTTTCATCTTTATGGCAGAAATTCAAAAAGTAAAATTATCTGAGTTGTCTTTGGCAATTCTTGCTTGTAAAGAGGTAAAGTGCGCTTCTGCGGTAGCTGCTTTTTATCCAATGAAAAACGAGCCAAATATTCTTTTTGCTTTAGAAATTTTGGCTAAAGAAAATAGACTTTTACTTCCTAGATGTGTGAACCGAGAAGAAATGATTTTTTCAAAAGTGCAAGATTTAAGTTCAGATTTGAGTCAAGGTAATTTTGGAATTTTTGAACCGCGAAAAGAACTTCCGGCAACAGAAAATATTTCAGTCTTTTTAGTTCCTGGTGTGAAATTCTCTAAAGGTGGAGAACGTTATGGGCATGGAATGGGTTATTACGATCGTTTCCTTTCTCGTTTTCCGAATGCCTGTAAAATAGGAATTTGTCTTGAGAATCAATGGTCAGAAGAGCCACTTGTATTGCAACCTCATGATATTTTGATGGATAAAATTATAATTGCAAATTAAAGGATTTTTATGGAAAAGAATCGTTATGAAAAAGGACGCCGCTTTAAGGAACGTTCATTTGTAAGAACCCCGGAATCTCTTAAAAGCCGACCGAAGGCTGAAGATGTAGCGGTAGCTATGAGCGATGAAGGTTCTGCTCCTCAGGTGGCTGTAGGTGGAATTCGTGAAGTGCGAGAATTACTTGAAAAAGAACCAATGCGAGTTCATCGAATTTTATTTAAGCAAAATTCTGGAGATTCTCGTTTGTATGCTTTGCAAAAGCAAGCGAAAAAAAATCATGTTCATGTGCAACAAGTAGAAACGAGAATTTTAGATTCTTATGCAAGACCGAATCAGGGCGTTGTCGCTTTATGTAACGAAAAAAGTCTTTTGCCTTGGAGCGAAGTAGAACAAGAATTTTTAGAAGCTGTTCAAAATAAAGAACGTAAATTGATTGCCGTGGCTACAAATATTGAAGACCCACGAAATCTCGGAGCGTGTATTCGTTCTGCTCTCGGGCTTGGAGTTGATTTGCTTCTTTTGCCTGCGAAGGGAATGTGCGGAATTACTCCAACTGTTGCAAAAACTTCAGCTGGTGCGTTAGAAAAAATGCGGATTTGTCGTCCTGAAAATTTAGAAGCGGTAATTGCGGAATTGAAAAAAGTTGGCTATCAGGTTCTTGGTTTAGATGCCGATACGGAAACGAATTTGGCTGCATTTGATTTTGCAGAACAAGTGGTGTTAGCCGTTGGCGGAGAAGACGTTGGGTTGCCTCCTTTTATTAGAAAACAATGCGATGCCGTTCTTCGAATTCCAATGAAAGCCGATGCACATTCTTATAATGCTTCAGTAGCACTTTCTCTTGGATTATATGAATGGGCAAGAAAACGCCTTTAAAAAACTTATTTAGTGAATTTCTTTTTGAATTTTTCGCGAATGAGTAATAGGTCATGGTGATACGGATTTGATTTGAAATCATCAAAAGCCCAAGCGGTTGGAGAAAATTTTCCTTTCGCATAAGTTAAAAGCATGTCTAACCAAATTCCTTCGCCTGCATATAGTTTGAACGGCCCGCGCTTGAAAGAAGGCAAAACAACTTTGTCTAAATCCATGTAACCGATATCAATATTGACTTTTCGGTTTTCACTTTTTGAAAATTCGAGTTCGAGTTCATTGGAACGAATTTTTTCTCTGGAAATATTTTCTGGCGAAAGAGTGAAATCAAAAGAGAGAACGCCTCGATAGAGCCCTCCACCCATTTCATCTTGGTAGTAATTTGTTTTATTAAAAGGAAATAACTTGCCTAAATGGCGTATGGTTCCCCAGGTTTGTTCTAAGTTTTTTAATAACTCCTCGTTCCATGTGTCTGTGGGTTGTAAGACAAAGGCAAGTAGTTGAGCTTCTTCTGAAAAATGATGTGCTTTGGCCATAGGGAAAATTTAATTCAAAAAAAAATTCTTGTAAAAAATTCCCGAAAGTTGCGGGCAACTTTCGGGAATTTTCTTTTTAAATGAGAAGATTTTAGAGATTCCTGCGTTCTGCGTCTAATAGCATGCTTTGCAGCGTTTCTTCAACAACTTCAGAAAAAGTTCCGACGCCAAGAGAGCAGTTAGAAATAATTTGTTCTCCACGAAGTAAGCGGATAATAGAGAAACCGCCTTCTTCTGAGAATGAAATCGTGAAACCCATTTTCAATGCTTTTTCAATCAAATCGCGCATAAGCACTCCTAATAAACAAACTTTTAGCCATAAATTAGGCTTTTCTGTGGTAAAAAGCAACCTTTATTTATAAATAAAATGGAAAAGATTCTGAATTTACAGAGAGATTTTTTAAAACGAAAAAATAGAAGACAAAAGCAACGTTTTTTTACAAGTTTTTTTTGGGAATGTTGTGATTTTTTAGCTGGTTCAATGGTTTAATATTAAAGAGAGAAACTTTTTAAAAAGATAATGTCTTAGGAGACTTTTCCTAAGACATTTACAAATACCCATGTCCGGAATCGAACCGGAATAACGCCCTTCGGAGGGGCGGACACTATCCATTGTGATACACGGGCCTTGCGCGGAAATATAGCAAAAAAAAGAAAAATAAAATCATAAATGTTTAAGCGCCTAGCCTTGAAATAAAATGAGAAGCTATAAAAGATTTCTATTTTTTCTTTAGTTAAAAATTCTGCATTTTTGCAGAAATGCTTGATAGGAGCTTTTATGTCGTTGCCGTTTTCTGAAGCCTACAAAGAACTTCTTGAAGAATCCTCTAAGCGGATTTTGATTTTGGATGGTGCGTTTGGAACGATGCTTCAAAAACAAGGACTATCAGAAGCAGATTTTAGAGGAACTCGTTTTGCTTCGCATCCTGTGGAATTAAGAGGCAATAATGATGTACTTTGTTTAACAAAACCAGAAGCCGTTTTGTCTGTACATCGTCAGTATTTAGAAGCTGGTGCAGATATTATTGAAACAAATACGTTTAGCTCAACTAGAATTGGGCAATCCGAATATGGTCTTGAAAATTGCGTGTATGAAATGGCGCAAGCAGGCGCCTCGCTTGCAAAGCAAGCCATTCAGGAATATAATGCAGAACGAATGGCAAATGGTTTATCAGCCAGGCGTTGTTTTGTTGCAGGTTCCATTGGCCCAACTTCAAAAACGGCAAGCATGAGTCCAGATGTTTTAGACCCGGCATTTCGTGCGGTTACTTTTGAAGAATTAAGCAAGGCGTATCGAGAACAGGCGGCGGCTTTGTTAGAAGGCGGCGCCGACATTTTACTTGTAGAAACTGTTTTTGATACATTGAACGCCAAGGCTGCGCTATATGGGATAATGGAAGAACTAGAAGCAAGAAATGAATTGGTTCCCATAATGGTTTCCGGAACAATAACAGATGCTTCTGGGCGGCTTTTAGCAGGGCAAACGGCCAAAGCTTTTTATCATAGTCTTTCAAGTTATCCAATTTTTAGTTTAGGTTTTAATTGTGCGTTAGGCGCTAAGGATATGTTACCGCATTTGCGTGATATTTCATCGGCGGCGCTCCGTGTTAGCGTTCACCCGAATGCCGGTCTTCCCAATCAATTTGGCTCTTATGATGAAACTCCAAAAATGATGGCTGAATGGATTCGGAAATTTGCTGATGAAGGACTTATCAATATTGTGGGCGGTTGTTGCGGAACCACGCCTGAGTTTATTTCAGCCTTTGAAAAAGTTTGCCGAGAAAAAACGCCTCGCATTGTTCCAGAAGAAAAAACATCGCTTTTGTTGTCTGGTTTAGATGCAATAGAAATTACAAAAGAGAGTCGATTTGTAAATATTGGCGAACGGATGAATATTGCTGGTTCACTAAAATTTGCAAGATTAATTCGTGAAGGAAATTTTTCTGAGGCTGTTGCGATTGGAGTGGCTCAAGCTGAAAATGGAGCTCAAATTATTGATGTGAATTTAGACGATGGCTTGATTGATTCCAAACAAACGATGATTCATTTCTTGAATCTTTTAATGTCAGAACCAGCTATTGCTCGTTGCCCATTGATGATTGATAGTTCTGATTTTAATGTGTTGCTTGCCGGAATGCGTTGTGTTCAAGGAAAAGGGATTGTAAATTCAATTAGCTTAAAAGAAGGTGAAGAAGTATTTTTAGCTAGAGCAAAAGAAATTCGACGTCACGGATTTGCTGTCGTTTGTATGGCGTTTGATGAAAAAGGTCAAGCGACAACTTATGACCGAAAAATAGAAGTTTGCTCAAGAATGTACCAGTTGTTGGTGGAAAAAATTTCATTTCCTCCGCAAGATATTTTGTTTGACCCGAATATTTTAACCATTGGAACAGGAATGGTTGAACATGCAAATTACGCTAAGGATTATATAGAAACTTGCCGCTTTATCAAAGAAAATTTATCGCACGCTCATGTGGTTGGCGGAGTGAGCAATCTAAGCTTTGCTTTTAAAGGAAATAATTCTATTCGAGAAAGTATGCATTCTTGCTTCTTGTATTACGCGGCAAAAGCGGGTATGAATTTTGGAATCGTGAATGCTGGTGTTTTGCCTGTTTATGAAGAAATTCCTTTAGAAGAACGAACTCTTATAGAAAATTTGATTTTTAATCGGAGTGAAAAAGCTACAGATGAATTGTTAAGTTATGCCGAACAAGTTAAAGACAGAAAACTCGGAAAAGCCGCCTCGGATACGCTCAAATGGCGTGAAAAAAATGTTCAGGAAAGAGTTTCTTATGCTTTAATTCAAGGTAACGAGCAATTTATAGTAGAAGATATTGAAGAACTTCGTCAACAATCAGAATCTCCGATGGCGTTGATTGAAGGCCCTTTAATGGATGCGATGAATGAAGTTGGGCGTTTGTTTGGAGAAGGAAAACTCTTTTTGCCGCAGGTTGTAAAAAGTGCCAGAGTGATGCAGAAAGCAGTGGCTACTCTAATGCCTTACATGAACGATTTAAAAGGTGAAAATTCTTCTTATGCAGGAAAAATTGTTTTAGCAACTGTGAAAGGCGATGTACACGATATTGGAAAAAATATTGTTTCGGTTGTTTTAGGCTGCAATAATTATAAAGTAATTGATTTAGGAGTTATGGTTCCTTGCGAAAAAATCATAGAGGCGGTTCAAAAAGAACAACCGGAAATCGTTGGTTTATCAGGTTTGATTTCTCCAAGTTTAGATGAAATGATTGTTGTTGCAAAAGAACTTGGAAAAATTGGCTATTCTGGGTTGTTAATGATCGGAGGCGCTGCTGCTTCTGCGGCTCATACGGCAATAAAAATTGCAAGCGAAACATCGATACCTGTGATTTACACGGCCGACGCAGGGAAAAGTGTATTTGTGGCAGATTCTTGGATAAATCCTTCCAAGCGTGAAAATTTTATTGAACAGGAAAAAGCAAAACAAGAAAAATTGAGAGAAACTTATCAGCAGTCAAAGAATGATAAAGCAAAAGTCGTTTCTTTAGAGAATGCTCGAAAACAAGCTAAAGATTTGTTTTAATCAATTTTCTAGTTTTAAAGAAGAATTTTTTTTAGGATAGTCATGAATTATCTTGCTATTGATTATGGAGAACATCGCGTAGGAACGGCGTTTGCTGATTCTGAATTACGTTGGGCTTTTCCAAGACGAACCATTGATCAAAAAAAAGAAGATTTAATGGAAGCGTTATCTTCTATGGTGAAAAGTGAAAAAATAGATTGCTTTGTAGTGGGAATGCCTTATCATCCAGAAGGTCGAGCAGATGGAAAAAATGTAGTGGTAGAGGCGTTTATTCAGGAATTAAAAAAGCAATTTCCTGGAATGCCCGTGGAAACGCAAGATGAATCTTATTCAAGCGTTCAAGCTATGGAAAAAACTTCTTATTTGAGTAAAAAGAAAAAGCAAAAATCTAAAGGAATTATTGATTGTGAAGCGGCGGCTATTATTTTGCAAAATTGGTTAGATGGAAATAAATAATGAAATTTTTTCTTCTCACAGTTATTCTTTTTATTTTAGCTTGCACTCAATCTGATGATGGGCCTATTTCAATTTACCCAGATGAAATGGCAGGGGAATATTCTGGTTTTGTTTTAAAGGCGGAGCTTGATTCAGGAAGTTCAATTCATTTGCGAAGTGAATCTTTACAGGTGACTTTAGATAGTATTTGGACTTTATCTAATTGCTTTTTAGATAAACTCTTTTTGGAAGAACGTATAGAAGATACAATTCTTTATTTGGAACCAAAGGTTGAATTTTCTCTCACTTCAGAAGATTGTGCTTCTCCATTGTTTTTTCCGGAAACCTTAATTTATATGCCTCCCTCTGAATCGTGGGCAAAAGCACGTTCTATTGTGGTTTTAGATTCAAAAGGAGAAGCTGAAGATTCTGTGGTTTTACGAAGTGGTGAATTTATACGAGATAGTTTAAAAATTTATTTGGACTCAAATTTTGCAAATCCTTACTTGTTGCCACGTCGAACAAAAGGAACGCCCTCCGTATTAAAAACTTTAGATTCACTAGAAGAACGTGTTTTTTATTATCGACTAATGCCTTCAAATTGTGGCTATATTATTGATTCGTGTGAAACTATTTTAGATACAATTTACCCAGCGCAATGGTCTTTGCGAGATACAAATTTAGTGCCAATTCGTAAAACTTGTAAAGATTCTACAATGCGTTATTGTTTGCAAAGAGATTGGGTAGATGATTCGCTTGGTGTTGGAAAACTTAAAGAAAATTTAGATACACTTTGGTTCTCTTCTTGGTACTTGGTAGAAAAATTTCCAGAAGGCGGAATGGCTAATCGGCAGAGTTATTCTTCTCCAATCATTAAGCGTTCTTTTCAAGCTGAAATAGAATACTTTAAGCCAGAAACTAAAGATGATTTTATCTCATCAGAAAATTCAGATTTATGGATTTTAAATTTAGCCACGGATTCTTGGATTCCTTTAGAAGATGATTTAGAAGAATTGTTTAATGAAGCTTCTATTGGACTAGATTCGATATAGAGGATTTATGAAAAAAAAACAATTGCCTTTGCTTGTAACGATTGGTGACCCAAATGGAGTTGGGCCTGAAATTGCAGTAAAACTTTTTGCTTTAAAAAATAAGATTTCGCGTCCGGTTGCTTTAGTAGGGGATTTTCAGGTAATTCTTTCTGCTGCTGCTTTAGTTGGAATCTCTAAAGAAATTATCAGTATTGAAGAACCCGAAGAAGCTTTTTCTGCTTGTGAAATGGGAATGATTCCAGTGCTTTCTTGCGGCAGAAATTTTAAGGGAAAAATTCGACCAGGAAAAATTTGTAAAGAAGCGGGAGCGGCAAGTATTGCTTGGGTTCGAGAAGCTACAAAACTTTGTCTTGAAAATCGTGCGGCGGCAGTAGTAACAGCACCACTTTGTAAGGAATCCGTTGAAAAAACGGTGCCTGGTTTTCAGGGACATACAGAATTTATCGGTGAAATGTGCGGAGATGATCGCCCTGTACTTTGTTTAGTGCATAAGGATTGGGTGGTTGCTCATGTAAGTACACATGTTTCCCTTCGAGAAGCTTGTGATCGTGCTGAAAAAACAAGGATTGTAAAAACAGCAACTCTTTTGCACGAATTCTTGAAGCGCTACAAGAATATACAATCGCCTCATTTAGGAATTGCCGGCTTAAATCCGCATGCAGGTGAAGGTGGACTTTTTGGTCGTGAAGAAATTGAACAAATTATTCCTGCAATGGCTGCATTAAAGAAAAAACATATTTCAGTAGAAGGACCTTTGCCAGGTGATGTAATTTTCCCAAAACTTCATAGTAAAGCGTTTGATGGTGTGGTCGCTATGTATCATGATCAAGGTCACATTGTTACAAAGACCCTTTTGTTTGATTTAGGTGCCAGAAAAAAAACAAGTGGAGTCAATACAACTTTAGGCCTTCCCGTGATTCGAACGAGTGTAGATCATGGAACTGGTTTTGACATTGCCTGGAAAAATATTGCTGACCCGAATTCTCTAAAAGATGCTTTAGAATTGGCTAATTGTCTAACTCTTGAGAAACCTTAGGAATAAGTTATGATTGCTTACTCTTTTTCTCCTGAAATTTTAAAAGAAGACGAAAATGCAATTTTGAATTCTTCTTTATTTACGCATTGGCTAAAAAAAATTGAAGCTAATTTTATAGTAAAAGCGATTCATTTTTCTTCCGTTGATTTTCGGTTTCATTCAAAAGAGCCTCTTTTTTTAAAGCTTAAAGCAGAAGCATTCCTTCCAGATGGGAAACCTGTTCATGGAATTGTGCTTTTGCGTGGAAATGCTGTTGGTGTGCTAGTGGTTTTATATTGTGAAGGAAAACCGTATTTATTACTCGTGCGTCAACCTCGTTTTCCGATAGCAGAACATTCTTCATTAGAAATTCCTGCTGGAATTTTAGATTGGTCATTAGATTATCAAAAGATTGCATTAGCAGAACTCAAAGAAGAAGCAGAGTTAGATGTATCTTCAGAGGAATTGATTGATTTAACAGCATTTTATTATTCAAAAAATGAAGAAGGTTTTGCTGCTTCTTGTGGACTTTTAGATGAAAAAATCCGAATTTTTGCAGTGGAACGTAATGTATCTAAAGAAGAGCTTTCTCGTTTAGACGGAAAAGAACAAAGTTATACTGAAGAAGAAGAGTGGATTCGTACGGAAGTCTTGCCTTATGAAGAAGCTGCTCGACTTTTTGTAGATGGAAAAAATTTGATTGCGCTTTTTGTGTATGAACGCTATTTAGAAAGTAAGGGCCGTTTGCAAAAATCAGCTATTTTACCTCCACAAACTTTGTAGAATTTATAAGAGTATTATTAATTAAAAAAAGTTTTTGTCTCTAAATTAAAGTATGACAAATAGTGTCATATATTTTTTCTATATTAAAAATGGAGGTTGTTTTATGGAAATTTTAATGAGTATATTGTTGGGTGTCGCACTTGGTGCGCTGTTTTCTTTTCTAGTAGTGCGTTTACAATTAAACGCAAAAATCGCAAGCATTGTTTCTGAACGAGAAGTTTTAAAAGCAGAACGAGATTTGCTCTCGAAAAAAATGCTTGAAGAACAAAAAAGGTTTGCTGAAGAACGTTCTAGGTTTGAACAATTAACAGAAAGGAATATTTCAAATTTAAAAGCCGAATACGAACAAAAAATTGAATCGCAACAAATTTCTTTTCAAAAGCAAACGCAAGAAGCAAAAAAAGAGTGGGCGGAACAATCTGAAAAATCTGAAAGAGAATTGCAAAATCGCTTTGAAGAGATTATCAAGAAGTTGTCAGCTGAATTAAAATTAGCTACCGATGAAATGTTGAAAAGTCGCCAAAAGGAATTTTCTGAATCAAGCGAACATAATCTAAGTCGTATCGTAAACCCATTAAAAGAAACGATCGATAAAATGAAAGAAGCAATGAATAATACAACTTTAAAACAGACGGAATTTACAACGGCTTTAAAAACTGAATTAGCAAACGCTCAAAAATTAAGTGCTGCCGCTAAAAATAGTGCCGATGAATTAGCTAAAGTATTTCGTGAACGCGGGAAAGTACAAGGTGATTGGGGCGAAACGGTTTTAAAAGAATTGCTTGAATCACAAGGCTTACAAGAAGGAATCCATTTTGATACACAATCTTGTTTGAAAGACGAAAATGGAAAAGTAATAACAGAAAAACATTTTGATTCTTTGCGTCCTGATGTTATATTGCATTTAGATAAAAGTAGAGATGTGATTATTGATTCTAAAGTTTCTCTATCTGCTTATATAGATTACGTAAATGCCTCAAGTGAAGAAGAAAAACAGCAAGCATTAAAAAGGCATATTGATAGTATAAAAAGCCATGTAAAGGATTTGGCAAAAAAAGATTATTCCAAATACATTTACTCAAAAAAAATGAAAATGGATTATGTCATAATGTTTGTTCCTCACACAGGCGCTCTCTGGACAGCCCTTAATTCTTCACCAACGCTTTGGCGAGAAGCTATGGAACGTAATGTATTTATTGCTGATGAACAAACGCTTTACGCAGCACTTCGAATAGTGAATTTAACCTGGCAGCAGATTACTCAAACAGAAAATCATGAAAAAGTTTACAAATTAGCCAATGAAATTATGGATAGAGTTGGGCAATTCCATAAACATTTTAAAGAAGTAGAAAATCATTTAAATCAAGCTAGAACTGCCTACGATGCCGCTGAAAAAAAACTAGCTCCGAATGGACAAAGTATTTTGAATACTTGTAAAAAGTTACAAGATTTGGGAGCGAAGCAAAGTAAAACGAATCCTTTGCCTCAGTTAAATTCTATAGAAGAATCTGCAATGTTGGAATAAAAAAAGGTCTTTTGAGACCTTTTCTTATTTTGTTTCTGGAAGAATTTTATCTAAAACTGCTTTCATGTGATTGATGGCTTCTGGCTTCATTTGTTCGTAACGATAAAATGTTCCATCAGGAAGAACTAAAAATGCCACAGGTACATAGCCAGTACCATAAGTCGGGCCAAATTGCATTTCAGAATCTTGCAAAACAGGGATTGAAACTTTATGCTGGTCAATGAAAAGCCTAATATCATTTTTCTTGATATAACCGCCTAGAGCGATTCCAATTCCTTTTAGACCGCGCGGTTCGTATTCTTTAACTAGAGTTTGGTAAGAAGGAAAATGATGTTGGCAATGAACGCATTTTGGGCTGAAATAATAAATCAAAAGTGGCGTTCCTGAAAAGTGTTCAAACAACATACCAGGGTCATTAATGCCTGTCATCGTTTTAGAAAAATCCATTTTAATCGTTTTTCCAGAAACAGAATCGGCATGCAATTTGTAAGCAGACGTGTCGTTGTATTGTGCGGCTGCAAAAGAAGCACTTAATGCAAGAATACTTAAAGAACGAGTTAAAAATGCAAACATCTATAATCTCCGTAAATTTTAGTGATAAAATACAAAAAACAAGTAGTCTAAATTAAACTTTGAAATCCTTTTTCATTAAAATTGGAAGTAAATGAATGGTTGTGAATCAGCGCTCATAAATTGATAGATAAAGAACACCGCTACCACGGTGAGTAAAATTTGCACGGGTCTTGGCAAAGAAGCAAAAGCAATTCTATATCTTCTTTTGAAATTTGCTGGAAGCCAGTGGATAATCATTCCTAAAAAGAAAACGCCAATAATGTTTTTGTATTCAAAAATCATGTTGCCCAAAGAATGAGTATTCCATGGAGAACCAATTTGTTGAATCATTTTCGTAGCGGTTTCCCAAGCAACATCATTTGCTTCTGCTGGGTCTAGGTTTGAGCCCGCTCTAAAAAATAGTCGTGTGAAGGTGATAAACACAAAAGTGAGAAGCACATTCCATGAAACGTAAATCCAACGAATGGTTTTTTGAGAGAATATTCTAAAGACCATGTTGCAGTAAACACCAACGAAAATTGTTCCGCTCCACACAGCGATAATAGTAAGAAGCGGATTTTGAGTTTTCTTTGATAATATTGCTGTGACTGCACACAACAGGAATAGAGCAATCGCTCTTGTTTGTACGGAGTATTTTACCCAAATTTTATTTACAACTTGTCCAAACCCATTCAAACCGCCCCAAATCATAAAGTTCCAGCTGGCTCCATGCCATAAACCACCAAGGAGCTGAGTTGTCATAGCGTTCATATTGGTGGTGATGAATTTTCTTGAAGACGGTTTAAAAGTGGCGTAAAGACCAAGATAAAGGAACAGGGCTAGTAAAGCAATCGCCACAAGCAGACTTTCGGAAAGAATCACGCAAATGATTGAAATAATAGCTATCCAAAAGAAGGTGCCAAACGAGGCGTTCCTATTTCCGCCTAGAGGAATGTAAAGATAATCTCTTAGCCAAGAGGAAAGCGACATGTGCCAGCGTCTCCAGAAATCAGTTGGCGTAAGGGCTTTATATGGAGAATTAAAGTTTTGTGGTAAGTGGAATCCCATCAAGAGAGCGACACCGATAGCAATGTCTGTGTAACCAGAAAAATCAGCATAAACTTGAAGAGAATAAGCGAAAAGAGCAAGTAAGTTTTCAAACCCAGAAAATAAAAGCGGATTATCAAAAACTCTATCTACGAAGTTTGTTGCTAAGTAATCGCTGAGAATGATTTTTTTGGCGAGCCCGTTTAAAATCCAGAAAACGGCAATTCCAAAAGAGCGCTTTGATAAATAAGAAGTTTTATATAATTGCGGAATAAAAACATCTGCTCGAACGATTGGGCCTGCGACTAATTGAGGGAAGAATGTTAAATAGAAACCAAAATCAAGTAAGTTGTTTACGGGTTTTACTTTTTTGCGATAAATATCAACGCAATAACTGATAGCTTGGAAAATAAAAAATGATATTCCTACAGGCAAAATGATAGTATCTACAAGGGAATTTGTTTGGAATAATTTGTTGCTTGCTGCTGCAAAGAAATTGTAAACTCGTAAATCGGTGTGGAAGATATTATTGAAAACATCTAAAAAGAAATAAGCGTATTTAAAATAACTTAAGGTGAGCAGGTTTATGACAACAATTAAAATGAGCCAAAGTTTTTTCCCTATATTTGAAACGCAAGCATAAATTCTTTTCCCTATCAAAAAGTTCATGACAACAGTGAAAATTAAAATGCAAAGATAACTACCGCTTGTTTTATAGTAAAAGAAAAGACTTACAAAGAAAAGAAACGCATTTCGTAATAGAAGCTTTTTGTGCAGCATAGCGAATACTGCAAAAACAATGGCGAAAAATCCCCAAAAATAAAATTGCGTGAAAAGAAGTGGCGTTTCTTGGTCAAAAGAAAAAATTTTGGTGAGGTAAGGAATGAGTTGTTCCATAATTATTTTTCTTTTCCAGTTTGAGCGGTGGGGGAGTTATCTGAATTTTCTGGAGAAAGTTCAGGCATTGGCGTTGATTCTGGTTCTTCAGCAGGCTTTTTGGCTAAGTGCATATAATACGCCTTTAAGAATGCTCGGTAGAACATGTCGCCAAGAAAAACATATCCAGCGTGAGTAAAATGAACTTTGTCTTTTTTTGCAAGCCCAGCTTTTTCCCATTCAGCCATTGAACCAAGCCCACCCATTAAGGTGAACATATCCCAAACGGCTCCGTGATATTTTTCGGCAAGTTGAAAGAACGCCTGTCTTGCAATTTCCCCATTCGGATGTTGAAGATAACGCCTGCGTTTTTTTCTGTAAGAATCATTATTTGTAGTAAATATGACAGGCAAGTTTGGAGAAATATTTCTTAAGCGTGTAATGAGCGTATCGTAATTAGCCATAAATTTTTTTTCATTAAACTGTTCTACATTCGCATCGTTAATTCCTACGGCTAAAATAACGAGATCGGGTTTAAAAAATGCTAGTTGCTTTTCTAAATCTGGGCAAGGCTCCTGGAAATAATTTGTGACTTTGGCTCCGTTAATTCCAACACTTGTATAAGCAATGCCAGGCATGCTATTTTCTAATAAAATTCCAGACAAAGTAAATCGTGGGTATTTTGGTTTTGAAATAGAATCTAAAATGGCTAGAGAATCCTGAAACATTGAATCAAGTGCCGGTTGATTTTTTAATGAATCACTAACTGCTAATAGAGTTGAGTCTTTGGGTTGTAAGGCAGCTAGAGAATCTTGTAAAATGGAATCTTCTATAGCTTTGGCAAGTGAATCTTGTAAAAGAGTGTCTTTCCAGAGCATAGAAATGTGAAGAGTATCAGCTAGTCGCGGAAGGTTAAAAACATAAGAACTACTTGTTGAATCGAAAGTGCCGGTAATAACACTTGAATCTAAATGAAGAACTGGTTCCACATCATTACTGTCCGAAAAACCAAAAAGCCTTGCTTGGTCATATTGCCAAATGGGTTCTGGTGAGTAGCGATTGATTGCAATAGTAAATTCGGCTCTAGGATCTTCTGTACTTACGGCAATCCCAAGTAATCCAAGCTGTTTTGAAATTTCACGAAGAACATTTTTGCTCATGTCCCATTTGCCGCGATAAACAGAAGAATAAGAAGAAGGAGTGTTTGTTCTAGCAGCAGAATACGGGAATACAAAACCTCGGTCAGCGGCTGCAGCAGGGTAGGTTTTGGCTAGGCGTTCACGAATTTTTCCAGAAATTACATCAGCCTGAATATGAGAACCGCCAATATGCAAAATTCTAATTTTTCCTTTGTTCTCAAAAACTAAGGAATCCATTTTGTTGAAAAAATCTTGAAAAGAGGAATCGCCTTTAGGAAAAATTAGTTCGTTTTGAGTGGTGTCAAATAAATCGAAACCTGCTAAAGATTTTTCAGGCAATTCTGCGTGAATTGAAAATGCAAAAATCAGTAAGAGGGAAAATAATTTTTTCAAAGTTCCTCCACCGAATTAGAATCGTTTTTCACTTCTTCTTTTTTGAGTGAATCAGAGAATGCTTGAATATCGTTTAATTTTTTATCGTCAATTTTATGAGCTTCTCTAAATTTGAAATAGTCATAATACATTCTGAGTGAATAACTAAATAAATCGCCCATGTGATTAGCGCCAGCTCGCGTAAAGTGAATGTAATCTGAAAAACCAAGCGGAGGATTTCTTTTTACCCAACTAATCATAGATTGGTTCCCGCCCATGACTCGATGCATATCCCAATAAGCAAGACCTTCTTCTAAAGCGATTTCTCTTAAAATTTTAATTGTTCTGTTGAGTCCTGGGTAAGATTGAAGTTTCCCATTAATTTGTTTACACATATCTGCCGGCCCAATAAATAAAATGTCGGCTTCTGGGTAAACCTCTTTTAAAGTTTTGATTTGGCGAGAAATTACTTTTTTGGTCCATTTTTCAGTAGAGGCGTTCATTCCTGGAACTAGGTTTCCTCCGTATTGCAAAATCAAAAGTTTTACATTCATTGCTTCGTAAGATTCCGCGAGCATCTTTTTATCAATTTTATGGAAAATAGTGCCAGAACTTCCTCGCATAGCAACATTATCAACGGCTACACCTGCGGTATCGTCGGCAGCAATTGCATAAATTTCTGCGCGTCCTTGAAGTCTAAGTGTTGCGCCAGAAGCTTTGTGTGGAAGTTTGAAAGTATAAACAGAAATGTTTTCTTTTTCTTGAATTGTTGGAGAGTCGGCAGTTAATTTTTTGATTTCAGTTTTTCCTTCTTCATTTTCTAGCATAGCCTCGTAAGTCAACGAAGCAGAAAAATTAGAACTCTCTTTTCCTACAAGAACGCGAACTTGTCTAAAACCTTCGATATGTGGAAATTGATTTTTCCGGTCGTCGCGTTTCCTAAAAGTAATTGTAGCTGCTCCGCGAAGTTCTGCTAATTGAGCAAGAGGACCGTAACGATTGTGCGTTGCAAGGAGAGTGGAATCTCCAAAAATAAGTTTTCGACTCAAATCTCCGCTGTTGATATGCGAAACAGTCATGGCAGGAATCTTGGCTACCGCAGGAAGCATTCCTGGGCCAGCACCACCAAACATAGTTTGCAAGTCTTCACGAATGGTAGAAGAAATTCGGTCTTCTTCTAGTTGCGAATCGCCATAGTGAATAATGCGAACCACTCCATCACCAAGAGACGCTATTTCAAGATTTAAGAAAAACCTATCAAACCAAGTAGGGTCATTATCCGGTAAATCAAAACGGGTAGCGCCATTTTTGAAAAATTCCTCGTAATATTTTAATGAATCGGCATAGGCCGCAAATTCCTTTTTCTTTGTCTCTTCTAGCATTCTTCGAATAGCTTCTTCTGGGTCTTCCTTTGGAGTAGCTAAAGAATCACTAGTTTCTTTTGTAGGAAACATTTCAGAAAGAGAAGGGAATCGAAGAGTCGTAGAAAGAAAAGGAATTCCATCTTTCGGGAAAATTAAACAAAGAATCCCAAGAAGAAGGAATGTACAGATAATACAAAGGAATGTGTTAAATGGCTTCATTTTTTAGTATTCGCCTTAACCTTGCTTTAGAGAATTAAGAATTTCTTCTAAAGAACCGATATGCATAGAACCATTTCTAAGGTCTTTATATTCAAATGTTCCTTCAGAAGCTTTATCTCCATCTACATAAATAACAATGGCTGCTCCTTGATTGTTGGCTTGGTCCATTTGCTTTCCCATTTTAAGAGCAGAAAGTGGATGAGAAACAGAACAAGAAGAAATGCTTCTAATTTCTTTTGCAACGGAGAAAATCTTCTTAATATCGTTGGTGAAACTTGCAACGTAAAAATCAATACTTTGTTTGGGTTCGGGTAAAAGTCCGTATTCACGAAGCAAATCTGCTAGCACGACATCTCCCATGCCAAACCCAACGCCAGGCATTCTTTCGCCACCAAGTTTTTCTGTAAGACTGTCGTAACGACCGCCTCCAGCGATAGCACGCATAGATTTTCCACGATCAAAAACTTCAAAAACAATGCCGGTGTAATAAGCAAGACCGCGCACAATGCTTAAATCTAAAGCAATACAATCTTTATAGCCAGCGGCAGATAATGTTTCAAATAGTTCCTTGATTTCGTCCAAGGCGTTCTTGGCCGCTTCTTTTGTCAAAAGCTTTTCAACTTCTTCAATGCTTTTACAATTCATTAAGGCATCTAGTTTTTCAACCTGTTCTTCAGAAACATTTGCTTCGGCAAGTGCTTTTGCAAAGGCTTCTGGCCCGATTTTTAAACGCTTATCTAACACAGGGTAAACGAGTGCCGGGTTTGTAACGCCAATTTCTTCAAGGTAAGTCGCTAATAATTTTCTGCTTGAAACCCCAATAACAAAATTTTCATCTTTCAATCCGAACTTACGAAGCATACTTGCAATGGCTGCTAATAAATCGGCTTCGGCGTAAATGCTATCGGTTCCAATAATATCCATATTCAATTGGAAAAATTCACGGAGCCTGCCTTTTTGTGCTTTTTCATAGCGGAATAACCTTGGCATGCTATACCATTTAAATGGCTTGCGTAATTCACGACCTTTTTGAATCACTAAGCGAGCAAGTGTAGGCGTCATTTCCGGGCGAAGAGCGATATCTCTTCCACCTTTATCGGTGAAATTATAAAGTTGAGAAACGATTTCATCGCCGGATTTTCCCGTAAATAGTTCCAAATGCTCAAACATCGGGCCTTCATAAGCTTCATAAGCAAATGATTCGGCCGTTTGGCGCCAAGTATCAAAAATATATTGTTGAATTCGTTCAGCCTCCGGATAAAAATCGCGGGTTCCTTTCGGCAATTGCGGCGGTTGAATTTTCGCACTCATATTTAAATCAAATCTCGCAAGAAAGTTTATACCACTGCAAATTTAGTAAAAATGTGCTTAAGGGGAATTTTACTCTTATGAAAAGAATGAGAATACGAATGAACCTGCAAAAAAATAAACAATGGTGTTTTTAAAAATGGACTTATTTTTTTTTGAATAAAAAAGTTCTTATAAAAAAAATTATATTAGAAACAACATAACCCGTGGAGTAAAATTCATGGGTGCCGAGTTTTAACGTAGAGTTAGCTCTTATTCTCGTTATCGAAATCTGGTAAATTTTGAAATGCACGAGAGTATGAGAGCGAGCGCTCACGTCCAGTAATGGGCGTGGGTCGTTTGTTCTTGCTTTGTGCATAGGTTTACCAGAGCCTCGATAACGGCGAGTACATTCGATACCACGCTTTTTTGTTTGAATGTGCGACATAAGGGCTAAAAGGGACCCTTATGAGTCTATTTGAAAAATTGCAAAAAGCAACATCAGAAGAAGATGTTAAAGATGCATACATCAAGGCATTGCACCTTAAAGGTGTGCAACGCAATTTGATAGATATTCAAACAGACGAGGTTTGGTTTGAGGCAAAGTATGGTTCAAAAAAATCTCTTTATGAAATGTTTACCCAGCTTTTGTTTTATATCCATCGAGCGATAAAAGATGGAGAACGAATACCTCCATTTCTTTGTGTGGTTGATAGCGTTAAAGCAGCAATAATGAAAACGGAAGTAGCTCTTCCTCTTTTGCAAAATAAGAATGTTTGTATTAAGTGGGGAAAATCCGCAAGCGATGTGACGCAAGATGCTTTGGATGTGGTTTCGCAATATATAGGAACGCATTTTGTGAGTTTTAATATTGAAACTCATGAGCAAGAATTTATTGAAACTTTAAAAAATGCTATAGCTAAAGGCGAAATTATAAGAACTCAAATTACACCAGACAATTTAAAACAAGTCTTTGATAAATGGGTTGAAATAGTAGGTAAAGAAATTGTCGGGGCTAATCCTGAAAATTTTGCTGAGTTCTTTTATGCGGATATTATGAGTGATGGAAAAATCCCAACTCATGAAAATTTATCTGCTGAACTTTTGCATAAAGGCGAAAAACCATTGTTTTTGTTAAATGGTAAAACCTACAATTTAGGAAGTGTTGATGGTTATAATCAATTTTGGACAATTTACCATAGACCTCCTAAAGAAGAATATCGTAGTTATTTATTAGAACGTCGAGATTGCTTAATTCCGTTAGATGAAAGAACATTCAAAGGGGCTTATTATACACCACTCAATATTGTTGATAAGGCTTATGAATTATTAGAAAAGACTTTAGGGAAAAATTGGCAAAAAGATTATTATGTATGGGATATGTGTTGCGGAGTCGGGAATTTAGAAGCCAAACATTCTAACCCTCGCAGAATATTTATGAGTACTTTAGATCAAGAAGATGTGAACATTATGAAGGCTGCGAAAATATGTGTAGCGGCAGAACGTTTTCAATATGATTATTTAAATGATGATATTACAAACGATGGAAAAATAGATTATACCTTAACGAATAAAATTCCTCAAAATTTGCAAAATGTGATTCGTGATGCCAATGAAGGAAAGAAGAAATTATTGGTGCTGATAAATCCTCCGTACGGGGAAGCAACAAGTTCCGATAATGCGGCAAAAGGTGTTGGAACGGCCGCAAGTAAAACAGGCATTGCTAAAACAAAATTTGCTGAATTTGGAATGACTGAATTTGGAAAGGCTCGTAATGAACTTTTTACCCAGTTTGTCGCTAGGATTGCAAAGGAAATTCCTAATGCAACATTGGCAATGTTCAGCACGCTAAAGTATGTAAATGCACAAACTATGGCAACATTCCGAGAAAAGTGGAAAACTCAATATTTAGATGGTTTTGTTGTTCATTCTAAATCATTCGATGGACTCAAAGGTGATTTTCCTATCGGTTTTCTCATTTGGGAAACATTCAATGCCGTTGCAAACGAAGCAAAGCAAACCAAATACACTTTTCCCACTGAAATTTCCTGCGAAGTTCTCAACAAGAATGCAAATCCCATCGGAGAAAAGAAATTTTACAATGCTTCCAATGAAACGTATTTAACTTGTTGGATTGAGCGTTTGAAACCTAATAAAGAAGTTTGCATTCCCTTAAAGAATGCACTAGAAGCGGGAACTGCAACAAAAGATTTACGAGGAACTCGTTGGTGTGATAATGCTATTGCTTATTTTTGGTGTAACAGCAATGATATGCAACAAGCTTCTACAAGAACAGCCTTGTTTTCTTCGGGATTCAATGGTGGTCATGGAATGTATGTAACAGAAGAAAATCTTTGGCAAGTTGCCATAGTGTATAGTGTTCGGCATCTTATAGACCACACATGGATTAACCATAATGATCAATTTTTGCAACCCAATGGCGAACTTTCGCAAGAGTTTATAGACGATTGCTTGGTCTATATGCTTTTCCATGGAAAGAATCTCACTGCTAGCGCCAATGACCTCGAATGGAATGGTAAAAAATGGAGTATCGTCAATCATTTTATCCCTTTCACAGAAGAAAAAGTCGGTGCAAGCGAACGCTTCGAAAGTGATTTTATGGTACAGTACATGGAAGGCAAAACTTTCAGCGTTGAAGCTAAAGCAGTTCTTGATGAAGGTCGCAAAATTTGGGAGGCTTATTTTAAACAATCCTTTAATCATAAAATCCGAGAAGAATTTAAACTTAATCGTTCCGATATCGGTTGGTATCAAATCCGTATGGCGCTCAAAGCACAAAATGAATCCGGTAACTCAGTCCCTGTTAAATTTACTGCCTTCGAAACAGCCTACCAAAACCTTTCCGAAAAACTCCGACCACAAGTTTATCAATATGGTTTTTTGAAATAAATTTAAAATAATTGGCTGTTTTTTTAACCAAAGCAACAAAAGTGAGAGAACCTTATCAGCATAGCGAATATTTTTGTTGAGGTTGATTATGCCCAAAAGAAAAAAACTCCGAGTAGAAATCGGAGTTTTTTAAGCATTTTACGTTCTTTTACGAGAAGATATTTTTGAGTTTATCCAAAAGAGATTCTTCTTCTGCGGTATCTTTGTCTTTTCGAATTTCGGCTAATTCTTTATAAAGCTCTTTTTCGCGAGAAGAAAGATCTTTTGGAATATCAGCAACAATGTTCACGAAAAGGTTTCCTCGAGGTCCTCTACTTTGTAAAGCTGGTAAACCATGTTCTCGTAAACGGAGTGTGCAACCAGATTGAGTTCCCGCAGCAAGTTTAATGTTGATTTCAGTGCCATCAACTCCTGGAATTCGCTGAGAACCGCCAAGAACTAACTTGTAAACAGGAACTTTTACTTCGCAATGCAAGTCATTTTCTTCGCGAGTGTAGAAATTATCTTGTTTTTCAGTAATTACAACAAGCAAATCTCCGGAAGCACCGCCTCTTGGACCGCAGTTTCCTTCGCCGCGAAGTGTTAAGTATTGTCCCTCGGCGACGCCTTCAGGAATTTTGACTTGAATGGTATCTTCAGTATGTTTGCGCCCTTCGCCGTTACAATGAGAACAAGGGTTTGAAACAACTTCTCCCATGCCGTTACATTGAGGGCAAGTCGATTCCGTAATCATTTGGAAAAAACCGCCGGAAGAACGCCTAATGCGACCAAGACCGTTACATCCTGGGCAAGTTTTAGTGTTTTCTCCGCCTTTACCATTACAATGAGAGCAAGGTGTGTAGCGTTTGATTTTTACTTTTTTAGTGCAACCTTCAAAAATTTCTTTTAAAGAAAGAGCCACTTTTATTTGTAAATCATTTCCGCGAGGAGGTCCTGATTTTCTTCGCGAAGAACCTCCACTAAATCCGCCACCAAAACCGCCTCCGAAAATATCTCCAAAATGTTTGAAAATATCCTCGAAACTAGAGAATCCTGCGCCGCCGCCGAAGCCTCCGCCACCAGGCATGTTATGACCAAATTGATCGTATTGAGCGCGTTTAGTTGAGTCAGAAAGAACTTCATAAGCTTCCGCGGCTTCTTTAAATTTTTCTTCGGCCACTTTATCACCAGGGTTTTTATCTGGGTGATATTTAATAGCCAACTTTTTATAAGCACGCTTTAATTCTTCAGCGCTTGCGTCTTTAGATACGCCTAAAACTTCGTAATAATCTCTTTTTTCTGCCATAAAAAACCGTTTTTGGGCAAAAATTTAAAAATGATTCGTTAAATCTGATAAGGCAAACGGGACTTTTCCTATGGAAAAATCCCGTTTAACTCAATTTGTTATAGATTATTTCTTGTCGTCATCTACAACTTCATATTCAGCGTCAATAGGACCATTCTTATTGTCGCCTTGAGGCTTAGAAGCTTCTGGTTCTGGAGATGCAGCTCCGGCGCCAGCAGCACCAGCGGCTTGAGCCATAGAACTTAGCATATTTTGGAGCTTATCCATAGCAGCCTTGATTTCATCCTTGGAACCGTTATCCTTTTTGTCTTTAATTTCTTGGATAGCAGCTTCAAGTTGACTCTTGGTATCGGCAGGGATTTTGTCACCGATTTCCTTAAGCTGACTTTCTGCTTGGTAAGCCATTTGTTCTGCTTGGTTCTTGATATCTACAAGTTCGCGAGCTTCCTTATCTTTCTGGGCATTCGCTTCGGCATCTTTAACCATTTTGTTGATTTCGTCTTCAGAAAGACCACTAGAAGAAGTAATCTTAATGGATTGTTCCTTGCCAGTTTCCTTGTCCTTTGCCGAAACGTGTACAATGCCGTTGGCGTCAATGTCAAAAGTAACTTCAATCTGTGGAACGCCACGAGGCTTTGCTGGAATACCTTGCAAGTCAAAGCGACCAAGAGTGCGGTTATCGCGAGCAAATTCGCGTTCACCTTGAAGCACGTGAATAGTTACAGCTGGTTGGTTATCTTCTGCAGTTGAGAATACCTGGCTCTTCTTAGTTGGAACCGTAGTATTGCGTTCAATGAGTTTAGTCATAACGCCACCAAGGGTTTCAATACCAAGAGAAAGTGGGG
Organism: Fibrobacteraceae bacterium; assembly: GCA_017625775.1. Lineage (GTDB taxonomy): Bacteria > Fibrobacterota > Fibrobacteria > Fibrobacterales > Fibrobacteraceae > UBA1765. The sequence goes on from JAGAKE010000015.1 coordinate 109,248, forward strand.
TAACATCAAGCAAAAGAACGTCTTTCACAGCGGAATCACCAGCAAGAACTGCGCCCTGAACTGCTGCACCGATAGCAACTACTTCGTCTGGGTTTACGCCTTTATGAGGTTCTTTGCCAAAGAAGTTCTTAACGGCTTCTTGAACGGCTGGGATACGGGTAGAACCACCAACCAAGATAACTTCATCAATTTCAGAGAGCTTCAAGCCAGAATCTTGGATACACTTGCGGCAAGGTTCAATGGAACGTTCAACAAGGCTTGCGGTCAACTGTTCGAATTTTGCACGGGAAAGTGTTAAATCCAAGTGCTTAGGACCAGAGGCGTCTGCAGTGATAAATGGCAAGTTGATGTTTGTACTTGTTGTTGCGGAAAGGTCAATTTTTGCCTTTTCAGCAGCATCTTTCAAACGTTGAAGAGCCATTTTGTCTTTCTTCAAATCAATGCCAGGATTTTCTTTTTTGAATTCTTCATTGATCCAGTCAATAATAACTTCATCGAAATTATCGCCGCCGAGCATAGTGTCGCCGTTAGTAGCTTTAACAGTAAACATTCCTTCGTCAATTTCAAGAATAGAAATATCAAAAGTACCGCCACCTAAGTCATAAACAGCTACCTTTTCGCTCTTTTTGGAATCAAGACCATAAGCGAGAGCTGCTGCAGTTGGTTCGTTCACAATACGAAGCACTTCAAGGCCTGCAATTTTACCGGCGTCTTTAGTTGCTTGACGTTGAGAATCGTTAAAGTAAGCAGGAACTGTAATAACAGCTTGAGTTACTTCCTGACCGAGATATTCTTCAGCAATTTTTTTCATGGTCTGAAGAATCATTGCGGAAATTTCTGGTGGAGCGTATTGTTTATCGTCAATTTGAACGCGTACAGAATCAGAGCCAGAACCTACGAGCTTGTAAGGCATGTTCTTTTCTGCATCAGAACATTCTCCGGCAGTACGGCCCATAAAGCGCTTGATAGAATAAATAGTCTTTTCTGGGTTGGTGATTGCTTGACGTTTTGCAACGTGCCCTACTAAACGTTCTCCATCTTTAGAGAATGCTACGATAGAAGGGGTTGTGCGGAAACCTTCCGCATTTGCAATTACAACTGGCTTTCCGCCTTCCATAACGGATACGCAGCTGTTTGTGGTTCCTAGGTCAATACCTATAATCTTGCTCATAATCGAGTCTCCTATTTAAATTTTTCATTCTACTTTAAGCAAAAGTCGTGCCAATTAAAAAAATGTTGTTTTTTGGCTAAAAATGAAGGTTTGCTTAAAGTATGTTTCATTTTGAAATCGATTTATTTTCCCGAAGAAACAATCACTTTTGCTGTTTTCAAGATTTTACCTTTAAGGCGATAACCTTTTTGGAAAACGGTAACGACATGGCCTTCTGGAATATCTTCAGAAGGTTGTTGCATCAAAGCTTCTTGGCAATTTGGGTCAAATTCTTGCCCAACAGGATCAATTTGTTCAAGACCAGCATCGGTAAGCGTTTTGGCAAATTGGGTGTGAATGAGTTGCATTCCTTTTTCAAATGCTTCTAAATCATTTGCTTTATTTTCAGCGGCAAAAGCTCTTTCAAAATTATCCAAAACTTCAGAAAGTTTTTCTAAAAGTTTGGCATTTGCCGTTTCGATTAAATCAAGTTGTTCTTTTGCCGTTCTTCTGCGGAAATTGTCAAATTCGGCCATTAATCGCAGATTTCTATCTTGAGCAGCAATTAATTCAGCCTTGATGGAGTCAATTTCTGAAGTTTCTGGGGCAATTTCTGTTTGAGTAGAATCTTTTTCTGATGTTTCTTGAGAGGCTTCTTCTGTAGAGTTGCTGTTAGCAGCGTTTTCAGCTTCGCGAATCAATTCTTCTGAAAGATCTTTTTCTTCTGCAGACATTTTATAATCCTTAATAAAAAATTTAATTCCTTATAAGCAAAAACTATGCCAAAACAAGAAAATTGGAAGAAAATGCTGAAAATTCTCTCGAAAGAAGATTTTTTGCTAAAGAAATGCTAAAAAAACGCACAATTTAAAACAATTTAAAACAAATGTTTAGTTTTGAAACGTTTGTTTGGCAAAATGCGAAATTATAATTAGGTAAGTTTTTTGTTTAAAACGGCAAAAGCAATAGCGCCTTGTGCCGCTTGGAATAACAGGGGGAGGTAACTTAATAATGTGGAGGCTAACACTATATCTGCAGGAATATTAAGCAGTCCTGTATATAAACTTATCTGTACGTTTTCGCGGATGCCAATTCCGTTAATTGAAATGGGGAGCATTGTGAATGTGACCATAATGGTTGTAAATACTGTGATAAGTGCGATGTTTATCTCAACTCCGACAGCCTTGAAATAAGCGTAATGAATTATAATAGTCACAATCTGCAACCAAATAGAATCTAGTCCTGAAAGAAGAAATGCTTTGGGGTGCTTTCGGTAAATGATAAAGGCTTGTTGTAATTTGAGTAAAAAGGGAATTTTATTTGAAATTTTTGGAGAAATTTGGATTTTATCGGAAAAGAGACTCCCGATAATGATGCCTAATGCTAATACAGCGACTACACTAACCGTGACGGTGTAAATTGTTGGAACTTGATATTGTATAAGAACGAATGGGAGTGCTACAAAAAAACTGAGGAACATAGCGATAAGTCCCATAATTCTGGAAATGGCGATAGCTGCTACAGAGTTGGCTGTATTTCCGAATTTTTTCCCAAATGCTATGGTCTTGACTGCATCTCCACCGAAACCACTCGGGAGCAAGTTGTTGAAAAAGTAGCCGAGTGCAATGTAGGCGTAAAAAGAGCGAAAAGGGATTTTTTTTCCTTCATCTAGGAGCAGCCCCCGCCAACGGTTTGCCTGAATCATCATAAGCACGATAGTTAGGAAAAAAATCAGAAGTAGCCAAGGAAGTGTAGCCTCTTTCCAGTTAGAAATTGCATCTAAAAAGGGAATTTTATTGAAAATGTAAAAGATGCCTCCGATGGTAACGGAGGCTTTTAGCATTGTCGTTGCTGCTTTCGTCAGTTTTTTGCGCAAACAGTTTTGCATGCGGATAATATAAAATATTATATTGTTTTTACAAAAGTTTTTTTTCTTTTTTAGGAGGAAAAATGAAACAATTATCCATACTTACAGCGATGGTCGCTTCGGCCACCTTTGGTTTGTTTGGATGCTCATCTGAATCCGCAGATGCGACGTCGTCCGTATCAGTGGGGGATATGCAGGAGCAGATGGGAAACGCCAATATTGCGACTTTGAGTGTCCAGGATGCCAAGGCGCATTTGGCTCGCTACAGGCATTCTGTCGTTAATTCCTGGCAGTTCGAGAATGAATCATCAGAGGAATCGGATAGCGCTTCTGTCGAAATAGATTCGACTCTTCAAAGCGAAGGCTTCGCTGTGGATGCAGAGGTTTCTGTCGAAGATGATTCCGTTTATACGATCGCTGCTGCCGGAGTAGAAAGCGATGGAGCTGCTTGGATGGTTCAGGTGGAGTCTGGTGCGATTGTGTATTCTTGGCGTGAAAATTCGAACGCCGCATGGCACAAGTTTATGACCGGGAAGATTGTTTCGAAGAAAGATCTCAACAATGTTCGCGTAGAACGCGCTAAAAATGTTGTTGTGATCTTTGTAAACGGAAGTATCGTTGGCGCATTCCGTGATGATACGGGAGCCTCGTTCAAGGTGACTGGCAAATTGACTATTGGCTTCGACTTGAAGGAAAAAGGCAAATGCCATTGCCAGAACGGCAAGGTTGAGCAACTTGGCGTCGAAACCGTCGATGAAATCGAAGACGCCCCGATGGATTCTGTCCAGGTAACCGATACCGTGCAGACTGTGGTCGACACGATTGCCCTTGTCAGTGACTCCGCGGTAACCGAATGGATTGCCGAATGGGATTTCAACGATGCTGCAAATGTGGGCCTCGATGTAACGGGTCACGGACATGATGCTGTTGCTGGTGAAGGCGCTGTGTCTTCGGATTCCGGCATTGCAAGTTTCGATGGCGAATCGGGTCTCAAGGTGTCTCTCGAAAACGACATCAAGATTAACGAATTTGTGGTCGAAGCCCGCGTCAAGCCCACTCAGTTCGGTACGATGCAGAACATTATCGTGGCCGAGCCTCCTGGACGTGGCGTTGACGGCTGGCAGCTCCGTGTTGACGAAGGCGTGCTTACGGTTCACCTCCGCGACACTGAAAAAGATGTTGACGATTGGAACGTCTTCCCGGGCAAGGAAATGACTCTTAATGAATGGAGCGAAATTCGCCTGGAACGCAGCGCCGACAGTGTCAAGCTGTTCCAAGATGGTGAAGTGACGGTTGCTGTCGCCTATACGGGAGACCTTACTCAAATGGCCTACGACTGGAGCATCGGCTATGATGGTATGAACCAGAGTTTCCATGACCGCTACTTCATTGGCGAAATGGATTATATCCGCGTCGGTGTGTTCAAGGGCTTTACCGAAGGTACGGTGGTGACCAAGAATGAATGGCTGCTTGCTGCTTGGGAATTCAACGAACCTAAGTTTGTCGGCCTTGACCGTATGGCTAACAATTCTACGAAGGTCCTGGTTGGCAATCCGGTTGTTGTCGATACGACGGTTGCCCTCGATGGTGAATCTGGCTTGCCGATTAGACTCTCGAGACTGTTCATGCGTAATACATTCGCTGTGACCGCCCGTGTCAAGCCGACTGAATTTGGCAAAATGCAGAACATTGTCGCTGCCGAGCCTCCTGGATGCTATGGCGATGGCTGGATTATCCGCGTTGATGATGGCGTTCTCACGGTTCATTTCCGTGATGCCGACGTCGATGGCACGGAATGGAATGTCCTCAAGGGTAAGGAACTTGCCCTTGGCGAATGGAACGATATCCGTGTGGAACGTACCGCCGACTCCGTGATTGTCTACCAGAACGGCCAGCGTACCGCTTGGGCTGGCGCTTCGGGCGATGTCTCTCAGCTGGGTTACGATATCGGTATTGCGTACGACGCTGTAAATCAGGCCAAGCACGAACGCTTCTTTAACGGCGAAATCGACTATATCCGCTTTTACGGATTGTAATTCGCGCTGACTAGTTTAAACTATATTTGAAGGGACCTGCGGGTCCCTTTCTTATTTTAGGTGATTATGAAAATAGATGTCGGTATTATTAATTATAACGGTGGCTCGGAACTATTGGGGTGCGTTCGTAGCTTGAAGTCTCAAATGGTTCCTTTGCGTGTTTTTGTTTTTGATAATGCGTCAACTGATAATTCTATTCAAGTTTTGAAAGATTCGGGAATTGATTGTGTAGTCATTGAAAGTCAAAAAAATTTGGGGTATGCTGGGGCTTGTAACGGGCTTTTGGATAATATGGAATCGGAAATCCAAGTGCTTTGCAATATGGATTTGGAGTTTTCTCCTGATTGGGCTAAAAATCTGTTAGATTGCTTTGAACGCCACCCAGAAGTTGGTTCTGTAGCAAGTCTTGTGATGGAAAAAAGCGGAGTAGTCAATGCTGTTGGGGTTCTTTTTGGCGCCGATCTTTTTGCTAAGAATGAAGCCAGTGGGTTGAATATTTCAGAAGCAGATATTCGTGAAAAAGAAGTTTTTGGCTGCTACGGCGCCGTAATGAGTTTTCGTAAGGCCGCTGCAAGGGCGGCGGGCGAAATGGATGCTAGTTTCTTCTTGTTCTTTGAAGAAACGGAATGGTATTTCCGCCATAATCTTGCCGGGTACAAGACTATATTCTGTCCCGAAGCGAAGGTTTTTCATGAACGCTCTATGACAACAGTCCGTTATTCGCCGCGGAAACTTTTTTATTCTGAGCGCAATCGCCTACGTACTGCCATTCGTTTGCTTTCGTTAGGTAGCATTTTGAAATTACCAATTCTAGGTTGCTTACGTTATTTGAATATGGCTAGAGGTGGTGTTCCAGGAACTTCGGGCGATGGAAAAAGACTATCTAAAGTTTCTATTTGTTGGGCGCTTGGAAAAGCATGGCTACAGGCGTTGTGGATGCTTCCCGCTGAACTTGTGAAAAGAATAAAATATCGAAAAAAATTTGGTGATGTGAACAAAAAAGTGGCTGATATATTGAAGCAATACTCAATTTTTTAGTTTTTTATTTTTATAGAGGAACCTCAAACTCGGAGTTGCGAAGGCCGCACGGTCCCCTCCAAGCCTCCCCTTCCTTGGCCGATGCTCTTGCTGCATAATTTTAAGTGAGCCTTGTTTTCGAAAATTTCATTCACAATCTCCTTTGCAATTCCTGTCGTCTTCATGTAAAATTCTTTTTTCAAAAATTTTTGTTCGAATTTCCTTTCTCAAACGTTTTATAGAAGTAGAGGCTTTGCTCGGTTTAAGCAAAGCTTTAATTCGTTTTATATAAACATTAACAGGAAATAAAAAAAACGCTCATGACAAGTTCACAAAAAAGAAACCACGATAACTTCTTTCGCACGATTTTTGCGGACCCAAAAAACACTGCCAACCTTATCTCGCTGGCAGCGAAAAACAACCCGAATCTAAAAGAACTTTTAGATTTGATTAACCTGGAAACGCTTCAGGAAATCTCAGGAGCGGCAACAAGAGAGGGCGCGAGCGGGTCAGGCGATCTAACTTTTAAAGTGGAAATCAAGAACCCTGCAAAGAATAAACGCCGGAATCATTCTCATGTAGAAAACGAAATAGACTCTATCTCCAAAAGTAACCGCCCGGATCAATTACTCGTCGGCTTGATTCTTGAACACAAATCCTACCGCGATTCAAAAATCAGGAATCAACTTTTGAAATATTACTTTGAAGTGATGCACCAAAAAGCTGGAAACATTCCGGCAGTGGCGATTATCGTTTACAATGGACGCGACAAGTGGAACCCGCTAAAAATTAAGCCACACCCAGGTTATCCTGAATTCTTTCAGAAAGTCGGCTTGCCTTTTCGAGTAGAATTTATCGATTTAGGGCGCGAGCCAGTTGATTTTTCGAACTTGGACCCGCTTTTGGCCTTAGCGATTGCTGCTATGCGGATGGTTTTTGACGCTTACGGTGCTGAAAAATATTTTAAAACGGCACTCAGGCGGCTTTTAAAATCAAAACAAAACTTCCGTAGTATCGTCGAAGAAATTTTGGTATATTTAAGAGGAATGCTCCCCGAAGAAGAAAAGGAGATGATTATGGATTCGCTCGAAGTTATTCAAAATAAAGGTTATGTTTCA
>JAGAKE010000016.1 GCA_017625775.1 Fibrobacteraceae bacterium
CAGGAACTAGTGAAATATATCGACTACTATAACAAAGATCGGATAAAACTGCGCCTAAACGGAATGAGCCCGGTGCAATACCGGACTCATAACGCTGTTTTATCCTAATTTTAAACCGTCTAACTTTTTGGGTTCACATCAAAAATGGTGGGCTTTTCTTTTTTTTGTTGTAGTTTTCTAAAAGCCCGCCGGTTGTAGCGAGGGGAAGACTTTCCCCTCTTTTGTGTTTAGATGAATTTGTGTGCTTAGTGAAAAGATTAAATGAGTTTTTTGAACTTGCAAAGCTTGGAGCGTTTTTTGATTTATTTAAATCTTTGTATGGATATTTTCTACATTTGTCGCTAACAAGTAACCGTTTTACGGAAAGGATTAATTATGTCTAAATTAACGGACTCAAAAGAATGGAAAGCTCTTGAAGCTCATGCTGAAGTTGCTAAAACTTGGCACATGAAAAATCTTTTTGCAAATGATGCCGCTCGTGCTGAAAAGTTTAGTGCTGAAGCTTGTGGACTTTTCTTGGATTATTCTAAGAATATTATTGATGAAGAAACAATGGCAAAACTTCAAGATCTTTTGAAGTCTGTTGGCTTTGAAGAAATGCGTGCTAAGTTCTTTGGCGGTGAAAAAATTAATACGACTGAAAAACGCGCTGTGCTTCATACCGCTCTTCGCTATAAAGGGGACGCTCCGATTTGTGTTGATGGCAAAGACGTTATGCCTGAAGTGCGTGCTGTTCTTGAACACATGAAAGAATTTACAAACCTTGTGCGTTCGGGTAAGTGGAAAGGTCACACAGGCAAGTCTATTAAGTATGTGGTTAACATTGGTATTGGTGGCTCAGATCTTGGTCCTGTAATGGTGACTGAAGCTTTGAAGCCTTATGCTGATAAGCCAGCTGAAGGCGAATATTCTCCTGAAGTTATTTTTGTGTCTAATATTGATGGCACTCACATGGCAGAAGCTTTGAAGAAAGTGAATATTGAAGAAACTCTCTTTATTGTGGCTTCTAAGACTTTCACAACGCTTGAAACGATGACTAATGCTGAAACGGCAAAGGCTGCTGTTCTTAAGGCGTTTAATGGCGATGAAAAGTCTATTGCTAAACATTTTGTGGCTCTTTCTACAAATACAGAAGCTGTGGCTGCTTTTGGTATTGATACTGCTAATATGTTTGAATTCTGGAACTGGGTCGGTGGTCGCTATTCTTTGTGGTCTGCAATCGGCCTTTCTATTGCTCTCCGTATTGGCTTTGATAATTATATGAAGCTTCACCAAGGCGCTTATGAAATGGATGAACATTTCAAGTCAGCAAGTGCCGATAAGAACTTGCCTGTGATTCTTGCTCTTCTTGGTGTTTGGTACAATAATTTCTTTGCTGCTTCAAGTTATGCGATGCTTCCTTATGACCAGTATTTGCATCGCTTGGCTGCTTATTTCCAACAAGCAGATATGGAAAGTAATGGTAAGACAGTTGATAGAGATTCAAAACGCGTTGATTATGAAACTGGTCCAATTCTTTGGGGCGAACCAGGCACTAATGGTCAACATGCTTTCTACCAGCTTATTCACCAAGGCACTAAGATGATTCCTTGTGACTTTATTGCGCCAGCAAATTCCCATAATAAGGTCGGTGATCATCACGAAAAACTTCTTTCTAACTTCTTTGCACAACCAGAAGCTTTGATGAATGGTAAGACTTTTGCTGAAGCTTCTGAAGAACTTCGTAAAGATGGTAAGTCTGAAGAAGAAATTGCATTCCTTGCTCCACACAAGGTGTTTGAAGGCAATAAGCCTACTAACTCCATTATGATGGAATACGTTTCTCCAGAAACTCTTGGTGCTTTGATTGCTATGTATGAACACAAGATTTTTGTGCAGGGCGTTATTTGGAACGTTAATAGCTACGACCAATGGGGCGTTGAACTTGGTAAGCAACTTGCAAAAAAGATTCTCCCAGAACTTTCTAATGCAGATGCTGAACTCAAGCACGATGCTTCTACAAATGCGCTCATCAGCTGGTTCAAGAAACACCAGGCTTAATTGAGAGGCTCATAAAAATTTAAAGACCATAGCTTTTGAGGCTATGGTCTTTTTTTATTTTACGAAAATTTTATTGTATCTTTATAAGAAATGAGGAGTTCTAATGAATAAAATTTGCATTATTCTTATCATATTGCTGTTTACTGTAATTTGTTCATACGCTGAGGGTAATTGTTATGGCACAAGTCCAGGGCAAACCACAGGCATCCCTTCACAATCCTGTTACGAAAGACTTGCCTCATATCATATTGGGCTTCAAGTTAGTGATGGAATGTTTTATATAGACTCCGGTTTGGACATTCAGTTCAATAACAAAACCTATAGATTACGTTTTTTTATTACTTCAACAAGTAATACTTACAATCAAGTTCAAGCTTTAGTACAAACAGGCTATGCAACTCGTAGTAAAATTGAAGTTATTTATCCCAATTATGCGATAACAACAGTTACAAATGCCAATACCACAGCATTAAATAATATCAATTGTAGTACTAATTCGGATGCTTTAGGGAATCCTGCTAATATGTATTGTCCTATTCAAGCGTTATTGATTATGGAATAATCATGAGTCGTTTATTGTTTGGAATAATGTTTCTTTTATACTTACCGCAAATACTTTTTGCGATGGTTCATTCTGTTCCTTACAATACAAGAATTATTCTTGATTTAAACGATGGTGATACAATTTCTCTAACAGATTTTCCAAAGGATTGGGAATATTCTCGTGTAGTTCTTGGGATTAACTCTTCTCCGTCTGTTCAAATGACAGGAAATTTAATTGTTAACCATTGCAAATATTCTCTCTATTCTTATTACCGAGAAGTAGCATTTGCTTACACTAACGAAATTAAAATAAAATATTCTGGAAAAATTCAGCAGAGAATGCCTATACAATGGTGGGTTGATAATAATCTTACTTTTTCAAATTGCAAAAATAGTGATAAGAGTAGACTTGATTCTATTTGGCAAATGGTTTATGATTTTACTGATTCTCTGTATGAGTCAAAAATATCTCGTTATCAAGATTTAGGGGCAGTTAATTCTGAAATTATTTTTGAAGGAAGTTCACAAGTTTTTAAAATTACAAATTTGCCAACATGGAAATACAATCGCCTTTATGTTCAAATTGAACCACAAGATGGTCGAGAATTGAATGGTTTTGTGTATGTGGGAAAAAAGAAAGTTCGTCTTGGAGGTTGGACATCAGCAGTTATAATTTCTCAAAAAACAAATCATGCCCCTTATTTAGAATTAGCTTTTCCTGAATATCGCAAAATAAAAATAAAATGGTGGGCTACAAATGAACAACCAGTTGAGACTCAAATAAAAACAACAGAAACTTTGCTAGAAAATGATTCTATTTTAGTGAGTTATGAATTTGAAAAAACACCTTATACTTCTGCGATACTTAATTTAAAGTTTGATAAAAATGTTTTTTCTGATAGTCAAGTTCCTACTATAAAAAAACTTGCTTTTAATCCACGTGGTCCGGAGAATTTAAAAGAGTTGATTAGCATGGGAGATGTTTTTGATATTCAAGCAAAACTTAATTCGAATCAAGAAATTACGCTAGCCCTACCTTTAGATTTTAATTATGTCCAAGGGCGTGATACAGTAACTATTGGGCATTTCATAGAATCAGAAAATCGTTGGATTGAAGAACCTGTTGATAGTATTGTACATGGATATGCTTATTTTAGAGCAAAATCTTTGAGTTGGAGAAGTATTTTTCGAAAAGCTTGTAAAGTGGCAAATAAAGTAGCGGTTATTGCCGTGTCACCAGCAATTGGAGTAACTGCGATTTTTTCAGAAGATGTTCGTGAAGGAATAGAAACTGTTGCCTCGGGATGGGCTGATTTACAAACAGGAATAGTAGATGGAGTTGTTGAAAGTACTCTTTGGTTGTATGATATATTTAATGAATTAAGGTGTTTTGATTTTGATGGAATAAAAGACCAATTTACACAATTGTTTGGTTATTCTAAAATGGTTGAATGGAATGAACTAGAACAAGGAACTCTATTAGGAACCTCAAAATGGGAAAAAGAATTTATTAGTATTCTTAATAGCAAACAAAATAAGAATTTAATTAATATTACAGATTCATTAGCAAAAAATGAAAATAAAATTCAGCAAGAAAATGCTAGAAAAATTACATCGAAAAATCTTGACATATTATTAGCCGATGCTATTTTGGCAACTTCTGGTAGAACAGACGATAAAGGCAATACTATTAAACGTCGTTTTACATTCTCAAACGCTCCCGGCGAATTATTTTTTGAAGATTCAAAGAATCCTAATTTGGGAAAATTGAAATTTACGGATTATTTTCTAACAAATAGTGGTATGCTTTCGGATGCTTCTTGGATGGTTCGAGGGCTTGAGGTGTGTTATAATGCAGCAAATATATCAGGAGCCTTATTGACACAATGGAGAAATTTTGGAAATAGTATTTATCAGTTGAATTATCAAGATTTTTGTAAGAATATAACGAATATGTACGGACTTGACGAAGGTTATGTAGAAGATGTAATAGAATGTGTTGAATTTGTGACTAATTGGAAATCAGCAAAAGCTTTTTTTGATTCTCATATTGAAAAATTGCAAGAAATTTCAAATGCAATGACTCGCATATCTTTATTGGCTTGGATTGACAAAAATTTTAGAGAAAAGAGTGCAAGTGCATACAAATCTGTTTACGATGGGGTTAGAGTGTGGTTAGAATTAGCAGGCCCAATGTTGCTTGAAAATAATTTGGTAGCGAAGGCTTATGGAAGTTTAGCTCTCTACGAATTTTTATATTATGGGACCCATGAAAATTTAGATTATCTTAATAATGCACTAAAAATGCATTATGGAGAAAATGGCGGTTATTCAGAAGGTTCAGGTTATTCTCAATACATTTGGGATGACGTTCCTTATATTCTTTCCGCATTGCAAGAAGCCTATAAGGCCGCTAACAAAATAATGCCTGCGATAGAAGAAAAATTTTTACGTTCTCCATATTACATGATAGAGTTCTCTCGACCAGTAAAAAATTTAGGCTATATCCCCATAGAAATTGACGATGGTTGTACTTATAATCCAGACTATCGAGTTTGGGCAAAGCTGACAGGAGATTCATATTTTCTTAAATGGTCAGAACTATATCCATTAAAGTTTGGAGATAATAAAATCATCACACTCACTGCATTCGGATTTCCTCATAAATCAATATATGAAGCCATACCATCAAACCTACCCCAAAAAACAGGCGTTTGGGGATCTTTTAAAGACGGAATCGGAATAATTACAGCTATAGTTTCCAATGATACAATTTCCTTATCCATGATTGCGGAAGATGGTCAGCAATGGAAAAATGGGCAAAATCATGACCAACAAGACAACCTATCTATAACCTTATCTAGTTCAAAACAAGGATTCATTATTCAGGATAGGGGATATTCTGGTTATGGAAATAGAACGAGTAATGATATTTTTCACCGCCATGCAAGCCATAACATTTTAACTTTAGGTTCAAATTGCAATCAAAGCAGTCCTAATGAATCTTGTATTGATTTCAGGGCTCAAAGAGATAACCACATTATTGATGTTAACGAAATTCGTAGAAGAGCGGAGGCATTTTCAGGAAATATTCCAGGAATTTTCTGGTCTTTATTAGCTTTTTTGGGAGTACATTTAGATTTACTTGGAGATGATTTCAAGGTAGAAGGTGGTTCAGAAGCAAATTTGTTAGATTCTTTGAATAATAAAAATATAAATTCAGTAGGGTTCACTGCTGTTCACTTATTGACGAAGTATAGAGTAAATGAAAATATGACAACCATTGCTAATCATCGTTCTATTTTATACTTTGGAGATAATTTTTGGGTTATTGATAGACCAAATGAACAGGGAATGGTTTGGTTAGCAAATACTCCAAAAGAAAATTGGTCCGAAGTCGGAATCCATCTTTATGGATCGTCACAAAACGATTTAGGCCTTGACGCACAAAGTGTTCCACGAAATATACCTCAGAATTCCTCGCGGTCCGATTATCCAGAACCGGACAAGATGTTGGCAAACAATTGGTTTGCAATTCAAGATGATAAAGCAAAGACTTATGTAATGACTTATCCTGTAAATGACGAGAATTTTAAAAAGATATCTGAAAACTGTCCCCAAGAATTTCAATGTTTTGAAAATACAGCGAAAAACAAGCGATTAGTTATTTCTCCTCAGGGAGTACGTTACAGGGTAAAAGATGTATTAAATCGTTTTTCTGGTTACCCTGAAACAGATGGTATTATGCTAGCTTGGTTAAATGAAAAGAAAATTTGGGAGTATGATGTTTTGGACGGAAAAACTTATGGTGAATTTAAAAAGGTAAATACGATTGATTTACCAGCATTACGAACACTTTTGTTGAGGTAAAGAATGTGTTGTTTATTTTTGTTTATGTGCTTTATTTTATTTGGATGTAAAGGAATTGATACGATAGGTGGAGATCCCATTGATGATAGAGAAAGAATACGTCTCCACATGCCAACAACTTTTAATCTTCATATTTATTTGAATGAAGACAATGCAGACTCTATTCGTGCTGGAATTTGTACGGAAAGAATTTATTTGGATACAAATCTATTTGATATTAATGAATATTTTCCTTCTGCGATGTTAGATCTTTTTCAAAAGAACAGAGAAATGGTTGTTAATAATGGAAATTTGAGATATTGCGATCCTGAGACTTATAGGAATAGTTATATGGTAGAACTTTTAGTTGATGATGATAAACATATAAGATTTATACTCCTAGATTCCCTAAATGAAGAAAAAAGTTTTGATATAGATTTGAATCCTTTATTTACTCAGTTTTCAAAAGAAGACTCTGTATTTACATTTTCTTTTCATCAAAATTTTCGTTCTATAGAACTTTATAGTTATGATTATAATAGTGCACCTTCTTCACAGTGTTATGCTTATGGATCAGTATGTTATGTAAAAGAGCTAAAGGTAAATATCGCTTTAGATACAAATAGATTGCATGCTTGTGATAGTGAAAATCCATCTATTGGAAACGATTTCGAAGGTTTCCCCCCGATATCCTATCTTAGTAAGTATCAGTATACATGTCCTTTAATAGAAGTGCATGATGTTGTATCAACTTATTTGGGGTCATTTGATTATTGCCATTATTGTATTTTTGAAAATTTATCTGAATACTCTGTAGCAATAAAAGATTTATATAATCCTAAAAGAAGATGGAATGAAATTTTAGAAAAATATAATAATGTGATTGAATTAAGACCTGCTGGTAGTATGTTTACGTGGCAAATCAACAATATGTTAACGAATCAAAGTTCTTATAAAACAGATTCTATTTTTCTGCATATACAATATAATTCTGATGGGGGTTATTTTTCTCGTTCAGACTCTAACACCACCGAATTTCCGTAAAAAATTAATGGAGAATTTGTGGATTATCAAGAGAATTCTTGCCAAACGCGAAAGTTGTCACTTTCTTGTGTTTATCCAACATCATCTACTGATGATAAAATGCATTTAGACTCTGTTGCTACAGAAATTCATGAGTTTGCCTTAGAAAATTGGGCTGTTGAAAATTCCGAGGGTTAAAGTTCTCAGTTTCTGTTTGAAGTGGTCCATAATAGTCCAACAATTATGCATTAAATTTGGCAACAGATTTGAAACAAGAGAATATGAAATTTTACCACTTGCTTATTGTGTTTAGAAACTCATCTTTGGTATATGCTCCATCAACATGACGTTCTTTATACACAAGACAATATCGATAATTATTCCCAGCTTTAGCAGCCCATAAATTTCCTAGTTCAATTTTCTTTTTGGCTTCAAGGTGGTCTCCTTTAGTTTCTAATAAAACAACTTTTCCTTTTTTCGTTTTGATAATAAAATCGGGGTAGTGGTTGATGAATCCGTTGATACAGAAATCTACGCGTTCTTTATTGCGAGTCCAAAATTCAATGTTTTCCAAGTTGGCAATATCATTTATTACTTCAGTTTCAAAAGAATTAAAATCTTCTTCAGGTTCGTATAAACTTTTGATGATACTTTTTCCTTTAGTTGAATAGGGCTTTTGTAACTTGAATTTATAAGAATCTTTTAGAATTATTTTATCGGTATCTAGTTTGCGTTTGAATTCTTTTTCCACAAATAAGTCAGCATGCTGTCGGATGCTCTCTTTGATTTTTCTGCTATAGAAAGAGGAATTGTTTAAAAGATGATTGTACTCGGCGTCGTTAAATGATTCGAGAACTCGTTCAATATATATTTTGATTTCTTGGTCTGGAATAGGATACATTTTTCCAACTAAACCTACCAACATATCAGTACAACGCTTCCGTTTGATATTGATATCTTTAATGCTAGTAATCCACTCAATAATATTGGATTGAGAATCTCTGTTGATTTTACAAAAAGTCGGAATATTGTCTTTAGATTTTTCGTCTAAATCGACTTTATATATTTCTGCGTCTATATTGTCAAAGTTGATAGAAGTATCGCAAGTGTGAAGCGGAAATTTTTCTAAGAGTAGGTCCTTTTCAAATTCCATTTCGCGAAGGCCGAACAAATCATTCTCTAAACCCTCCATGTTCATAAAGAATTTTGGTAAGCAAATTTTACTTGCACTTTCGATGAAGTTCTCTTTGATATGGGCGTTTTTCACTTGATTCTCCAAATCTGCAGGTGTAGAGGCAATACCAGAAGATTTACTCTCTTGAATTTGTTTTTCCATCGTTTCATTTTCTTGTTTTGCCAAGCATTCTATAGCTTGTACCGTTGGACTTACAGAATCAACATTTACCTCAGGATTCCAGCTTGTTGCTGTCGGCATGATTCCACCAAAACTACTTCCCGAAGGCTCTTGCATTTCCGGTGAAATCGGCGTCAACAAATCAACTGGCGGCGGTGCGGCAGGAGCCACACTAGGCAAATCGTTGACCACCTGCGTATCCGCAATTCTATAATCCTTGCTGCTGAAGCCGGCGCGGTTTAATCCTTCCACAACATTCTGTACCGTATCCAAGAACTTGTTGGATGCCGTAAGTACATAACTCATATTTAACATTGGGTTTGGATTTTTACGTGTAAATGGCAACCGTAATACTCGCCCAAGAATTTGTTCTACATCTACAGCGGAATTCTTGTCGGCGAGGGAGGCTAGGATGTACGCATAAGGACAATCCCAACCTTCTTTTAGAGCATTTACCGTAATGATATAACGGACATCGCAGTCGGGGGACATCAAATTTAAACCAGTTAGTTCGTTTTTGCTAGCCGTTTTTATTTTAATTTCATTTTCCTTGATTCCTTTTTCAATAAGCATTGCCTTGATTTTATCGAAGGTGGCGTTATCTTCTTTTGTCTTGGGTTCTGCTTGGAAAAGAACAATGGGGCGAATGTATGTTCCGCCTTGGTTTTGGGCAATGAATGCGGCATGCTCTAAACGGGCACGAAGTTCCAATGCAGAATTTACGACTTCATCCTTACTCTGATGGTTATAGACAATCACGGGCAACTTGACCATGCTTTCTTTTTTGAGTTCAAAGGCACTGGTAAAGCTGATGATATTGCTGTTTTTTCTTGGTGTTGCAGTCAGGTCTAAAATAAAACTTGGATTCAACTGTTTGAGCATATCAACGCTTAATTCGCTTTCTGCATTATGGCTTTCATCAACAATAATTACTGGATTTAGTTGCTGAAAAACATTCATTAACGAAATTTCTTCATCTTTTGATTGAGCAAAAGAAAGCAGATTCCCATTTTCCTTGTAAGCATTACGATTGTCTTTATTACGGCTCCGCAGGCTATCGAAACTGAGAATGCAAAGGGATAAGTTTTCCTTTACGGACGAGGCGTTAAAACCAGCCCCCTGCAAAAGAGCGCCTTTGTCACAGACTTCAACGCGGTTCCCAAAATCTGTATTTAGTTGTTCGCGATATGGGTGTTCTGGGTTTGAAAAATTGCGAATTGTCTGTTCAAGGATGGAATTGGACGGAACAAGCCACACTACAGCTCTTGCGTGGTCTTGCGGAAAAATGGAAAAAATCACCCGCAACGCATTGGCGGCAATGAATGTTTTTCCACCAGCGGTCGGGACTTTCAGGCACACATGAGGAACGCCTGGTACATTGTTTTTGTAGGGTTCCACGATTTCACCTGGGAATGGAGTGAGCGGAGTCCGTGGGTGAAGCTGCCAGAATTCATTGAAAGTCTCCGAAATATTTTTCGTTTTTTGGAGAATTTCGAGATAGCGGGTCAAATCTTCGATAATGTCTTTCTGGTATTTTTTTAGAATCATAATATTGTCATTTTGGGGTGTAACTTGTAACCAAATAGAGCGAAATCACAACTTTTTGCAATCAAATACTTGCGTTTGTAAAGCAAATAATTTATATTTGATAGTATGGGTACCGTAGCAAAAAATTTCCGAATTGATTCCGAACTGAACAAAGAGGCAACGACTTTACTCGATGGTCTAGGCCTTTCCATGTCGCAGGCCGTTTCACTTTTTTTGCGGCAGTTAGTTTTGCATCGCGGCTTGCCCTTCAAGGTGGAATACCCCAGATATTCTAGCGAGTTGAAGGAAGCCATTGAAGAGGCTAAAGCTTTGGAAACAAACCCAAAGACTAAGCGATATACGAACATGGATGAGATGTGGGCAGATTTAGATAAATGATTTACGAAGTTATCTGGACGAATCGGTTTAAAAAATCTTATAAGCGTTGTAAAAAGAGGGGGCTTCCTATACAGGAACTTAAGGATGTTGTCGAAAAACTTCGTAACGATATTCCGCTTGACGAGAAATTTCACGACCATGAGTTGTCTGGGAGTTTTGCTGGAACGCGAGAGTTGCACATTCGGCCTGATTGGCTTTTGTGTTACCGTAAAAACAATGGAATACTCACCCTGACCTTGGTGGATACCGGTTCCCATTCCGATTTGTTCTGACTTTAGAATCATTAGAACCTCCGGATATCACGCGGGATTTTCTTGAAGGTGATGTCGTGGTCAAAAAGGAATTTCTGCGGCATGATGCAGTTGTCCGCATAGATTACATAGCGGTCGGCCTTCTCCGAAATTGACGCAAGAAAAGTCGCATCAAGCGTCGTCGTTTCGTCCTTGTTGTAAACAAAATAGTAGGCGACGCCTTCGAAGTTCCCAAGATGCGCAGGATGTCCGTTGTTGATTGGCGGCAAAGCGTGGTTTGTTTCTGTGTAATAAAGGTATTCGCGGATAGTCTGCTCCGGAACGTTTTCGTTGATAAAACCATCCTTCAATAGTTCTGGGCCCAGTTCGTAATAAGCGAATGAGCCACCAGTGCCTTCAACGGCGTTCTTGCCTTCGCCATAACCATTGATTACGCGGCGAACTCGTTCGGCGGTGATTGTCTCGGCGTAATCTTCCATTTCGACAAGAATGAATTTTCGATTGCCGCCATCTTGCTTGTTCAAGTTCAGTACGGCATGGGCCGTGGTGCCGGAACCCGCGAAGGAATCGAGGATGATGGAGGATTTGTCACAAAGAAAATTGATAATGTACTCTATCAATGAAGGAACTTTAGGATAATCAAAAACTTTATCTCCAAATATTGCTTGTAATATTTTACCGCCCTCCTCCGTTGTTCCTACAAAATCTTCGTCATCAATTAAATTTCGTGGAACTTCTGGATTGTATTCTGTTCTATCATAACGTGGGGCAAATGATTTACCCTTAAAAATTATTCTAGTATTTTTTGCTAATTCGCTATCTAACATTTCCTGAGTCCATATAAATTTTCCTTCTAGCTCTATATCCTGTAAAAAACGCCCATTGCGAAAATCAACATCCTTTTTCAGTCTAACCACATTAACCTTTGTTCCATAATTCCCAGCAGCAAATGAGCAATCTTCCTTTAACGTACTTTCAACTTTATCTCGTGGAAACAATAATATTTTGTATTGATTATTACTTTTCAACAATGGGTTGTCAGCTTCATTTGTCTTCAGTAATCCCCGGAATCGAGTTAAATTTGATTTTCGTTTTGCATAACAATAAATATATTCCACACATTTTTTTGATGTATGAGATAAATTAGAGGGAGTATAAGTTTTTCTCCACGCAAAAATTTCTACAAAATTCCCAGCCCCAAATATTTCGTCACAAATCAATTTCAAATTAGCTTGTTCGTTGTCGTCGATGCTAATAAAAATCGCCCCGTCATTGCTCAACAATTTCTGCAACAACTTAAGGCGCGGGTACATCATGCAAAGCCACTTGTCGTGACGGGTCAAGTCCTCGGATTCCTTCCCTACCACTTGCCCTAACCACTTCTTGATTTTCGGGCTGTTCACATTGTCGTTATAGACCCAGTTTTCGTTGCCCGTGTTATACGGCGGATCGATGTAGATGCACTTGACGCGACCTTCGTATTCAGGGAGCAGCGATTTGAGCGCTTCCAAGTTATCGCCGTGAATAATCTTGTTTTGAGATTCTTCGCTACGCTCAGAATGACATGAAAGAGAATCATCGGAACTGAAAGTATATTTCTTTTCCAGAACACGATAAGGGACATTCAAGTGGTGATTCAAAACAGCGTCTTTGCCAATCCAAGAGAGCGAGGGCATGGGGGCCTCATGTACAAAAAGGTTAAAGGTTCTGTTCTAACCCTTACCCTCTTGCAAGTGGATTCTATCGCGTCTCGCGCTCCTGAATGACAGGAGCGTAAAAAAAGCGTAAGGCGAGCGTCGCGGCAGTGTGCTTGCACAATCTGACATGACCGAGTCGAGACCTTTTCTAAAAAAAAGGCGTGGCGTCGTCCGACTTGCATACAGGAGGCTCTGGTAAACCGACATACGACAAGCACAAACGACCCACGCCCCATAGGGACGTGAGCGTTCGTCTTATTCCTCGTATGTCTTTGAAAAATTTACCAGATTTTCCTGTACGAGAATAAGAGCAAAAACTCTATAAGCGAGTGTTGCAGAAAATCGAGTTTGCTCAGTATTTTCTATAACCGAGTGCCAAGAGTTTCTACAAAACTCTAAAAACTGGTAGCTCGTTTACCCGACCGGCACACAACCGCCGATGCAGCTAAAAAGCCATATTGTGAATATAGATAATTTTAGGCAGAAGGTTAAAGAAATTCCTATGGCATTTGTTTTGGGTGGTCCTGCTATTTTGCAATATTTTTTGATTATTTTGAGTGAAAATGTTACAATAGAAAGAAAAGCGTTATAATATCAAATTTTTTTATTCTTAATTTGTATTAGGGTTTATATATTAGGAAAGGCGATTTAGAATTTTGTTAAGGAGTTTTTATGACCATCCGAGTGGCAATAAAATCAGATTGTGAATCACGAGCAGAAAAAGAATTGTTTCGCATGGCAAGTTTGCTTTCAGATGATTGGTTAGTTTGGATGAACCGAGAATTGAATTTTGAAACTCCTTCTGGTTATATGAATAGAGAGGTGGATTGTATTATTTATCATCCTCAACACGGCATGCTTCTTATTGAATGTAAATCAGGAATGATTTCTGCTCAGCATGATTCAGAAAGTTGTCAATTGCAATGGTTACAGTCAGGAAATCTTTTGAAATGCAGCCCAATGGAACAAGTGCGTTCTTTGATTAGTCCGTTGCATGATTATATGAAAGTTTTGTTGAAAGCTCCTCCTTCAAAAGAGTTTTATAAAGTTCGGGTTCAATGGGCTGTTTGCTTTAGCGATATGAGTACCATGGAAGGAGTGCCGCAAGCAGAAATTCCGCGTAAGCGAGTGATTTTAAAAACCGATTTGCTAGATATTAAAAAGTTTGAAAAAAAGTTGATTGAAATACTAGAATTGCCAGAAAAAAAGTTTAATAATTTGCCTTATTTAAATGAACAACTAGATGCAGAGGCGTTTTTTTCATTACAAAGTTTTTTAGATGGCGAAGGAAATAAACCAGATGCTGGTGATATTTTAAAAAGTCCTGATGGTTATTTAGAGCAGGCTAGTGAAGTGCAGCGCATGCTAATGGATTCTATTTCTGAAAATTTGCGTGTGAAAATAAAAGGAGTGGCTGGTTCTGGAAAATCGCACATGGTTGTTTGGGAAGCATTAAGATTATCGCGTCTCGGGAAAAGCGTGGCTATTGCTTGCTACAACGATTTGCTGGCGTATGAATTGAAAAAATCTGTAGAAAAAGCTCTTGCTGAAGATGGAAAATTAGTGAAAAAGAAATTTTTATCTGAACGCGGAGTGGGTTATGGTCGAGTAGATGTTTTAGTTTATTCGGAATGGTGTGAAAAATATGTAAAAGCAGCCAAACTTCAAATCAAAAAAAATGGAGATAAATCTCTATATTACGACAAAGAACTTCCGCTTGCTTTTGTGCGCGCAGAAAAGATTTTGCGAAAAGACAAAAAACACCGCGAAGGATTTTTTTACGATGCTTTAATTATTGATGAAGGTCAGGATTTTACAAGTGAGTGGGTTGATTCCTTGATTTCTCTTTTACAAAATGAAGAAAAAGGAATTGTTCGTTTCTTCTATGATCCGGCTCAGCGTCTTTATGGTCGGCGAAATGGAATTGATAATCCGCAAGTGCTTTCTATGCCTGTGATGGTTTTAGCTCGAGGTCTTCGTAATACAAAGAAAATTTTAGAATGGGTTTACAAAAAAACGCGTTTTTCTTTGCCGTGTTATAGTAACATGATTCAAGGTCAGAATGTGCGAGAACTTTCGTACAAGGATTCTGTGGAATTAGAACGTAAACTCATTAATTATTATGAGGAATTGGTCGCAAAATATAAACTACTCCCTTCTGATATTTTGGTGGTTTCATTGCGGAGTCGAAAAAATTCTGCATTGAAAAACTTAAATGACGATCGTTTTGTTTGGAATGATGTTGGAAGAAAGTGTTTGGTTCGCGATAAAGTGAATATCGTAAGTGGTCATCGGATCAAGGGACTTGATGCGATGGCAGTGATTCTTGTGGATGCAGAAGAGCCAGAAAGTATTAGCGACAGAACTGATTGGAAGCGCAGGTTGCTAGTTGGAGCAACGCGCGCGAAGAAAATCTTGTGCGTATTTTCTAAAGCTTGATTTTTTGGAAATCGCTTAGTAAGCGCCTTCGCCTTTGAATACAACTTTAAATGTTTTGGCGATTAAAATAATATCGTTTTTAATAGAATTATTTTGAATGTATTGATTGTCTAGGCGCATCCAATCTTCAAAGCTGATGTTACTACGGCCAGAAACTTGCCAAATACATGTTAAGCCAGGTTTTACCGCTAAGCGCATATTATGCCAAGAAGTGTAGGTAGCTGTTTCAGCAGGAATTGGTGGGCGCGGGCCAACAATTGACATATCGCCTTTCAAGATATTAAATAATTGTGGAAGTTCATCTAAACTGAATTTTCTAAGGATTCGCCCCATTGGGTAAATACGAGGGTCGTTTTTCATTTTAAAAGTAGGGCCAGAAGTTTCGTTTAAATGCTCAAGTTCTTTTTTACGTTCTTCGGCATCCATATACATACTGCGGAATTTGTACATGGTGAAGGTTTTGCCGTGTTGCCCCACTCGAATTTGTTTAAATATAACAGGACCTTTTGGATCGCTACATTTTACAATAATGGCGATAGCTAGAAGAATAGGAGAAAGACAAATTAAAGCAAGTGACGTACAAACCACATCGATAGCTCTTTTTACAAACATTTGACAATTTCTTTTCAAAGTTTGAGGCAGAACCGTATCTGTATAAAGCAACCTAGATAGTGTGAAAAATGGATTACTTTCTTTATTGAATTTTTTTATGGCCGCATCTTCTTCTGGGGAGTTTTCTTCTACTTTGCCCGTGTGAAGGAACACATCAAAAATAGGCGTTTTATTTTTGTGGAGCCTTAAACTATCAATGGTTTTGCTTTCGCTCAAATTCCGAAGAATTTTTTTACGAATTAAAATGAGCTTTTCTATGTCTGTATTTAAGAATATTAGCCCAATGCCTCCGTTTGGCAAAAAGCCAATAATATCAACAAAGTCTATTTCGGAAAGCATCGTTAGAACACTTATTTTCCATGAGCGAATCGCTTTTACATTTTTATTCCAATCGCTAAAAATTTCAAAAGGTTTGGCGTAAATTTTAATTAAAGCGAATGGCTGGGAATTGCGGTTAGTTCTGAAAAATTCCTCTTTTAGCCTTTGTTGAAATAAATCCGCAGGATATACGAAATGGTTAAATTCCGATGCAGAAAGAATATCCTTGAGCGATTCATTTGGAGTTAAGTGATTCATGCCAAAAATATAGTTTTTGTTTGATTTTTAAGGAATGTTTCGTTGTGATAAAATTGTAATTTAAGCGTTTTCGTGATACAAACACCAAATTTCTTATTTTGAATTGCTTTCTAGCACTTTACTCAACCTAATTTTTTTTGCAATTTGTTATCTTATGCACTGAAAATAAATCGTTTTTGAAAATGAGGTTTTTATGCGTATCGGCTTGATAGGAACAGGAACTGTCGGTGGTGGTGTTATTGAGATTTTAGAACAGAGAGCAAAGTATTTTCAAGAAGCTTTAGGTGTTCAGTTAGAACTTGCTTGTATTTGTGCCAAGACAGACGAAGAATTAGCGCCATTCCGTGAAAAAGGTTATGCTGTTTCTACAGATGCTTTTGCTATGATTAACGATTCAACCATTGACGTAGTTGTAGAACTTGCTGGTGGTTATGAAATGCCTCGTCGTTGGTTGACCGCTGCTTTAGAAGCAGGAAAACATGTGGTGACTGCAAATAAAGCGCTTTTAGCTAAATATGGTCATGAGCTTTTTCCATTGGCTGAAGAAAAAGATTGTCATATTTTATTTGAAGCAGCTGTTGGTGGCGGAATACCTATTATTCGTAGCCTTCAAGAAGGTCTTGTTGGAAGTTCAGTAGAACATTTGAGTTGTATCATTAATGGAACATGTAATTACATTCTTTCAAGAATGTCTGAAGCTGGTCTTTCTTTTGAAGATGCTTTGAAAGAAGCTCAAGCGAAGGGTTTTGCTGAAGCTGATCCGACTTTTGATATTGAAGGAATTGATTCTGCTCACAAAACTGCATTGCTCGCTAGCTTATGCAGTGATACTCATGTTGATTTTGAAAAGATTCATGTTACGGGAATCTCTCAAATTACCGCAGAAGATATTTCAACAGCCGCAGATTTTGGCTGTACTGTAAAATTATTAGGCATTTATCATCGAGTAGGGAATCGTGTAGATGCTCGCGTACATCCTTGCTTGTTGCCTAAAGAACACTTGCTTTCTAGCGTCAACGGAGTGTTAAACGCTGTGTTCTTGCAGTGTGATAATCTGGGACCAACTTTGCAAACGGGTGCTGGCGCCGGTCGCTTGCCGACTGCTTCTGCAGTTGTGGCTGATTTGGTTTCCTTAGCTCGTTCTACCGATACTGGTTCTCGTTGTGCTTTGCCAATGGGTTTCTTCTCAAAGGAAAATGAAGCAGAACTTGTTCCAATTGAAGAAACCAGCGCTAGATATTATTTCCGCTTTGCCGCTAAAGACGCTTGTGGCGTTTTGGCTGCGATTACTGGAATTCTTGCTCAAAATGAAATTTCAATTGAATCCATTATTCAAAAGAATGTGAATGACCCAGGAAAAGTAAGCATTGTAGTAATTACTGAAAAGATTTTAGAATGCAAGGCTGCTGCGGCTCTTCAGGCTATAGATGCTTTACCAAATGTGGTTGACAAAAGTCAAATGATTCGCTTCTTGATGTAATTATGTTTCGTTCCTCTACGCTAGAACGTTTGCTTTTAGTTATTTCAGATGCAGTGGCATTTGTCATCTGCTTTGTGGCGGCGTTCTGGGTGCAGTTTCGAAGCGGTTGGATTCCTAACTTAGTGAATTACGAAAAAAATCTTTCGGATTACATTCAAGTAGGAATCTTACTCTACGTTGGATTCTTTTTGCTCTTTTCTTTTGCCGGGCTTTATCGTTCTTGGCTTTTACTTTCAAGAACACACCAGGCTCTTCGAGTAGCTCGAGCTATTTTAGTAGGTGGCGTTTTTGCGATTGTAGCTCTTTTCGGTTCTGAATTTGTGGCTAAACTTGTGGCTGAAGATTCTGTTTCAATGGGTTATGTTTATGGCTCACGATTCCTTTGGATTTTAGTTTTCCTTTTTAGCGGAATTTTCTTAGTAGTTTTGTTTCGCATGCTGATTTATCTTGGGTTGAGGGGCTTATTAAAAAAAGGCTTTGGCGCTCATCGTCTTTTGATTCTAGGTGCAACCGCAACCGGGAAACGCGTGGCAGAGGAATTACGAAAATCTCCAGAACGAGGGCAATTAGCAGTAGGCTTTGTTGATGAACGTTACCAGGTAATTGAGCATGAATTTGCTGGTCTTCCGGTGCTTGGCAAATATGCTGATTTAGCAAAACTTGTTCGCGATTTGAAAGTGAGTGGAGTTGTGATTGCTCATGACAGCAGTTCCGTTCAAGAAATTACAAGAGTTTTGGTTTGGCTAAGTGAAGTCCAAATTCACATTTATCTTGTTCCAGATTTATATTCTGTAGTAGATGGTCATTTTAAAGCCAATCTTGTTCATGGTTTTGAATTGCGCGAATTGTTCCCTTTCACAATGCCTCCTTGGCAAGTCCGCGTGAAAAGGTTTATGGATATTGTGATTGCTTCTACATTGTTACTTTGTTCTTTGCCTATTTCTCTTTTAGCTGCTATTTTGATAAAACTTGATTCTAAAGGGCCTGTGTTTTATAGCCAAGAACGTGTAGGACTTTATGGACAACGTTTTATGGTTCATAAATTCCGTACTATGCGAACAGATGCAGAAAAAAACGGAGCTCAGTGGGCTACAAAAAATGATCCTAGAATTACTCGTGTAGGACATTTTTTAAGAAAAACTCGTATTGATGAATTGCCTCAGCTTTTGTGTGTATTGAAAGGTGATATGTCTATGGTGGGCCCAAGGCCAGAACGAGCTGTTTTTATTGAACAACTGCGAGAAGAAATTCCATTTTATATGAGCCGCTTAAAAATGAAGCCTGGTTTGACTGGGTGGGCTCAAGTTCGCCATCATTATGATACTAGCACAGAAGATGTGAAAATCAAATTACAATATGACCTTTATTATTATGAAAACATGTCTCTCCTGCTCGATATCCAAATTCTTTTTAGAACGATTTATGTGGTGCTGACAGGAAAAGGAGCTCAATAATGTACGGCGATAATTCTACTCCGATTTTCCCAAAAGAAGATGCTTTGACTATGATTCGCTTGGCTTTGGCCGAAGATGTTCGTTCTGGAGATGTGACAAGTGCTTGGACAATTCCAGAAAATCAGAATCAGCATGCTCGATTAATTGCGAAGGAAGATGGCGTTTTGGCAGGGCTTCCTGTTATTGAACTTGTTTTTGCTGAATTGAATGCAAATGTGAACGTTACTCTTCATAAGCAAGATGGTGATGTGGTAAAAAAAGGCGATTTAATTGCAGAATTAGAAGGCTCTACGCGAGATCTTTTGACTGGGGAACGCACGCTTTTGAATTTTATTCAGCAACTTTCTGGAGTGGCTTCAGTAGCTCATACTTTCCAAAAAGCATTGGAAGGCGGTAAAACAAAAGTTTTAGATACTCGAAAAACTCTACCAGGATTTCGCACTCTTCAAAAATATGCTGTTCGTGTAGGTGGCGGCAGCAACCATCGAATGGGGCTTTTTGATATGGTGCTTGTAAAAGACAATCATATTGCGGCTGCAGGCGGAGTTTTAGAAGCTTTGGAAGTGGTTCGGAAAAACAATACCGAAAACTTGATGGTTGAAATGGAAGTTGAATCGCTTGAAGATTTGAAGAAGCTTTTGAATAAAGGCGTTGATGTCATTATGTTAGATAACATGAGCAACGAAATGATGGCCGAAGCTTTAAAAATAATTAAGGAAAGCGGTGATAAAGTCTTGGTTGAAGGTTCTGGAAATATGACTCTTGAACGAGCTAAAGAAATTGCAACTTTAGGCTTAGATTACATTTCTGTTGGAGCTCTGACTCATAGCGTTCGGGCGTTAGATATTTCAATGCGCATTTAGAATTTGGTGTGCCTTGTTGATATTGAAAGATGGCGTTATAAATGGAAATGAATTTTTTCTGTATAACGTTGTTCTAAACATTCCCAATCAAGAATTTGCCAAAGTGCTTTTAAATGCTCAGCGCGCTGATTCCTATAATCAATGTAATAAGCGTGTTCCCAGACGTCAAAAGTGAAAATTGGGTGTAAATTTTTGGTGATTGGATTTCCTGCGTTAGATTCTTGCGAAATGATTAAGTGATTTGAAGCATCAAGCGAAAGCCAAACCCATCCAGAACCAAAGAGTGAAATACCTTGTTTTTCAAAAATTTCTTGGAATTTTTCAAAGTTTCCAAACTGTTTTTCGATAGCATTTTTTAGTCTTCCATGAGGGTGGTTTTGAATTTGGGGTTTTTGAAATTGAGTGAAGTATAGAATGTGGTTTAAAACTTGCCCTGCATTATTGAATAAAACGCCTGAACTATTTTGCACAATTTCTTCTAAAGTACAACGTTTGAATTTGCTTTCTGGAAGAAGGGCGTTTAAGTTGTTTAAATACGTTTGTAAGTGTTTGCCATAATGAACTTGAAGCGTTTCCTTAGAAATAATGGGAGCTAAATCTTCTAAGTGGTAGCTAAGTCTTGGCATTTCAAAGATTCCGTTTCTTGGTAGTGTGTTCATATATTACCTCTTTTTTTTTCGAATATATTAAAGCAAGAAAAAATAAAACAAGAGAAGTTTTAGCCTTGTTTTGTTCGGTAAAGTTGATTAGTGTGATTTTTGGGAAATAACTTTCTTTTAAACTTTAAAAGAAAAAAATTTACTTTGAATAAATAATTTAAATTAGGAATTATGATTAGAATTTTATTTATTTGTCATGGAAATATTTGCAGAAGTCCAATGGCTGAATTTGTAATGAAGGATTTAGTTCAGAAGGCTCAGATTGCAGAACATTTTGAAATTGCTTCAAGAGCGACTAGCCGAGAAGAAATTGGAAATGATGTGTATCCGCCGGCAAAGCGTTTACTTTTATCACGCGGCATTTCTTGTGCTAGTCATCAGGCAAGGCAAATTACAAAGCAAGATGCTTTATATTATGATTATTTAATTGTAATGGATGAAAATAATTTGAGAAATTTTCATAGGCTCTTTGGCGAGGAATTTGATGAGAAGGTTTCTTTGCTCCTTTCCTTTGCTGGAGAAGATCGTGGAATAGCAGACCCATGGTACTCTGGTGATTTTGAAAGCACTTGGAACGATGTAAATTTAGGATGTAAGGCTTTATTAAAACGTCTAGGATTTTGATTTGTTTCAATCGCAAATGAAATGGATGGAAAATTTGGTAGCCAATTTGCAAGAAAATGGTATTACGCAAAATAAGACATTCTCTGAATCTGAACTGGAAACTAGCTTTTGAAATAAGGCGAATCCGATTGGTATCGAACGGTCAAAGTTGTTTGAATAATGGAAAGCTAATTGCATAGCAAAAACCAAACCCGCAACGTCCGGGCTTTTCCCGCCCCCATCTTGATAATGCAATATGGATTCCCGATATATTCAAAATAAGGTATATTATTAATGTCATTCAATGAGTTCTGTAAAAAAAACTTATGAAATCTATTTATAGAATATTCAGCATTTTGGGGATGCTGGCCGTTGTTACATCCGTAAATGCCGGTGTCATTTCATTAACAGCAGAAATCAGAAATGAACAGCCTTACTCGTTAGACAACAATGCGATAAGAGTAAGGGTGTTTAATCATGGTGCTGATACGCTAAGGCAAATGTCCTTTTGTTACAGATTCCATGCAAACAAGGAGTTTGTCTTTGAACATGACTGGTATTTGCCTGATTTGAATTATAAAATTGATACCTTGACGGACACTACATATCAAATCCATTTTTCGCTAAAACAGGGAGCTTTCATTGCCCCGAATAGTTATTTCCCGAATACTTCCGGTATCGTGTTTGGCTTGCATTATAGGTATTGGTTCCCTTGGGAACATCAACTGGATTATTCTTATTCTTCGAATCCCTCTTTTGAGAATACTGAAAAACTGTTCCTTTCCGTGACAGGAGAATGTCAGGACGATGCTGTTGTAATCGATACTGCGAGAGTCAAAATTCTTGGGTATGATAGGGATGGAAATGGGGTAAGGGATGACTTGGATTCTTTGATTGATGCCAAAATTCCCGATAGTCCTAAAAAAAGGGCTGCTTATCGCTATCTGGCTTGGGCCATACAGAATCAGTGGAACGCCTTTTATGAAAATCCGCAAATGACGTATGAAGAATTACTGCCGTATGAGGTTTTAGCTTCATTAGGAGGGTCTCTTATAAACGAATTAAATGCAAAAACAGAATTGAAATGGAATATTTTTCAAGCTCAGTTGCATAATTCGTTGGAACGGATAATGTTTGATGATAAAATAGATCGTATCTTTGTAGGAAAAATGTTACCTGTTGCGGTAAAATTGGATAAACGTTATTCTAGTTTGGTTGCTGAAGGGATGAATGCTTATAATGAAATATTGACACAAGAGAGGATGAAATAATGAAGATTTACTTGACTATTCTTATTTTCTTAATCTTTGAAGCTTCGTTTGCATGGTGTGCCGAATCAATATGTAAAATAATGGATTTAAAGGGATCTGTAGTTTATAATGGAGGTTGCCAGTATTCGGGTAATACTGTTTTTACAAATAAAGCCCTTTCTTTGAATGGCGTTTTTTTCTTGGATGACAAAAAAAAATGGTATTTCGAAAAAAATTAGCATCCAAGGAAATAAAATTAATATGCTAAGTTCCTTAGAACAAGATTCATTATCTGTTGTAGGAAATGCTGTTGTGAATAAATTCTATAATTCAGGAGTGCTGAAAAAGGAAAGCTCACAATCTGATGAATACTATCTTAGGACTAATTTTTTTGCAATAAATGGAATTGGTTATGACTTTAGGCAAAGTGCATGGGAAAATTTTGATTCTTTGTTTCTTTATGTGAAAGGTTATATTCAACAACAATTTCCTCAAGATACAATATCTGTGGGAGTGATGTTTAATAAATCTTCGCTAAATAAATTTACTGATTTCATTCAAAGTATTTACAATATGATGACAGGATCGGACTTAACTACATTAGGTCTGGGTTTTTTAGTTTATACATCGTATGTTGAATTGGTGAATGATTTTATTTCGGAATATAACCCAATTGTAGAGGAAATTATTCAACGTAGAGATGAACTGTGGAGTGAATATATAGTACAGCCGAATGATGCGACTCTATTAGATATTGAGGCCGCTTTGAATGGTTCTGTGGAAAACAAAGCGAGAACTATTGTTTTAGGTCATTCTCAAGGGGGAATGTACACATATAATGCTTTTAATTCTTTCTCTGATTCGGTTCGAACGCATTTTTATTCACTTAATGTGGGTGTTCCAACAGCAAATAACCCTAATTGGTATTTGATAAATGATAACGATTGGATTGTAAATGCTGCTAGATTGCTTCTTGATGGAATACCCGCAGGTGAATCTAATGGACCTGTTAGTGGAGATGAATGCGAGTGTAATAACTTTACTCATCATGCTTGGAATGAATCGTATTATAAGTCTTGTCTGCGTAGTTATGCAAAAATCAATGCAGCGATTGAAAATGCTTTTAGGACGGTTCCGTATTGGGAAAAGGAAAAGAAAAATGCAATGTATCAGTTGGTGTGGTATAATGGAGCTGCGCAAACGACTATCGAAATTGCCAAGGCGGATGGCTCTTTTGTGACTCTTGGTACATATCATGGATATAATGTTACCGATCCTACGATAAAGACCGTGCCAAACGTGTTGCTTCAGGATGGAGTT
This sequence comes from Fibrobacteraceae bacterium, assembly GCA_017625775.1. GTDB lineage: Bacteria > Fibrobacterota > Fibrobacteria > Fibrobacterales > Fibrobacteraceae > UBA1765. Next base: position 23,940 of record JAGAKE010000016.1, read on the forward strand.
CCTGTATTGCGTGTGATGTCATACCATCATGAATCTTGGTGGGGTCCATATCTATCTACGGATCCGGGGTTCTTTGAAATTATATCGAATGACGATGGTAGCTTGACATATTTAATGTCGGATGCATGGAGTCCTTATTCGTATGATGATGCCGAGTTCAGCATTACCCTCTTTGTTGAATAGGCTATTTTGAATAAAAAAGATTCAATTTGATTTCACCTGCTCCCTTGGCTTTGCTAGGGGAATTAATTTGTTTTAGTAGAAAGATAAGCATTTTCATTCATTTAATCCGTAACAGTTCCTGAATATAATCAGGTCCGTTGTTGATAAGCGCTTCTAAAAGTTCAAAGTTTAGATTTACTAGAGGAGTTCTTTGTGATATATCCTTTAATTGTTTAAAAAAAATAAATTGTGGGGAATTCCGTTTTTTATTGTATTTTAGACGCTCTAAAAATACAATTCATAAATTTACAGAAAAAAAATTACACATTCCAGCACGGCTCGCGAGTGACAAGGTTCTCGGACAAGAACCGCGTGGCAAGTTGCGCTAAGTGAAGCGGTGTGAGCCTGAGTACCCGAGTGGGGAGCGGAAACTGGCTTTGTTTACAAAGCCAGTTGAAGCGTGGGAGAGACTTCTCCCGTTGTAATAAATGATTTTAATGGGGAAAATTTTGCTAAATTTCTCGTCGAAAAATAGAGGAAATATTATGTCCGAATTTATGACTTCTGCGCAAGTGCGTGAATCTTTTATTAAGTTCTTTGAATCTAAGGAACATTTGTTTGTTCGTTCTTCACCTGTTGTGCCTCATGATGACCCAACGCTTATGTTTACGAATGCTGGGATGAATCAGTTTAAGGCGATTTTTTTGGGCGATAATCCGAAGGGCTGGAAACGAGCTTGTAATAGTCAGAAGTGTATTCGCGTGTCTGGAAAGCATAATGATTTAGATGTAGTTGGCCGCGATAATTATCACCATACTTTTTTTGAAATGCTGGGGAACTGGAGCTTTGGTGATTATTATAAGAAGGAAGCGATTGCTTGGGCTTGGGAACTTTTGACTGAAGTTTGGAAACTTCCGAAAGAACGCCTGTTTGCGACTGTGTATGAAGACGATGATGAAGCCTGGCAAATTTGGAAGGATGTTTCAGGACTTCCAGATGATCGCATTATGCGTTTTGATGCAAAGAGTAATTTCTGGGAAATGGGCGATACTGGTCCGTGCGGCCCTTGTTCAGAAATTCATTATGACAGAGGCGATTTAGCGACTCAAGCAGAAACTTTTAAAGATCCTATTCTTGGCGTGAATGGTGAAAATGATCGCTACATTGAAATTTGGAATAATGTGTTCATGCAGTATGAACGTGTAAGCGATGGTAGTTTGATTCCTTTGAAAGCAAAGAACGTGGATACTGGAATGGGTTTTGAACGTATTTGCTCTATTTTGCAAGGAAAGACTAGTAATTATGATACTGATGTGTTTAGCCCGATTATTGCAAAGGTGGCAGAACTTTCTAAAGTGCCTTATTCTGATGGTGTAGATGGAACGCCACACCGCGTGATTGCCGACCATTTGCGTGCGGTTTCTTTTGCGATTGCTGATGGTGCTCTTCCAAGTAATGAAGGTCGTGGTTATGTGCTTCGTCGTATTCTTCGCCGTGCTAGTCGATTTGCTCGCCTGCTTGGTCAAAAGGAAGCTTTTATTTGTAAGTTAGTGCAAGTGCTTGCTGATACTATGGGAGAAGCGTTCCCAGAAATTCGTGAAAGAAAAGATTTCGTGACTGAAGTGATTAAGAGTGAAGAAGAACGTTTTATTAAAACGCTTGATGCTGGTCTTGAACGCTTTGAAAATATTGTGCAAGAATTGAATGGTGCTAAAGTTATTGCTGGTGATAAGGTGTTCCAACTTTACGATACTTACGGTTTCCCTCCTGATTTGACTGGAATTCTTGCTGAAGAAAAAGGCTTGTCTATTGATGAAGCAGGTTTTGAAAAGTGCATGGAAGAACAGAAGGCTCGCGCCCGCGCCAACATGAAGCAGGGTATTAATACCATGGGAACTGAGGGGTGGACTCAATATAGCGAAGTAAGTACAGAATTCGTTGGTTATGAACTTGCAACTTGCGAAACTAAAATTGCTCGTTTCCGTGAAGATAAAGGTGTTCTTTCTATTGTACTTGAAAAATCTCCATTCTACGCTGAAATGGGCGGTCAGGTTGGTGATAAGGGAACGCTTGTTGCTTCTGGGCTTGAAATTTCTGTGTTTGATACCGTTAAGGTAAATGACACGGCTGTGTGCCGCGGAAAAGTACTTAAAGGTGAAGCTACTGAAGAATCTATGGCGCAGGTTTTTGTGGCAACTGTTGATGATGAACGCCGTAAAGATATTCGTAAAAATCACTCGGCGACTCACTTGTTGCAGGCTGCTCTTCGTGAAGTTCTTGGAAGCCATGTGCAGCAGCAGGGTAGTTTTGTTTCCTCTGAAGTTTTGCGTTTTGACTTTAGTCATTTTAATGCAATGACCGAAGAAGAAATCCAAAAGGTTGAAGATATTGTCAACGAAAATGTGATGGCTTGCTTGAATGTTTCTACTCAAGTGATGAATGTAGATGAAGCGAAAGCAAGCGGAGCTATGGCTCTTTTTGGTGAAAAGTATGGCGAAGATGTTCGCGTAGTGAAAATGGGCTCTGATTGCGAAGAATTTTCTAAGGAACTTTGCGGCGGCTTACATGTAAGTTGTACTGGTGAAATCGGCCTTGTGAAGATTGTGAGCGAATCTAGTGTGTCTGCGGGCGTTCGTCGTATTGAAGCGGTTTCTGGCCGTAATGCGATGCTTCTTTTGCGCACCGGAACAAAGATTCTTTCAGCTCTTCGTGAACAACTTCGTTGTAAAGATGCAGACTTATTGGCACGTATTGCTCAGAATTTTGAAAAGACTTTGAGTCTTGAAAAGGCTTTGCAATCTGTTAAACTTGAACTTGCTACTCTAGCGGCAGCTGATATTTTGCGTGGAGCATTAGATGTTCTTGGTGTGCAACTTTATGTTCGTGAATTCACGATGCCAGAAGACAAATTTAAAGATTTGTTAGATGGCGTGCAGAATAAACTTTCTCCGGATTCTATTGCAGTTATTGCAAATAAGGGCGAAAGTAATGGTAGCATTGCTGTGATGGTTGGTAAAGAAGTTCAGGCTAAGGGAATTAAAGCTGGCGATATGGTTAAAGATCTTGCCGCCGCGTGCGGCGGCAAGGGCGGTGGTCGTCCAGACAGAGCTCAAGCAGGAACTCGTGAGCCAGAAAAAATTTCTGCGGCGATTTCAAATGCGAATAATTGGCTTCGCGAAAAACTCGGGAAGTAAAATTTGAAAAAGTAATTTGCAGAAATTCTGAAAGAAAATACTGCGAGAATTTCTGCAAAGGTTTCTGCAAAAAAAAATCCCCGCCAGCAACGTGATGTGACCCCAAAAAGTTGGACAATTTAAAGTTAGGATAAAATTGAGTTATGAGTCCGGTACTCCACCGGGCTCATTCCTTTTAGGCGCAGTTTTATCCGGTCATTGTTGTAATATTCAATATATTTCCTCAGTTCC
>JAGAKE010000038.1 GCA_017625775.1 Fibrobacteraceae bacterium
AGTCTGTTAATAAGTTGTCATCGCGAACGTAGTGTGGCGATCTACTTGCGAAAAGATTGCTTCTGTCGTTTCACTCCATCGCAATGACAAGAAGCGTAGGCAAAAATTGCGAGTGACAATGAAAAAAATAAAATCCCTCGCAAAACAACATTTTTAAACATCAAAGCACACTTAAAATTAAGCAGCAAGAGCGTCGGCCAGGGAAGGGGAGGTTTGGAGGGGACCGGGCGGCCTTCGCAACTCCGAGCAGGGTCCCCTCCAAAGAAAATGATAAAAGAAATACATTACTAACAGATGGCCACGTCGTTTAAAAGACTCCTCGCCATGACAATTTTTTTACAACACTTACTTGCTTAAGTTTTACAGAAACTCTCTGCGCTCGGTCATGTCAGATTGCAAAGCAAGTTTGCATCTGCCGCGACTCTCGCTTGGTGAGTTTTGCCATTATTTAATTTTAATTTTGCTTTTTCTATCTTTACCGTATGGCTTTGATTTCGGTTCAAAATTTATATCTTCGGTTTGGTGGCCCGCCACTTCTTGATTCTATTTCCTTTGATATTGAAGAAGGGGAATGCGTTTGTTTAATGGGCAGAAACGGCGAAGGCAAAAGCACACTTTTAAAAATTCTTGCAGAAGAAATAGAACCCGACAAAGGCCAAATCATTCGCAAAAATGGGATGCGAACGGCAAAATTGATTCAAGAAATTCCTGCCCACATTGAAGGAACCGTTCGAGAAATTATTCTCGGAAAATCAAAAGAACGAAATGCCACAGGAGAAAGCGTCCTTGGAAAAACAGGTATTGACCCAGATGCACTTTATGATAATCTTTCGGGCGGACAAAAAAGGCGAGTCTTATTCGCCGCTGCTCTTGCTGAAGAACCCGACTTGCTTCTTTTAGATGAACCGACAAATCACCTAGACATTCCTTCTATTCTTTGGCTAGAAGGAATTCTTTCAAGACTTTCCTCCGCTATTTTATTTATCAGTCACGACAGAGCATTTGTTCGCAAATTAGCTAAACGCATTATTGAACTAGATCGCGGAAAAATAAAATCATGGAATTTTCCTTACGATAAATTTGTAGAATATCGAGACGCCGCCTTAGCAGAAGAAGAACGCGCTAATAAGCTTTTTGACAAGCGGCTTGCCGAAGAAGAAGTTTGGATTCGAAAAGGAATTCAAGCAAGAAGAACACGAAATGAGGGGCGCGTACGGGCGCTTATAAAAATGCGGGCGGAAAGAGCTGAACGGAGAAATCGTGCAGGCAATGTCAACATGCAAATTACAGAAGCAGAACGTTCAGGCAAATTAGTAGTTCGTGCCGAAAACATTTCTTACCAATATGAAAATCAGGAAATCATAAAAAATTTTTCTGTTGAAATATCACGAGGCGACCGTGTTGGAATTGTTGGGCCAAATGGTTGCGGCAAAACAACCCTTTTAAAAATTCTGCTAGGAGAACTAGAACCGAATAATGGAAGTGTCCGCTTAGGAACCAATTTGCAAATTGCTTATTTCGACCAAATGCGAACACGACTTCGTGAAGATAAATCCTTAATAGAAAATATTGGCGACGGCCAGGAATACGTTGTTCTAAATGGCGAAAAACGTCATGTTTTAAGTTATCTGCAAGATTTTCTTTTTTCTGCAGAACGTGCTCGCGGCCCAATCAGCGCTTTGTCTGGAGGCGAAAAAAATCGCTTATTGCTTGCCTGTTTATTTTCTAGACCTTCAAATGTGCTTGTTCTTGATGAACCGACAAACGACCTTGATATGGAAACGCTAGATCTTTTGGCGAATCTTCTTTCTGAATACTCAGGAACAGTTATTACGGTAAGCCATGACAGAGCTTTTTTAGATTCATTTGCAACGACAATTCTTGGATTTGAAGGGTTAGGAGAAATTCATGAAAATGTAGGCGGCTACACTGAGTACGCTGAAATTCGAAAAATTCGAGAAAAACAATTAGAAGTTACTAACGATTCTATTAAAAATTCCGAACCAATAAAAAAAGAAAAAGCTAAAACAAAACGAAGCTATAAAGAAGAACGCGAATACGAAGCGCTCCCCGAAAAAATTGAAAATCTTGAAAATGAAATTTCAGAACTTCAACAAAAATTAACCGAAGAAGCAATTTATACAAATCACGTAAAACTAACAGAAATTCAATCGCTCCTTGCGGAAAAAGAATCTTTGTTAGAAACATACTATACAAGATTTGAAGAGTTAGATTCCATTGGTTAATTTATTCGTCCATAAAAATTCTATCTTGCCCTAATAGAAAAATTTAAAGAGGCTATTATGAAAATCGCTGTGATTGGTGGTGCAGGATACATTGGTTCTCATACAGTTCGTGAACTTTTAGACCGCGGGCATACCGTAAAAGTTTTTGACAATTTAAGCAGCGGGCTTGAACAAAACTTATTTCCTGAAGCTGAGTTTGTTAAAGGCGATATTCTTTCAGAACAAGAAATCAAAAATTTCTTAAATGATTTTCGCCCAGAAGGATTAGTTCATTTAGCGGCATTCAAAGCAGCTGGCGAATCTATGCTTGCTCCAGAAAAATACAGCGTAAATAACATCACAGGTTCTTTAAATATTATTAATGCAGCGGTAAATGCTCAGGTGAAATACTTTGTATTCTCAAGTTCTGCTGCAACTTATGGCGCGCCGAAATATATGCCTGTCGATGAAAATCACCCTACAGAACCAGAAAATTATTATGGCTACACAAAACTTTCCATTGAAGGTTTTTTAAGCTGGTATTCCAAATTAAAAAATATGCGCTTTGCGGCACTTCGCTATTTTAATGCCGCTGGCTACGATGTTCAAGGTCGCATTACCGGGCTAGAAAAAAATCCAGCCAATTTAATTCCAGTAGTTATGGAAGCACTCACTGGCAAACGAAAAGAAATGCTTGTTTTCGGAAACGATTACGACACTCCTGATGGTACTGGGATTCGAGATTACATTCATGTTAATGATTTAGCAATTGGCCATGCAGAAGCGTTTAAATATTTAGAACGTGAAAATAAGGATTTAATTGTAAACCTTGGTGTAAGCAAAGGAACAAGTGTTTTAGAAATAATCCAGGCGGCAGAAAAAGCTTCTGGGAAAAAAGTTCCTTATCGAATTGTAGAACGCAGGCCGGGCGATCCAGCTTCACTTGTAGCAAACCCATCTAAAGCATTTGAGCTACTTGGCTGGAAAGCTAAATACAGCGACATTGACACTATTATCGAAACCACTTGGAAAGCATACCAAGCAAACGCTTAAATTTTATATGTGTCGCAAACGGCGATACTTTGCCGGCGGATGTTCTCGATAAAGAAAAGCAAACAAAAGACTTGTTGGGCGTTCTGTTTTTTGAAGACGCTCTAATTCACGACGAGTTTCGCTTTTACTCACAACAGAAACGGCTGCTTTGTCTGCTTCCTCTTCTTGAGACCAACACAACTTGTGGTAAAGCAAACGAAAAATAAAAAGAGCAAAATGAAACCAAAGAACAATTTCCCACAAAGAAATCCGCCATTCCCCAAGCATAATAATAATCAAAAGAACCATCAAAGAATAAAAACAAAGCTTCATTAAATTACGAAGTAAATAATGATGCATACGTTTATGCGCCGCTTCATGAGCTTCACGAAATGCAGATTGAATAGGTTCTTCTATAATATTTTCTGAATAAGGAATTAAATCATTTACTAGTGGAATCGCTCGAAGAAAAGAGAATGGAATTTTCTTTCCATACAAACGAAGTTCTCGTATTTCTACAAAAATGCGAAAAAATATTTCCGCCAAAAGAAACGCAAAAAGAAAAATAGTTCCCATTAAATTTCTTCCCGAGATTCTTTAAGAATCGACTGACAACGACGGATAATTTGTTCGTATTGAATTTTGACAAATTCACGGAATTCTTTATCTTCAGGGTGAGAGTCTTCGTAATCTTCAAAAATTTGACGACCTCGTTCTTTATCGCGTTCTTCGCCAGCAAGAATATTTTCATACCACTGTTTTGAAAGTAATCGCAATCGCTTTAATGCTTCTGGAACCGTACTTGGCCATTCCAAATAAGGTATTTTTTCTTTAAAAAATTCACCAGGCAGAGTGCGTAGAATTTCTTTTGGAGAAAGAACCACTAAAGAGGAATCTGATTCAATAGCTTTTAAAATGGATTCCAAAAAGAATCGTTCAAGATAGTGTCTATAAGAAAGTAGCGCAAATTGGCGCACTGGTTCACGCATGTAATTACTTCCAAGCGCCGCTAAATCTTTTGCTGTATAAATTTCTTGTACGGGCAATTCCTGCAATTTTAACATGGCAGAATAAACGGCTCGAACATTTGAAGTTGAATACAATGAATAGAAATCAGGAACCACAAAATTTTTCCCGCGTTGCGCATACTTATGCAAATTTCTTGAAATCGCAAAAGCATTTTTGGCATAACCCCAACCAGGAACAATCTCATTTAATTCGCTCGACAATCCATATTTTTCCGGTGAACCAGAACGAATTAAAGCAAAAGGCATTTGAAGTAATTGCGGCGAAGTCGTTACGCCAGAAGCAATCATTAAAAAAGGAGAATCTTTAAAATTCGCTGGGAACTTTACATTCACACCGAGTCCGAAAAAAGTGCCTTGCCCTGGGTGAATCTCCTGATCTGGTTTTCTTCCTGTGTGATTACTTCCAACATTAGCGCCGTACCCAAGATTTCCACAACCCTTAGGCCACAAGGCTGAAATCAAAAGAGAATGATGGTGTAGTTGCGTTAAGGGACCAACAAAAGAACAAGAAACCTCGGCTTCTTCAATATGACAACAATTTGAAATAATGGAAGAAGTTACTAAAGCCATTTTTCCAATTTTTGCCTTTTTTAGAATAAGTGAATTTTTCACTTGGGCCGAAGAATGTAACATACATGATTCCTGAACCATTGATTTTTCAAGAATCACAGAATCATAAATTCCAGTAGTTTCTTCTAAAGAACTAAGAATAATTGATGCACGAATTTTTGAAGCTCCTTCAATTCGAGCATGAGGACCAATCCAACTATTACGAACAACGCCAACATTTGAAAGTACAGCTCCAGAACCAATAAATCCAAAAGGAATTTGAATTTCAGTTTCCCATTCTTTTAAAAGTTTGTGGTAAAGTTCATAATATTCCTGAGAATTTTTATTTGCTAAAAAGATTTCTATAAAATCCTGAGTAGCGTCTGGAAAAAGCGTTAATTCTCGACCGCCGCATTCGTTTCCAATAGTAAGAGTATTTAAGAAATGAAGCTTTCCACTAGAAACAAGCGTGCCTACATTTTGAAGCACTGCCCCACGACTCACAAATACATTAGAAAGCATAGAAACACGATAAACAAGAGCATTTTCTATAGTGCAATTATGCAAAAGAGAATCGTAAATACCTGTCGGAAAAGAAACATCGCCTGGCAAAAGCAACGTCCCATAAAAAGCGGGCAAATAAACAGAGCCAATAAAAACCGAACGATAAATTCTACTTGGTGAAAAATTTGTTTCTACCCGAATTCGACTCCAATCTTCACAGCGGTTGCCATTTTTTTCAAGAACCTCTATTTCAGAAGGCGTTAAAGGGCGATACTTATCTTCCATATTCTTTTGAATCCGAGAATTTTCGGAAAAAAGAGAAAGATTTGGGTTACGAAGGTATTTTTTTAATTTAAGCAGTCGTTGCATGCCTTAAAAATACCTAAATTCAAGTAAATGTTATACGAATATTTTCAACAGAGTCTAAAAAAGAAATCATTTTCTTCAATGATTGTTTATCCTGCTGAAATTCTCGAAAGGCGAGCTCAAGAAGAAATGGTTCGAAGCGATAAGCACCATACTTATTTTGTTTATGCAGAAATTGATTTCAATCATTTAGACCAGCATATTCTTCATGAATCGGATCAAGAACTTTTTATCACTATTTTATTGCAAGTTTTAAATAGTGATATTCGATCTACTGACATACTCGGCTTATTGCCTAACAACCAGGGATTTGTTGTTCTAATGCCAGAAGCAAAAGAAAAAGCTTGGTTCAGAATTCGGCGTTCCTTTGGCGAAAAACTTTCGGATCGTCCAGATTTGCATAAAATTTTTAAAGAACAAATCCATCCTATTGTTTATCCGATTTGTTTGTCAAAAGAACCATGAAAATTCTTGTCGTTGGTTCCGTTTATCCAAGATTTGATAAAGATGCCGAGGTGCCTTGGCTTAGGCGTTCTTTAGCTGGCTTAAAAAAACTTGGGCATCAAGTAAAAGTTCTCGCCCCCTCTTTTAAAGGTTTACAAAGCCACCAAATCGATGGAATTGAAGTTAAAAGGTTTCGTTACGCTCCCAAAAATCTTGAAATTTTAACTCACGACGAAGGCGCTCCTACAAAAATTGCTGGGAAGCCTTGGATGCAATTATTAGCTATTCCTTATATTATTAGCGGAGCATTTAAGTGTATTGCACAATGCCGCCAGTTTAAGCCCGATATTATTCACGCACACTGGCCATTCCCACATGGGTTGATTGTTTTGCCTGCGGCTCTTTTATTTCATATTCCAGTTGTTTTAAATTTTCATGGAGCAGAACTTCTTTTAATTAAAAAGCACGCTTTTGTGCGCCCAGTTCTTTCGTTCTTAATTAAATACGCTAAATTGATTTTTGCCAACAGTTCTTTTACTGCTCAAAAAATTCAAAATATTAGAACTTGTTCTGTTGAGATTAGTCCTTACGGCACGACTCTTTCAGGAAAATCTTCTGGAAAACTTCACCCCATTACAGACAAATTCAAAATTCTCTTTGTGGGCAGACACATTGAAAGAAAAGGGCTAAAATACCTTTTAAAAGCAGCAGCTTTTTTGCAGAATGAACCATTTGAATTTCGAATTGCAGGGCAGGGCGATTTAACAGAAGCATTAAAACAAAAAGCAAAAAATTTACCGAATGTGATTTTTACTGGGAAACTTTCTAGCGAAGAACTTGAGCAAGAATATCAATCGGCTAATGCTTTTGTGCTTCCTGCAATTGTTGATTCTAAAGGAGATACCGAAGGGTTAGGAGTTGTTTTAATTGAAGCTGCTGAATATGATTTACCAATTGTTGCTTCTAATGTAGGCGGAATTCCTGATGTAGTTATTCATGAAAAAACAGGAATTTTAGTTCCAGAAAAAAATCCAGAGGCTTTGGCAAACGCATTTAAACGCCTTGCAGAAAATAAAAATCAAGCTGAAAATTTCATTCAAAATGCAATGGAGCATATCCAAAAGAATTTTAGCTGGGATGCTATTTTAGAAAAACAAGTGAACGCCTATTTGCGCCTTCAAAAAAAACATTAACGATTTTTCTTTCGAGAATATTTTTTTCCAAACAATCCCTGAAAATAAAACACTGCTAGAATTACTAGAACAGCGATGCTGTAAGTTACAATTTTACTAGCAATACTTAAAGAAATGCCTTGGTTTAAACCTATGTAAAATAATGCTAAAATTAAAATCAAAGAGCCTTGAACAAACAAAGATTTTTTATACGGCCAATATCCCATTTTTACTAAATAAACATTCATCCACACGCATTGCAAAATCTGATAAGACATTGAAGAAAGTGCTGCCCCCGCAATGCCAAATAAGGGAATTAACAAATAGTTCATTGTTATCGCAAAGACTAAAGAAACTATGTTCATTTTTAGCATGAACTTGCTTTTTCCTAAGCCATTAATAACAGAGCCGGAAAGACCAAACATTCCATTGATCAAATTTCCAATCATTAAAATTCCAAGAACTGCTACAGGATTTTCCTTTGTGATAAATGATTTGCCCGCAATCATCATTGTTTGTTCTGGAAAAAGAACAATGAAAAAACCTATTGCCAACTGAATTAAAGTGACCATAGAAACGCAATAAGTAAATACGGGTTTCAAATCTGTTTTTAAACGACTGGAATCCATGCCAGCAACCACAGGAAGTAATATCGGATTGTAACTTTGACGAATTGTTTTTAAGCCATTTGAAATTGTAACCATTACCGCATAAATACCAGCGGCTTCAGGACCTATTAACGCAAGCACCATCCATAAATCTACACGAAGCAAAAAAGAAGTGACTACTTCTGAAAACCCAAGAGGCAAAGAAAAATGCAGCAATTCCCGTGGAAGTTTTTTTCGAATAAACCAGGGCATTTCGGGAAATAAATTTTTGACAATAAATATGTAAATCACAACCCCTAAAGAATTTGCAAGGAACAAGCCTAAAGGAAGCGCTAATTTTTCTGCAAACCCACCAAAATAAAAAATCAATGCTAACAAAGGCGCAAGAGCTGAAACCGCAAAATCGTTTATAAAAATTTTATATTGGGGGCGCCTACTTCCTTCACAAGTTCCAGCAAAAACATGAAGTAAAGACCACGGCAAAAGGGAAAGAATAAATAAAGAAATTTCTACTGTGGAAAGCATTGAAAGTCCAGAAGACAATTTATGCAAACCAAAATTAGCAGCCAAAAGAATCACCAAAGTCAAGCCGCCTGAAATCAATAATGTTCGGTAAACCGATTCCATAACGCCTTCATAGCGAGTTCGGCCTTGCACTAAATTTTGTGGCAAATAACGATGCAAGCCTTTATCTAAGCCAAGTACAGAAACGCGACTTAAAGTCAAAACCCAAAGTTGCGTAGAGACGAATACTCCAAATAAAGCTTTATCAAAAACACGCGCCACCACAATCATTAATACTGGCGCTAAAACTTTGAGCAAAGTACCTGCCAAATTATAAACAGCACTTTTTACAAGATATTTTTGATCTTGCTGCACAGCACTCAAAGACGCCTTATTTGATGGTTCTGAATTTCCCATACACTACATTAATTTATACGGAATGTCCTTTGGCTTTTTCTGAATTTATGATTTTTGCAAAATAACCAAGCTGCACTTCAATATTTTTATGAACATCAAAATGATTATAAACAAATTCTCGGGCATTCTGACCGCGACGAATCAAACCTTCAGAATCAGAAAGTAAATCTCGTATTGCATTAGAAAGAGAATCAACATCACCACAATCTACTAAAGCACCAGTATTTTCGTTTACCACTTCAGGAATTCCTGAAAGTTTTGTGCCAATTACAGGACGACCTAACGCCATTGCTTCTAACGTTACATTTGGAATTCCATCGATGTTTCCGTCTTTATCTTGTATAGAAGGCGCCACTAGTAAATGCGATTTATTTACAAGCGCTAGCGTTTCTGTATTTTTTAAAGCTCCTGTAAATTCTACCAAAGCATTCATATTATATTCTGATACAAGTGCTTTTAATTCCTTTTCTAACGGGCCTTCCCCGATTATAGTTAAATGAACAGGGAACTTTTCACGAGAAAGTTTTGCTACCGCTTCAATTAGATATTTAAATCCTTTCTTAGGCACCAAGCGCCCAATAGCCACAATTTCACCTTGAATTTTACCAGCAACCTCTGGAAATTTTGCAGGCAATGGCAAGCGAGAAAAATCAAGACCATGATAAGAAAGAACTATCTTCTCTGGTGAATCTGCGGCAATTTCTAATAAATGATCTGCGTTATATTTCGTGCAAGTAAACACTACTTCAGAATAGCGAATTTTTTCTTTTAAAATATTTGCATCTTTCCAAATATCAACAGCGTGCCATGTTCCGCCATAAGTACAATTTATCATCCAAGCAAGAGCCATCGCTAATTCTGTTTGATAACTTCCAAAGTGTGCTTGTAAATGTTTTGTTCCACTAGCTTTCACTTTGTGGGCAATACTTGCGGCAGCAACTGTCATCGCTAACGCGCGAAGTCTGTGCGAAAAATCCTTATGTTTAAATTTCAACATTCTAAAAAGAACGCGATAAAAGGGAAGGCTAGTGAAGGTTCCTATTAAAATTCCTTTTAAAAACCAAACAACAGGATTTCCTAAATAAATTGTATCGTTCTTACAAATTTCTTGAATATCTTCTGGTTGAACGCTCAAATCTCGCTTTGCTCCAGCAAGAATTTGAACTCGCAAACCTTGACGACGCATTTCTTGGTATTCTCTATGTATAAATGTTTGTGTCGGTTCAGGAAACCCCCACATTACAAAGCGAACGCCTTCTAAACGATTTTCTATCATTACTTTATACCTTCGGCCTTAAGACACTCTATAAAATCAAGCACACGAAGTTCATACGTTAAAGGTATTGTAAACACACCTTCTTCAAATTCAAATTGATGATTGCGATAAACAAAGCGCCCTGCTTTTCCGTCAAACGAAAGAAGTGGAGTAACCTTATTTCCGAAAACAGTTTGCATCTCGTTAATTAAAAATTCACCGTTCTTGGTTTCAAAAACATCTATTGCCATAGAACGTATGCCAAGCATATCTGTCCATTCTCGTACTTTTTCAAGCACTTCCATAGGGGGCTTTCCCCATTCGGCAAAGCCACTTCCGCTTGCAAATCCATTTTTCCCAACAACTTTTTTATAGCCAAAATAACTATCGCCAATGCGAATTAAACGATGTTCCCAAAGGAGTGGACAAAATTCCTGAACAATCATATAATGTTTTTGTTCAGAACCTAAAGCAGGCAAAAGCCATTTTTTCTTTACCCAATGCCAATAAGTTTTCCCGCGAGTTAAACCCGTTATTCCCCAACCAAAAAATTGGTTCACTAATATTTTTGCCTGGAACTTATTCTTTACAATCAAAACACCACTTGCAGAAGAACCTATAGCGCTTTTTGAAACAAATGGATATTTAGCTTTTTCTACAAAATCCATTGCCTCTTTACGACTACCTAAAACAAAAGTCTTCGGGTGTGGAAGTTTGTAATAATCAAGCCAATTGACTAGCGCCCTTTTATTTTCATAAAAAAGACTTTCGCCCAAACCTGGATATATAGGTTTTTTCATTTTTTCTGCAAGAAAGATAAGGCGTTCATCGTACATAGCCTTACGTTCAGGAAAATCGCACGGAGGTCTTACTAAAAAACCATCACAACCACTTTTTTCACATTCAGAAAGCCAATCCTTTCCGATAAAGTTAATAACCTGATAATCAACTTTTAAATTTTTACAAGCATTTACATAATGCAAATAATCTTGATTGTGGCTATTTAAAATCCCTATTTTCATGGGTTTCAATATAGCAATTAAAGCTATTTTTTCTTCTTTAAAATGGCGGGATCTATATGATATTCCATTAAACGCCCGTAAGGACTAGGAACATTCAATAAAATCATCCAATACAAAGTTGCAGAAGTATCTGTTTCTATCAAATCTAGATCTTCACCTTCCCAAAGGCGCTGCCCCACAACTCCTGCATTGTATTTAAAGTTGATAAAATCTCGACGCTCGCCATAATTATTGTAACCATACAACGGAATTTCGGTTCCGACCGAATCTTTTATATCAAACAAATGAATGCCTTGAAAATCTGCGGAAGAACAAGTTTTGTGATCGGCGGCGTAAAAGAAAAAACCTTCTTTTGAAAATACACCACCCTGATTAACAAGACCACTACGTACGGAATCAATCAAGTGATTATCTAAAAAATCTAAGCGAATATTTTTCACAAAAGAAATGGTATCACCATTTTCAAATTCTCGGGAATACGCGTGAAGATACCCAAACGGCCAAGCGCTATAAAGCAAGCCATCTGTTGAATTTACTGAAATCCAGCCAGCTCCTTTTTGAATTTCCTTTGGGAAAATTCCATACTTTACAAAATTCAAATCTTTATCTAATACAACAACCACTGGAGTCGCTTTTTTTGTTGTAAAATAATGCTTGCGCCCAGTTACTGCAATGTATAAAGTATCATTATACATTTCCATGCCGCCAAAATGCCTGTAATATCCGCCACGAAGTTTATATTCAAAAGATTGAAGGCGCCGAGAAATTATTTTTTCTTTAGAAAGCGAATCCCTTGGCACACGATAAACCGTTTTCATATTAGAAATGTAAATGTACTCATCGTCCATTACAAGCCCTTGTAAATCTTCCATATTAATCAAAGGCTCAATCGTTTCATGAACATGCGTGAGTTTAAAACCAACATTTTCTTCAGCGCATAAATAAACACAAGCAAACAGAACAAATATTAAAAATCTTTTCAGCATAAATTACTTAATAGGGAAAAGCAAATTGTTATCGATCACCCATTCATACGCTTCAATCGCAGCGTACATTTTTGAAACCAAAGCTTTATCTTCTAATTTTTTTAGTGAATTTCCTACAAAAGCTTCTGCAATTGGTTTTGTTGAATCTAGCGGCAAAAAGGTTTCTAGTACGCCATGATTTTCTTCAAGATTTCCATAATAATTTGCAGAATCAGTCATTACCACCATATCGCCAAGCCTAAAAGCAAAACGTGCAGAAGAATCTACTTTGAACAAATTATTTCCTGGAAAATGGTTAGAAACATTTAAGTTCAATAAGTGTAAAATTGAAGGAGCAATATCTGTGTGCGAAGCAACATTTGTTGTGTCTAATTTAGGTGTAATTCCATTTCCAGCAATCAAAAGCGGAACCCAAATATAACCTGGGTGAATTCCATTTCCATAATGATTATTTTGCGCTTGTGTCGGAGTTGAGTGATCGCCTGTCAAGATAAATATCGTATTTTCTGCGCGGTCACTTTTAGCGACTTCTTCTAAAAGAATCCCTACAGCACTATCCATATAAGCGAGCGTTCTTTCATACTTTGCATACGGTTCTTTAGATTCTATTTCCATTCCTTCTGGCATTGAAAAAGGAATATGCATAGTAGTACTCATCCAATTAAAATAAAGCGGTTTGTCTTTTGGACGATTTCTGTACAATTCTATAAATCTATTGGCGATAGGAACATCGTGTTGATTTTTGGGATCGTATTCATAGTAATCAAACCACTTACGAAACCAAGGAATCAAATTATCAAAACTTGGTTCTGTAGCAGTCAATACCATTCGATGATACCCCGCTTTTCCTAAAATGTCGGGAAGCGAAAGCATAGAGACAGAAGATCTGTCAGAAAGAAGTGTTTTTTCTGGATGCGACCAAATACCTACTTGTATTCCAAGCAACCCTTCAATAGATGGATAGCCGACACTTGTGGTTTTTGAATAGAGAATTCCTTGGCCTGCTAAACGACAAATATTAGGAAGTAAATTGCAAATTCTTTCTTCTGAAACAAGCGCCGTATAACCACGGAAACTTTCTATTGTTAATAAAATTATATCAGGTTTTTCTGAAAGCGGTCTTTCTTTAAACGCCTGATACTGAAGAGAATCATTTTCAACTTTTTTATAAAACGGATACTCCGCCGAAGGATTTCCACCTAAAAAAGTGATTCCTTCTGCATAATTTTCAGGCACGCTAAAGTGTAAAAAATTATAACCTATTTCTGATGCAAAATTCCAGGCAAATGGTGCGATTCTTTTAAATCGCATGCGGCTTTTACCAAACCATTCAGGAGAAGATAACCCAACAACAGCTAATACGAGTAATAGAATTGGTATCAATTTCGAAAAAAGCTTAATCTCTTTGAAGCGCAAACGGAAAAGCACCAAATAAGACAAAACTGTAAATAAAAGCATCAAGAAAATGCTGCCTAAAAAATGACCCAAACCACCAACAAAAATTCGCCCCACCAAATGAGGGTCTGACATTGCATTTGTATATGTTTTTAAAAACGAAAGAGTTAATGGTTGACCCATCCAGCGCATCATTTCATCGTTAGCGCCACTTAATAAAAGATAAAGAAAAGAAAAAGTAACGCCTATTCCAAAAACTAATTTTTCATGTTTTTTTAATAAGCATGCCAAAAGATAAATTAACAGAACTAAAACAGAAATTACACCAAGTTCAACAACTATAGAATGTGGAAAAAAACGATACCATCTATCTACATAATTTCCGCCACCAGGCATTTCTGTAAAATATAGCCAAGCAAGTTGACTTACTCGACCAAGCAACAGAACGACCCAAAGGCACAAAAACTTCATTCTCTCTCCAAATAGAATTATAAAAGTGTAAAGATAAAAAGTTCCCTTTTACTTTTATAAGCAATAGGGAACTTTTCGGATAAAGGGGGAATTTTATGGATTAACGCACTAGCGATTCTGTGTCTAATGCAATCAATAATTCTTCATTCGTAGGAATAACCATCGCAAGCGGTGTATGGTCTAAAGAAATTCGACCATTTGCATTCTTTCCATTGCAAGCATTTTTTTCAACATCTACACGATAGCCAAGTAATTGCAAATTATGCATTACCTGTTCACGAACAACCGCACTATTTTCACCGATGCCACCCGTAAAAATCAACGCATCGATTCTCGGTAACGACATCGCAATACCACCAATGCAGCGAGAAAGTCTAAAGCAGAATACATCGAGAGCGATTCTTGCGCCAGCGTGACCTTCAGAAGCAGCCTTCGTAATGGTTCTCATATCGTTACTTAAACCAGAAAGTCCAAGAAGCCCACTTTCTTTATTAACAAGCTTATCAAGTCTATCGACATCATAACCATATTTCTTAGCTAAGAAGAAAAGAATTGCAGGGTCAATGGAGCCAGAACGAGTTCCCATGACTAAACCATCAAGCGGAGTGAACCCCATTGTCGTATCTACGCATTCGCCATTCAAAATCGCAGAGCAAGAAGAACCGTTACCCAAATGAGCGGTAATCAAGCAAGTATCATCAGGATTACGTTCAAGCATACGGCAAGCTTCTGCACTTACAAAGCGGTGAGATGTTCCGTGAAATCCATAACGGCGAATTCCGTCTTTTTCATAATATTCATAAGGAATGCCATAAAGGTAAGCTTTAGCAGGCATTGTTTGGTGAAAAGCGGTATCAAAAACGGCCACCTGCGGAAGTGTTGGGAAAATTTTCTTTGCACATTCCATACCAGTTGCATGAGCTGGTTCATGAAGAGGAGCAAAAAGCGTAATACTTCTAATGTAATCAATAACATCTTGAGTCACTTTTTCGGAACGAATGTATTTTCCGCCATGCACCACGCGATGACCAATAGCTTCAATAGATTCAGTCAATTTCTGATCATCTAAATACTTTTGAACAGCAGCCACTGCTTCTGCATGAGTCGGACAATCAAAATTATAATCTTGAGTATCGACAGGGCCCTTTCCTTTAAAATGCCCATTTACACCAATATTTTCCACAAGACCGCTTGAAAGAGCTTCTTTAGAAACAGTATTAATGACTGCAAACTTTACAGAAGAACTGCCACAATTTAAAACAAGAACTAACATAAAACCTCATCAAAAAAAATTCTTTGTTTCTCAAAAATAAGCAAATTCAGTTCTAAAAAATTTTATTTCCTCAGAAAAAATTAAATTTTGCGCATGTTTCGGCAGATTCGTGAATTTGACTTAAAGATTACGCGGTATTTTGCGGCCAATCGCTTCTCAAAAAAAATACATAAAATCCTTCAGTTTTATGTACGACTTGGTGACGGTTATGTTTGGGCGCTGGTAATTCTGCTTGTTCTTGGAATTTACGGAATCAAACCTTTACTAGCCGTTCTTGGCCCCGTTGCAAGCGCTGTTTTCACTTGCCTTGGAATTTACTGGATTATAAAACTTTTAGTTCGTCGTATTCGCCCATTTGAACTAGTTCCTGAAATTTTAGCAGAAGTTCCACCACTAGACAAATACAGTTTCCCTTCTGGTCACACGATGAACAACTTAACAATCGCTTGTGTCGTTTACCAAGCGTTCCCTGAAATTGGCTGGATTATGCTTATTCTACCTTTTACTTGGGGAATGCTTCGAGTCTATTTTGGCGTCCACTGGTTTTCAGACATAATTGGCGGCGCCTTATTCGGCGTAGTCGCTTATTTCCTTTCTTGCCCCATTTACGATTTTTCCTCTAAACTCGTTCAATCATTTTTACAATCTTAATTTTTAGTGTTCCCCGCGCCTAAAACCGCATGCAAAAAAAATCCCGCGCGGGTCGGGCTCTTGCGTTATCTCGTGCCGCCGCATTTTTAGCTATCAAATCCTTACGCGGCACTCGTCCGTTCAGCCTCGCTCCAAAAAAAAATCAAAAAAAGTTTCCCGCGAGTCCGAACCCTAACGGGCTTTCCATCCCTAACACACTTGCCGCAAGTTTCGCCGCGAGAAACTTGCCTCTCGCAGCGGAACTTGCTCGCGATTCTTACGTGAGGTTCTTGTCACTTACAATGGAACGTAGTGACAGAAGCAATCTACTTGCAAGTCGAAAAAATTATTGATTTATACTTGATTTTTTTACTTAAAAAATAGTATAGCTTTTAAAAAAAACTAAGGAGCTAATATGCCTAAACAAACTCTTGTTTTTGAAAATCCTGTTCAATTATCATTGCACAATTCTTTATTAAAAATCGCATACAAAGAAAATCCGGATGAAGTATTTTTTAGAGCAATTGAAGATATTGGGACAATACTTATAGATAATCATTCGGCTTCGTTAACAACGCCGCTAATAGCGAAACTTTCAGAACATAATGTTGCTGTTGTTTATTGTAATGAAAAACACATGCCTGTATCTATGCTAATGAATTTAGATTCCAATTCATTACAAGAAAAATATTTTAGGTTGCAACTAAATGCATCGCAACCATTGAAAAAACAAATGTGGAAAAATATAGTTGAAGCTAAAATAAAAAATCAGGCATTATTTTTAAAATCTCTAAATAAAAAGAATGAAAAAATGTTTAAATATGCATCTAGTGTTCTTAGTGGAGATTCAAGCAATAGAGAAGGATTAGCAGCACAATTTTATTGGAAAGAACTCTTTGGCAAAAATTTTATACGTGATAGATTCGGAGATTACCCCAATAATCAATTGAATTATGGATATGCCTTATTGCGAGCCGCAACAACACGAGCTCTTATGTCAAGTGGATTACTTCCGTCCCTAGGGATTTTTCATCGAAACTATTACAATGCGTTCCCTTTAGCTGATGATATTATGGAACCTTACCGACCTTTTGTAGATCAAATTGTATATAGATTATTTTCTAGCCAACAAAAGATTTTAAATAAAAATACAAAAGCAATATTCTTAGAATTATTTTATACAAGTGTTCCTTTAGGTGAACAAATGGTGCAATTAAATACTTGCTTGAGTAATACAACAGCTTCAGTTGTTAAGTTTTTAATGGGAGAAACAAAGAATATCGTTTATCCGAGGATTGTATGTGGATAGTTGCAATTTTTGATTTTCCAAAATATTGTAAAAGTGGCAGACAAAATATGCTTTTGTTTATAAAGCATTTAGAAAAAGAGGGTTTTAGTAAAATTCAAAAAGGAATGTATGTACGTTATTGCTCAACAGCAGCAAATGCCAAAGTTCATAAGAACAAAATAATAAGTTCAATAATTCCTCGTTCAACAGTTTGTTTGCTAAATATTGCAGACAAAGAATTTTCTGAAATTTACAGCCATTTTGGATATTCTAAAGAACCGAAAAAATGGCCAAAATCATTAGATTTAATTCAATTTTTCTAATTTTTTTAGGTTGAAATTGCTTGACAGCCCTTATGGAATAAGGTATATTACAAAGTAAGTTGTAATGGAGTTCTACGGGAACTTAGTTAAAACAAGAAAGGTGAACTTATTCCAAAAACGGAAGTGGAAGCGGATGCTGCTGCCGTTGCTTCGGAGATAAGAGAAAGACTGACTTCTATTCCGGTTAGGATTTCTGCACTATGCGAAAGGCAGTCTGCTCGAAAGATTGAAGAAGTTATGAGCGATGCTATACAAGATGCTTTAGTTTCGCTTTCTAAATCGAAGTTCGTTAAAGGCAACAATGAAGAAGCAGAAACAAAGTAATGTTTGGAGAAAAACCTTTGTCAAGTATTGTCGCCCACGCTCAAGGCTGACGGGCTCGCAGTGGGCGGACAAATACCGCTATGTTGCTCCGGGAACTTCTCCAGAACCCGGAGAATGGCGAACGGATAGAGTGCCTTATTTGCGTGAGCCAATGGATGCAGCTACAGACAAATTAACGGAACGAGTTGTGATGATGTTTTCTTCAGTTGTAATGGAGTTCTACGGGAACTTAGTTAAAACACAATGTAAAGCTATCACATCGAAAATACATCGGTTAATTTCAAATCCCGATTTATCGAGATGTTTGGTGATCCTGTTAGTAATCCATTCAGGTGGTCAACATTAACGATGAAACAAGCAAGTATTCGATTAAGTGACGGTCCCTTCGGATCTAATTTGAAATCGGAACATTATACCGATGAA
>JAGAKE010000039.1 GCA_017625775.1 Fibrobacteraceae bacterium
CGTTATAGTTACGGCCGCCGTTTACAGGGGCTTCGATTCAATGCTTCAACTTACGCCTAACATCTCCTCTTAACCTTCCTGCACCGGGCAGGTGTCACCACCTATACGTCCCATTACTGGTTCGCAGATGGCTGTGTTTTTGATAAACAGTCGCCTGGGCCTGCTTTGTGTCACTCCCAATTCTTTCAAACAGGAGTCGCACTTCTTCCGAAGTTACGTGCGCATTTTGCCGAGTTCCTTAACGCGAGGTCGCTCGTGCGCCTTAGATTACTCATCCTACCTACCTGTGTCGGTTTCCGGTACGGTTTATTAAGCCTAACCTAGGAACTATTTCTCGGCACCTTGATTACGTCCGCTTCGATTCAACTTTCTTTCCTCTCGCTGTAACAACTCAGCTCAAAACTTCTTTTAACCAGTCTCTCATCACCTTGTTGCTTTGACCAGGACAACCGTCGCCTGGCCGGATTTCACCTCATGCGTCATTCCATAAAAACTTAATAAGTATTGGATTATAAACCAATTTCCCATCGACTACGACTTTCGTCCTCGCCTTAGGGGCCGACTTACCCAGGGCAGATTGCCTTTACCCTGGAAACCTTAGGTTTTCGGCGAGCGGGGATCGCACCCGCTTTTTCGTTACTTATGCCTGCATTCTCTCTTGAAACTCCTCCAGAGCCCCTCACAGGTACTCCTTCTTCAGTTATTTCAATGCTCCCCTACCAATCATATCCTACGATATGAGTCCGGAATTTCGGTATTATGCTTAGCCCCGTTACATTGTCTGCGCACAGATGCTCGACCAGTGAGCTGTTACGCACTCTTTGAAGGAATGGCTGCTTCTAAGCCAACCTCCTGGCTGTCTATGCATCCGCACTTCATTTCACACTTAGCATAATTTTGGGACCTTAATTGCCGGTTTGGGCTGTTTCCCTTTCGACTACGAACCTTGGCGCACGCAGTCTCACTCCCATACGCTGACTATCGGCATTCAGAGTTTGATTGAAATTGGTAGGATTTGACTCCCCCTTTCTCATCCAGTGCTTTACCTCCGATAGTTTTATATGAGGCTGTCCCTAAAGGCATTTCGGGGAGAGCCAGCTATTTCCAGGTTTGTTTAGCCTTTCACTCCGAGTCACAGGTCATCACTACCTTTTTTAACAGATTACTGTTCGGTCCTCCACCTGGTTTTACCCAGGCTTCAACCTGCCCATGACTAGATCACCTTGGCTTCGGGTCTACGACATGCAACTTTCTCGCCCTATTCAGACTCGGTTTCCCTTCGGCTTCGGAACTTCGATTCCTTAACCTTGCTGCATACCGTAACTCGCAGGTTTATTCTACAAAAGACACGCCACTACCCTTGCGGGCTGTGACATCTTGTTAGTTTATGGTTTCAGGTTCTATTTCACTCCCTTTACCAGGGTTCTTTTCGCCTTTCCCTCACGGTACTTGTTCACTATCGGTAGCTATCTAGTATTTAGCCTTGGATCGTGGTCGACCCGGATTCAGACAGGGTTTCTCGTGCCCCGCCTTACTCAGGATTCTGCTATGAGACCAATTCGTTTCGGATACGTGGCTTTCACACACTCTGGCTCACCTTCCCAAGTGATTCTCCTACAAATTGATTTTATGCCTAACTCAATATCGCAGTCCTACAACCCCACTTTAAGTGGTTTGGGCTCTTCCCGCTTCGCTCGCCGCTACTGGGGGAATCTCGTTTGATTTCTGTTCCCGAGTTACTTAGATGGTTCACTTCACTCAGTTTGACTTCTGTACCCTATATATTCAGGTATTCAGATAATAGTATCACTACTATTGGATTACTCCATTCGGAAATCCAGGGGTTAGCGGATATGTGCTCCTTACCCTGGCTTATCGCAGCTTATCACGTCCTTCTTCGCCTTATAGCTCCTAGGCATCCACCATAAACCTATATTCGCTTGACCATATTTTTATTTTCACTTTACACTCTATCGCTTCCATTTCCCATTTTTTTCAAGCTTGAAAACTTCCACTCGCTTATAAAGTTTATTCTTCACTATCTTAAAAATAACTTTCGTTATTTCCGTTCCTTCCTTTGTAATTTCAAAAAACTATTCAAATTATCTTTTTAGGATAATTTTATGGGACAGACAAGAGTTGAACTTGTGACCCCCGCCTTATCAGAGCGGTGCTCTAACCAACTGAGCTACTGTCCCAGATTAAGTGGAGAATAGGGGGTTCGAACCCCTGACCCTCGGCTTGCAAAGCCGATGCTCTAGCCAGCTGAGCTAATTCCCCTGGCTTATATTATTCTGTCTTTTAACAGAACAGGGAAAGAAAGAATTAGAACAAGTAATTCTTATTACAAATTAACATCTTTGTGTGTACACAAACAGTCGCAAAACTTCGTTTTGCTCACCAAGTTCACTTCGTGAACTTGCTCTATTTATGCACTAGCTGTACACTCTGCTATTTTTTCCTTTTTCTTAAAAAGGAGGTGATCCAGCCGCACTTTCCAGTACGACGACCTTGTTACGAGTTCACCCCCCTCACGAAACGTACCTTCGACAGCGTTCTCCTTACGGTTAAACTACCGGCTTCCATCGAGTCAATCACATTGATCAGCCCCGCGACGTTCATGACGCTCCAGTTGTACCGCGCGCCGCCCGCGTTGAAGTCGAGCATCCGGTCGATGCAGTCGTCGATGAACAGTGTACGCACCGGCTGCGGACGGAACTTCGCGCGCGTTTTGCGGTGTTCCTCAAGAATATCGCAGGTCTCCGCGACCACACGTTCCGCCTCGACGGTGTATTTTTCCATGAATTCCCCGAACGTATCAATCGTACCGAGGTTTTCCCGCATGAATTTATCGAAAATCAGCGCGGTGTTGATGCCCGCGTCGTCGGAACCGACGTTGGAAAGACCTTCGATCATCGTCTCCGTACATCCGCCGAACGCGATGTAGCGGAGGTCTTCCTCCGTCACCTGCGGAAGCCGCTGGTTGATCTGTTCCTTGTAAAGATCCCAGTTGTAGAACGCCGGCTGACCGCAGCTTGAGCCGATGGAGCCGTACGCCGCCTGCCAGACCTCCTCAGGCATATCTTCGGTCACGAGAAGCTGGATGTTCGGACGGCGGATGCGGTGGGACGCGTCGATGCACTGCACGGTCAGCTCGTTGTACGTCGGGCCGAGGGGCATCGACCAGCCGCTGTTGCGGTCGATGTGGCGGTACATTTCGGTCAGAAGGGGACGGATATCCTCGCCGTTCCAGTAC
>JAGAKE010000040.1 GCA_017625775.1 Fibrobacteraceae bacterium
CTGGATTATATAAAAGAACTTGTCCTGTCATAGATGTTCCAACATAAATTCCTGTGGAATCAGCATAAAAACTTGTATTTCGAATATGAGCACTGGTAGGTGGAACTAAAGTATCCCAAATTCCTGAACCTATTTTAGATACAAAAAGTCTAGGTGAATGAGTCAATGTAGGCCATACTTCATCATCTTCTATAGGACTTGTCCATGCATCCATCAAAACAAGCCAGTTCCCAGAATGTGTTAATTTTTGGAGACCTCCACCCCGTAGAGACGAAATCACAGGAGTAAAACCTGCGTTTCGCCAACCCATAACAGATTCTTGAGTAGCTTCACTTTGAGAATTTACGCTTGTATCTTCAGTGCAAGCCACAATAAGGAATAAAATTACAAGAGTAAAAAACTTTTTCATCTTAATAACTCCATGCATATTGTGGCGTAATTAAAGTTTGCTCATTGTAAGATTTACATTCATCTACAGAAGGAACCTTACCAAAAAGAACATTTCCTTCTAAATCAATCAAAGCGATTCCACAAACTAATTTATCAAATGTACTCCAATCTGTTAAATGCAAACCAATATTTCCTTCAACAACAGACTCATTCGGGTAAAGCAAGTATTCATCAAAATACATATCCAATTCCCAAACATTTTCACCAACGTTTTTAAGGCTAGGTTTAGATACTGGTGTGTACCAGTCATCAACAGGAATATAAAGCTCTTTACCTTCTGGAACTCGGAACCATAATTTTGCATGATAATCTTTCAACGCCACAACTCCAGTATTTTTAACTGTGACTTGTGGCTTAAACATATTCTTTTCCCATGGAGCAGAATCACTCCAAGATAAAACACCCTTTGGCGAACTAACCACATCATCATCCGTACTCTTGAATATTTTTGGTTCTTTTCCCCAAAGAATATCCCCTTTTTTATCATATATAACAATTTTTCTATTTAATTCTGGCATTCCAATGTTATAATTTGCCGACCAGTCATTCAGATACTTGTAATCACTCCAATCATTATAATGGATACGAATTTGCCATCCATCTTCATTTGGGAAAATTGATTTGGCTTTTAAAATCGAATCTGAAGCATCTAAAACAAAACGCCACTGGTCGCCACCCAAATTTTCAAGTGTTACAGGAATTTTGGGATAATCAACTTCAACAATAGGATTCCTTGCTGGATCTGCTGTAAAGTAATAGGCAACTTTGAAACCTTCTATATCATTTTCTGAAGCGTTCGCTACAAGAATTCTAGGTCGAGAGGTATTGGTTTCATAATCTCCCCTTGCCTCTCGATGCATTGCAAATACAGATGATCTTGCATAGAATTTATCTTTTGGAGGTTTAGGAGGTTCTTGTGAAGAAATATCCTTAACATTTGCGATGCCTGCTACGACTTTTGGGACAGCCCCTCCATCTCCATTTTTTATAGCATAAACAACATCTTTAGATAGCTTTGGTATTGAATATGTTTTGACAAAACTTTTTCCAGAATAGTTATTAAATGATACTGATATGTTTTCCCCTTCTCGAGAAACAGATGGTGTAGTTGAAATATCTGAGCCAACAACAACATCCTCTGTGAACGTCTTGTTTTCATCACTATAAGAAACTAAAGAGCCAACACCTGGTACATAAGCGGCTTTTAGATAACGAATACCATCAGAAATCGTTACTTCATGACTTCCGCTAGCCACAAATATTGGAGCAATATCAAAATCACCACTTAAAGCAACATTACCTTGATTTAAGTAAATTAATTTTGCATTTTTCTTTTGCAAGGTATTGTCACAATAATAATCAAGAGCACAAGCAATATCCAAACCTTGTTTTGTAGCTCCATCATTTATGTTTTCTATAGGCATGTGTAAAACATCTTCCCATGGAGCCAATGCATCATGGAACAAATAAGGACGTGGTAGTTTGAATCCTTTTATACCATTTGGTTCTGTTTCAGGAATAATACCCAAATCTTGATTTATAAATTTCTGACTATATTCCGTTACCGCAATATCACTTTGAGAAAGCCAATTTTTTTGCAAACCTAATAAAGCATTCCAAAGCGTATCATTGATTTTAGTATCATAAACATTATTAACACCTTGTGCTTCTGCCATTTCCAAAGCATAATGTTCAAAATAATCTCCTACTGCAAAACATTCTCTACTTTCGTCATTTTGTTCACAAATTTTATTTGCTTCTTCACCTAATAAAAGAAAAACCTCTGCTAAAATATTTTTTGTTGATGGCGAATATAATGGCAACATAACCACATTACTTCCATCCGGTCTTTGAGGGTATTTGTATTCCATTTTTTTCATAAAATCATTTTCAATATCCAAATGGGAAGCATTTTTCCTTATTTTACGAAACTCTTTTGAAACATCATCCATAAAATAAATGGTATCTAATGTTTTTCTAACATTAAATGGCCCCGGACCAACTCCATCAACATATATTTCAGGAACATATTTACCCATATAAGGTCCGGTAATAGTTAAAGTTATTTCTGTGAACCAATCAGTTGCAGCTCCATAAGTCCACCCCAATAAATTAACGAGGGGTGAAAGTATTTGAAATATACCATTTGGACCATTAAGACTAATATCATTATAAGCATCTATAAATCCACTATTTGTTTCTCTTGCATAATCATACCAATTCATATCTAATTTAGCATGAACTAATTTATGTATGTTAGGCATTCCTTTTTCTTGTGCATTTAAATCATCTATAATTAATTTCAAATCGATAAATTCAGCTTTTATATTTTCTGTATTGTCAATGGCTAATTCTGATCCAAAATGAGGAGTATCAACTGTTATAATTTTTCCAATATGATTTGCCGCATTATCTGTCCCTGAAGACGAGCCATCATCTAAAAGACCTCGCAGCATTTCACGAACAACAAGACCTCCTTGACTATGAGCAACTAAATCAACAACTAAATCGCTTGAATTTTTCCAATCAAAACCTTGAGTCCCATAAAAATCATCAAGCACATTTATCAATTGCTGATACAATTTTCTTGATTGAGAATTTGATGCATTTTTATCATCCCATTCCAAACCTGCTTCACTCCATTCCCCATTTACAAGGGTCCCTGGAGCTTGAAAAAAATATATTCCATTTTTGTTTATATTAGTTTCTGTATTATCGATATTTTGCATTCTTGCAATAATATCCGGAGCAGAACCATTTTCATACTTCCGAACCAAACCTTGTTGAAATGATTTTTCAAGTTTTTTCTTATTTCCTGAAACTTCTGTTAAAGGAACGACTCCCCATACATCATAACTACTATTTAATCCATGAATAAAAATTACGGGTCTCGCCAATTTTTTTCTGGGCACACCCATATATTTCCATTCAGGATAAGCAACTTTTTGCTTTTTCCAATCATCAATTAATTTTTGCTTGTCAAAAATTCCATTATAATCATCAAATTCTGAACACATTTTATCAAATTTTCCATCACTATTTATACATGATAATGGCTTTGATTCCCAACCATGCTGACGAGATTTGAAATGTTCAATTTCTTTATCGCTAGGATTCAATGTTTCATTTAATTTCTTAGGTTCACTTAACAAATAAAAAACACCTTCATATTGTAACTTATTCAAACAAGATACACGATAAGTTATTCGAACAATACTTACTAAACAATAATAATGATTAATATCAAATAGATGATCTTTTGAATCCCAGTAATAGTCAACTCTCTCATCAACATTTGTTATCTCAATACTTTCAACCTCTCCACATCTGTTATATGGTAAATATGTTTCATTATAAGGTTTTAACCAACTTATTTCTTCATTTATATTTTGTGGAATATTTTTATACTGAGAAACTGCTTTATCGTAATCATCTTCTGCAAAAACACTGGAAAACAACAAAACTATAAAAACAAATATTTTCATTACATTCTACCTTAACTTTCAAAAAAGACTACCGAAATATAATAAAGGAAAACTTCTTGTTGTAATTTTCTTGTAAGAAAAATAAAGCCTTACGAGAATAATTGAATGTAAATTCACTACGAGCAAATCATATTCTAAATAGATTCATATAAAAAGAACTCAACGCTCAAAAACTCTTTTGAATCTCTAGCGAAGCCGGTGGTTTTCTGTGTATAAAAGAACTTCCTTTGGATTTTATCCAAAGGAAGTTCTTATAAAACAAATAAATTAAAGTTTTACGCCGCTTTGAGAAACATATTTTTTGATTTTCTTATCGCCAATCCAAAGCTTCTTATGGCTTT
Organism: Fibrobacteraceae bacterium; assembly: GCA_017625775.1. Taxonomy (GTDB): domain Bacteria; phylum Fibrobacterota; class Fibrobacteria; order Fibrobacterales; family Fibrobacteraceae; genus UBA1765. Next base: position 4,277 of record JAGAKE010000040.1, read on the forward strand.
GTAAATCAGTAAGTTCAAGGTCAATCTGGTAGAAAATTACAGATTCACCACCTTCTTGATCCACAATAGAATTCAAAGTACCCGTAAGCATTAAATCAGCACCTGTTTCCATGCCAGCTTCTTTACGAGTTTCTTCTGTAGTGTTTCCCATTTGGTCTGCAACTTCTGCACGAAGTTCTGCACGAGCTTCAGCATTTGCCACAAAATCAACCATTCCGGAATTAATCAAAGCGCGTTCCATATCTTTAGTAAATGTTTCTACGCTAATGTGTTCATGACTTTTATTACGAACTTTACCCACTACAACAGTTGGATTACGACCCAAATCCTGAGCCATTTTGCCGTACCATGGTCTATTCAAGCAATCGTTAATCATTTCGTCAGCCACTAAACGAGAATCAGTATCATTCCATTTTCCGGAAAGATCTGTCGTAGAAGAAGCGTCAATACGTGAAACCTTCTTACCACCGCCACCACAAGCAACGAGGAAAGCTAAAGAACAAAAGACAAAGCATTTGAAAATTTTAGACATGTTTTCTCCTTGAAAAGTTATTTAATAAAGATAAAAAACTAACAAACAAAAAGTAGAATTTTATATTTCTTTTTATGAGTAAAGCCGCTCTTATTATTGCTATTAGTATGTTAGCCAGTCGCATACTTGGAATCTTCCGAGAAATGTTACTCGCTAGAACTGCAGGCGTTGGTATTGAAAAAAATGCCCTTGACCTTGCTTTTATGATTCCCGATATTTTAAACCATGTAGTGAGTACTGGTTTTTTGTCTATCATTTTCATTCCTATTTTCACTGGTTATCTAGTTTCTTCAGAACAAGATAAAGGCTGGAAATTTTTTAGCAACGTTTTAAATACAGTAGGCATTTTCTTGCTTTTGCTTATCATTCCTGCTTTTATTTGGATGAAAGAGCTTTTAGAACTTTTTACAGCGGCTGATTTAGACGAAACTTTACTTGATCGCGCGACTTATTTTGGACGTTTAATTTTACCAGGACAACTCTTTATTTTTGCTGGGAGCATTTTAGTTGCCGTTCAACATACACGAAAACAATTTTTAATTCCATCATTAACTGGCGTGATTTACAACGCTGCCATTATTATCGGAGGCATTTTACTTTCGTCAAGAGGTTTAGAGGGTTTTGCTCTAGGCGTTCCTGTAGGCGCTTTTATCGGTTTCTTTGCACTACAAATTTTTGGAGCCCGTCGAGGCGGCATTCGTTATGTTCCTATTTGTTCACCTCTTGCTCCAGATTTTTTACGCTACTTAAAAATGATGTTGCCAATGTCTCTTGGCGTTGGGAGTATGTTTGCCTTAGAATTTGTTATTAGAAGTTTTGGTGGCGCATTTGGCTCAAGCGGAATTTCTGCTTTGAATTATGCATACCGCGTAATGTACACTTTAGTAGCTGTATTTGGTTTTTCAGTTGGAGTTGCTTCTTACCCAGATATGGCTCGCCTTGTAAAAGAAAAGAAATTTGTTGAACTGAACCAAAAAATTTGGAAAAGTTTGTCACGAATGTTTTGCGTTTTAACAGCAGCAGTAATCGCCGTGTGGGCTCTTTCTTTTCCAGCTGTGCGAATTCTTTTTGAACGCGGTGCTTTTTCAAGAGAAACGTCTGAACTGGTTTCTAACATTCTTCGCTGGTATTTGCCAGTAAGTTTTGGACTTTGCTTGCAAGCAGTTCTTGTTCGAAGTTTTTACGCTGCTGAACGCATGTGGACTCCAACTATTTTAAATACAGGAATTTTTGCTTTGAGTATTCCAGCTTATATTCTAACAGAAAATTCTTTAGGTATTTATTCTGTTCCTGTTGTAGGTGCTGCTTGTGCTATTCTACAAGTAATTTCAATGATTTTCCTTTGGGGCAAAAACCATGGCATTCAAGGTATGAAACCTGCGTTAAAAAATATGTTGCTTGCAATCATTTCTTTTGGGATTATGATTTTAATTGCTTTTGGTTTTGATTCATTAAGTGCTTCGTTTATGCGAAATACAAATCTCGTTTGGCTTATAATTTTTAGTGGCATTTTTGGCGTTCTATTATTTTCAATCACGCTTGTTCTGCAATCTCTTTTAGGAAGCGGCGACGCTAAAGATATTCTTAAAGAACTTTCAAATAAAATTTTACGCAAGTTGCATTTAAAATCAACTTGATCTGCTTAGATTTTGCGGTAGGAATGCTAGCCCGTTAGGGTTCGGACTCGCGGGATTCTTTTCTAGGCTTTTTTTTTCAAGCGAGGCTGAACGGACGTTTGCTAAAGGCAAACGATAACGCAAGCAGTCCGCCCGCGAAGCGGACCGCCCAATTAAAATTATTTTCGAAGCGACATGGTTATGCCACCGTATTTTGGCAGAATTTTCAAGATGTTTTCTACGTACCAATCAGAGGTTTTCATTCGGCGACGAAGAGTAGCTACAAGAACTTCCATTAGCATTTCACAGTCGTAAACGGCGCGGTGCATTTCCCCTGGTGCAATTTGCATAGAAATCAAATTTTTCTTTTTGAATAAAGTAGCGAGATTTCCTAGTTTGTGATTTGGAAGTTCTGGCAAAATCGTTTTTACAATTTTTAAGCTATCAATAATTGGATTCGCTGGAATTAACTGTGGATTTTTTTCGTAAGCATCGCGCAAAAAGCCAGCATCGAAATTTGCGTTATGAGCCACTAAAATTGAATCAAGTCCGCAAAAACCTGTAAATTTTCGAAGACAAGTGTTAATATCCGGAGCGCCTTCTACCATTTTATCGGTAATATGGTTCACTTTCATAGCTTCTTCTGGAATACTACTGCTCGGATTCACAAAAGTCTGAAACTTCCCTAAAATCTTGGGTTTCAGAACGCCGGCTTCTTCTATAAGAGTAAATTTCACAGCGCCGATTTCGATAATTTCATGTTTCTCTTTATCAAGACCAGTGGTTTCTAAGTCAAATGCAACAAACTTGGCAAATACATTCATTTTAGCACTCCCGTCATTTCAGTTTATTTTCAAATTTAGCTAGAAAAAAATTTTCCGTAAATATCATAGTTTCCTTTTTTACTCTTATAAGATTTCTTCTACAATTTTAATGGAGACCTTTGAAAATGGTAATGGAATTTTAGCCTTGTCCCAAGAAGAAAGTTCCCATTTTGCTCCATATTTTACATTAATTTTATAAAGAGGGTGATTTGTTTTTTTGGCAAGATAAGCGGCTCCAGGTTTTTCTTTTCGAACCGGACCTCGTGGTCCATCAAGAGCCATTGCCACAAAATTTTCTTGCAAAAGAACCGGCACTAAAAAACGAACATTTTCTGCATGGCGATTAGATGAACCTCGAATGATATGGTAGCCAAGAGTATTTGCAAAAGATGTAAAATATTCTCCATCTTGACTGGCTGAAATCATTGCATAAACGTTTTTTTTCGCAAAAGCTGCTGTTGCTGCTGCCAAATCTTCATGCCAAATGCCTAAAACACCTGGTTTGAATTCTTCTAAAAAATCGCCTCGAATACGAAGTGTTTTTAGCCAAAAACGAGCAAGAATGAACAAAAAACGCATTTTTAAAGATTCTTTCGCCATAATAGTCTTGGAAAATACAAATTTTTTAGTATAATTGGCGATGGTGACGTACCCAAGTGGTAAGGGACGGCTCTGCAAAAGCCCTATTCCTCGGTTCGAATCCGAGCGTTACCTTTACAACCGCCTTTTATGGCGGTTGTTTTTTTATGAGAAAATATTTTATTTCTAGTTTAGAACCTTTTAGAAAAATATTTTTGTTTGATTTTTCTTTTGCTATTTTAGTAGTGGAATCTTTTACAACAGGAGAATCTTATGAATAAGAAACTGTTATTTTTTGCAATGTCGATTTTCTTCGCATTATTTGCTGCTGGATGTTCAGATTCTAATTCTAGCAGTGCCGACGAAGAGATTACTGATATTTGCACAGAAGACCCAAATGCTCCAGGTTGCGTTCCTGAACCGGAACCAGAGCCTGATTTAGAAGAAATTTAATTTTTATAAAATTTCTGTTTTGGTTTGAAAAATCCCGCGGGCGATGCCCGCGGGATTTTAAATTTCTGCTTTAAAAATAAAGAACGCCAAGCCTACGCCACTACCCTTTGTCTAAAAGAATCATCGTTTCAATATGAGCGGTTCCCGGAAATAAATCTAGCGGCAAAATTTCCTTTGGAAAATATCCGCCACTTTTCCATTCTTGAAGCGCTAACGGAATTTCATCTGTTCCGCAAAAAATATGAAGCACTCTTTTTGGATTTCTTTTCGCAAGTGTTTCTATAACGCCTGGTAAACAACCTTTGCGCGGTGGATCTAAAAGAATTATTTCATTTTCTATTGGCTTAGGCAAAACTCTTTCAACAAACGATTCATCGATTTTTCCAGAAATAAACTTGTAATGAAATCGCTTTAAAAATTTCGCACTCGCTTTCGCCGATTCAACGGAAGGCCCTTCCCATTCAGCACCAATCACTTCACTTGCTTCTTTTCCAATACCAAAAGCAAAAAGTCCGTAGCCGCAATAAAGATCAAGCAATCTATCGTCTTTTTTTAGAGAAAGCAATCTCTTGGCGTGATTTAAAAGATTTGGAATTTGTGACTCATTGATTTGACTAAAACCTGTTACAGGATAACGCAAAGAAAAGTCAGAAAGTTTTAACGTTAATTCCCTTGGTCCATACAGTTGTTTAAATGCAAGAGAATCCTTAGGACGATTCGATTCCAAATAATAATCTGAACGACTCGGATCTACATAAACATGCGCAGCCGTCACTTTTAAAGAAGATTCCTGCAAAGCTTTAGCCATTTGCTTTAATTTTCGAACCACATTAGCGTCTAAGTGATCCACATTAAAAATTACGGTGCGATAAAGGTAAGAACCGCGTATGATAATCCAATTGAGTGACCTAGCAAGAAGGCGAAACGACGGTGTGTTTAATTTATTCAAAATCCATTGATAACAAATTAAATGTTCCTCTGGTTCTAGTTCGGATTCTTGAGGAGAAATTTGAACTTCCCCCGAAAGAACACACACTCGACGTTTTGAGGTCGTACGATAATGGCGTTCTTTTGGACTTTTTACAATAGACTCTGGCTTTATTCCAAAATGATTTTCTTTGCAAAATAATGCAAATGCCTTGTTTTTTATTTCTACTTCTTCATCATAAGAAAGTTTAGCCAGCGGTTCTTGTTCCACCGAATCAAAGGAAAAAAATTGTTGAAGAGCGTTTTGAAATAACACAAAAAACCTGCATTTTTATAAAAAATAACCCCGTCTTCAAAAAAAGACGGGGTTCCTAGAGCGGCGGACCGGGATCGAACCGGCAACCATTAGCTTGGAAGGCTAAAGCTCTACCATTGAGCTACCGCCGCAATCGTGAACAATTATACAAAAATATTTGGATTTTATAAAGGGTTCTGCAAAAATATATTGTAGATTTTTCAAACTCTTACTAAATTTTGTCCCAACAAATTCATTTTTATTAGAGGTATAGTACTTGCTACAACAGAACTATCGTGTTCGCCCGAATATGCAGGGTAATCGTCAAAGCGACGGAACTCGGGTAAATGAAGAAATCCGCATTTCTCCAATTCGTCTTGTAAAGACTAACGGAGAATCCGTTGTGATTGAAACAACCCAAGCATTACAAATGGCAAAAGAAGAAGGGCTTGATTTGGTGGAAGTTTCCCCAAAAGCAAAGCCTCCTGTATGCCGCATTATGGATTATGGCAAGTATCGCTTTGAACAAGCAAAGCGTGCAAAGCAAGCAAAAGCCAAGCAGCACATTGTAAAAATGAAAGAAATCAAGCTTCGCCCAAAAACAGCGACGAACGATTATAATTATCGCATTGAGCAAGCAAAAGAATTTTTAAAAGACGGCATGAAGGTTCGCCTTATCATGCAGTTCCGTGGTCGCGAAATCGCCCACACCGATTATGGTCGCCGCTTAATGGATCAAGCCAAAATTGACTTGGCCGATTTTGGTGACCTAGACATGGACTCCCGGATGGAAGGAAATACAATGCTTTCCATCTATAGTCCTAAACGTGGTTCCTCTTCTCCAAAAGAAAAGAAGGAACCAAAGCCCGTAACCGAGCCCATGGCAGCAGGTGAGGCTTCCACTTAATTAACCGAAGAGGTAAAAATGCCAAAGATGAAAACACACAGCGGTTCTAAGAAGCGCTTTCGCGTGACCGGTTCTGGCCACGTGAAGTTCAAGCGTGCTGGAATGCGCCACATTCTCACCAAGATGTCCACCAAGCGTAAACGTAATTTGCGTAAAGCTGGTGCCATCAAAAAATGCGATATGTACCACGTCAAGCGCTTGCTTGTTTTGGCTTAATCAAGGAGGTGAAGAATGCCACGCGCTAAGTCTAGAGTTCCGTCTCGTGAACGTCGTAAAAACATCCTTAAGGCAGCTAAGGGTTACTATGGCCGCCGCAAGTCTAACATTCGTCTTGCTATTGATGCTGTAGCCCATGCTGGTCAATATGCTTATGCCCACCGCCGCGACAAAAAGGGTGATTTCCGCACATTGTGGATTACCCGTTTGAACGCAGCTGTTCGTGAATTTGGCATTAGCTATAGTCAATTCATTCACCTTTTGAATAAGGCCGACATCAAGATGAACCGTAAGGTTCTCGCTGATATGGCTGTTTCTGACCCAGCTGCTTTTGCTGCTGTTGTGAACAAGGTGAAGACTGCTTAATTTTATTTAAGCACTTGGATGATTACAAATAAATTATTTTCATTACTTTATTTGTAATCCGCTCCTTGGATGTTCTTTTAAATGCGCCGGCTTGCCGGCGCATTTGATTTTTTTTAGAAACTCTCTGCGGGCAAGTCAGATTGCAAATGAGAATTGTCATGACGACGATGTGGCCATCTATTTTTTGTCATTACGAGCGTAGCGAAGTAATCCAAAAACATGTGTTACTTGCATTGAGATTGCTTCCACCATGCCATTACGATTTTCTCTCAACGAACAATTTTCACAAAATAAAATTTTAAGTCGTATAATAGAACATTCCCCGCATGAAAATTCTACAAATCAAGCTTACAATAATTTCTTTGAAAATACTTTTGATTGGGATTTAGATTTTAATTCTGGTTCATCAAGACACAAACGTTACTTGGGTTCCGTTCTTACATGAAACAGTAAATACGGTGATTGTGACTTAGAAACGCACTAAAATAAATATTTATAAGATGGCAATTTCATGGAGAATTACTATCTTTGTAAAAAACTTTTTATTTGAGGATTGAGGATATGGCAAAGAAAAGTGCAAAAGCCGTTGAAGCACCAATACTTGAAAATTCTGTAGATGCTTTTAAACAGGCTTTTACAGATCACATTCATCATACTTTGGCCCGTAACAATGTAACCGTTACTGACCACGAAAAGTTCCTTGCTGTGGCTTACGCCGTCCGCGATCGTTTGATTGATCGCTGGATTAAAACTCAGGAAACTTATTATGAAAAAGACGTAAAACGCGTCTATTATCTTTCTTTGGAATTCCTCATTGGCCGTACCCTCGGCAACTCCGTTTTAAACCTTGATGTTGAAAGCGTTGTAGCAGAAGCTCTTGACGCTCTCGGCATGAGTCTTGAAGAACTTCGCGAGGAAGAAGTAGATGCTGGTCTTGGTAACGGCGGTCTTGGTCGTTTGGCAGCCTGCTTCTTAGATTCCATGGCAACACTTGAACTTCCAGCTACTGGTATGGGTATCCGTTATGAATACGGCATGTTCCACCAAAAAATTGTAAATGGCGAACAAGAAGAACACCCAGATAACTGGTTACGCTTGCCGAACCCATGGGAAATTGCTCGCCCAGCTAACGCTCTTCGCGTGCCTTTCTATGGTTATGTCGTTTCTTGGCAAGATGAAAACGGCAAACTCCGCAACCGCTGGGATACGAAAGATTACGTTCTTGCATTGCCTTATGACACTCCAATTCCTGGTTACAAAAACAACACTGTAAACAACTTGCGCTTGTGGAGTGCAAAGAGCACAGATGATTTCGGACTCGCTTACTTTAACAACGGCGATTACATTGCTGCTGTTCAAGATATGGAATTGTCTGAAGCTATTTCTAAAGTTCTCTACCCGAACGATTCTTCTATGAATGGTAAAGAACTTCGCTTGAAACAACAATACTTCCTTTGCTCTGCTTCTTTACAAGACATTATCAACCGCTTTAAGAAGTTGCATGGTAACGATTGGAAAGTTCTCCCAGAAAAAGTAGCTATTCAGTTGAATGATACTCACCCAGCAATCGCCATTGCTGAAATGATGCGTATTCTTGTTGATTTAGAAGACTTGGGTTGGGACGAAGCTTGGGATATTGTTACAAAGACTTTCGCTTATACAAACCACACCTTGATGCCAGAAGCTCTTGAAAAGTGGCCTGTATCTCTCTTTGAACGTTTATTACCACGTCACCTCCAAATCATTTATGAAATCAACGCTCGCTTCTTGCGCCTTGTTTCTATGAAATGGCCTGGTGATGTTCGTCGCCTTGCTCGCATGTCCATTATTGAAGAAGGCAACGAAAAAATGGTTCGCATGGCATTCCTTTCCATTGTTGGCTCCTTCGCTGTCAATGGTGTAGCAGCTCTCCATAGCGAACTCTTGAAATCTTTCCTCTTTAAAGATTTCTATGAACTCTGGCCAGAAAAGTTCAACAACAAGACAAATGGCGTAACACCACGTCGTTGGGTTCGTAAAGCAAACCCGGCACTTTCTGATCTTGTAATTTCTAAGATTGGCGATTCTTGGGTTAAGGATTTAGACGATTTACGTAAACTTGAAAAGTTCGCAGATGACGCTAAATTCCAGAAAGCCTTTATGGATGTTAAGCTTCAAAACAAGAAACGTCTTGCTAAATACTTGAAAGAAACTCAAGGTGTAGATATTGATGTAAACACCTTGTTCGACGTTCAAGTAAAACGTATTCACGAATACAAACGCCAGCTTTTGAATGTGCTTCATGCTATCCATCTTTACATTCAAATTAAAGAAGGTCGTGAAATTTTGCCACGCACAATCTTTATTGGCGGTAAGTCTGCTCCTGGTTATTGGATGGCAAAACAAATCATTCGCTTAGCTAATGCTGTTGGCGCTGTGGTTAATTCTGACCCAGATTGTAAAGGCAAACTCGCTCTTGTATTCCTTGAAAACTACCGCGTTTCTTTTGCTGAAAAGATTATCCCGGCAGCAGACCTTTCTGAACAAATTTCCACAGCTGGTACAGAAGCCTCTGGAACCGGCAACATGAAATTTGCTTTGAATGGCGCTTTAACTATTGGTACTCTTGACGGTGCTAACGTTGAAATGAAAGAAGAAGTCGGCGACGACAACATCTTTATTTTCGGCTTAACTGTTGAAGAAGTTCAGGCTACTCTTGCTAAAGGTTATCGCCCACGCGATTTCTATGAACAAGATGACGATCTCCGCCGCGTAATTGACCTTATTCACAGCGGATTCTTTAGCCCAGATCGCCCAGATCTCTTTAAACACATTGCAGATAAACTCCTTTCCAATGACCCATACATGCTCCTAGCCGATTTCCGCAGCTATGTAGAATGTCATGAAAAAGTCGCTAAGGAATATCTCGATACAAAGACTTGGGCTAAAAAAGCTATTCTCAACGTGGCTCGTATGGGCAAGTTCAGCTCTGACAGAACCATTAAGCAATACGCTGAAGAAATTTGGAATGCAAAGCCTTGCGAAATTAAGCTTTAATTTCAAACACTCATAAACGAAGAATCCCTCGATAGCTCAACTATTGAGGGATTTTTTTGTGGAAAAATACAGAATTTACAGATTCACGTAAGAACGGAACCAAAATAACTTTTGTGTTTTGATGAACCAGAATTGTTCCGTTCCATTGGAAATCATTACCAACATAGAAAATTACACTGCCGTTTGCTTGAGGGATCAGTTTAGAATCTTTAGGACTATTTTAATTAAAATAATAATCTAATACACACTCTTGTCCTAAAGTAGTCTCTTTACAAACACTTTGTTCCTTTCTATAGGAAAAAATACATATATCTTTTAGGCAATAAAGATTAGATAAATCTATCTCAGGGTCTTCAGTTTTAAAATTAATTTTATTTTCAAATTGTTTGATATTATTTCTTAAAAATATTCCATATGCGTAATTTAAATTTATTGACACACTGTCAACTATTTCTTTTGTTTCAATAGAATCTATCAAAGTTACTTTTATTTTTAATTTTTCGTGTAATTTTTTACTAAGGCTATGACAATATTCGCCATTAACACAAGTGTATTTCCAAATGAATGTTTGCCTATTATTGTCTTCTAACATAATGTTGTACCAATCGCTAGGAGCTTTTTTTGAATGACAGATTGTATCTTGACCGATTGTTAAAACGAAATCAACTAATTCTTTTTTACTTTTTTTTTGAAAATAAAACATCGTTTTTATAGCGTCGTCATAACTTATGCAACCATCTTCAATGGTACATGAAAAAAATGAAAAAATCAAAAAAAAAGAAATTAAACAAAATATTTTTCGCATTAGCTAAATCTCCATAAAATCAATTGCATATTTAGTATTATTGAGTTGAGCAATCACTGCATTTACTGTTTCATGTAAGAACGGAACCCAAGTAACTTTTGTGTCTTGATGAACCACAATGCTTTTTACCTAATCTGTATCATTGCAGATCAATTCTTTTTCTGCGGGGAAAGTTGCGATACAATAACCATTGATACATTCTTTTCGATTCATTATTGAAGGATTTTGATAAGCTTCAAAAAATGGTAAAATTGTATTACCTTCATATTTAAACCATTTTGTAGTATCTTGTTCCGAAAGAACATGAATA
>JAGAKE010000041.1 GCA_017625775.1 Fibrobacteraceae bacterium
GCAAATGGCAAGTGTTATAAATGCAACTCTGACCGCGGAAGTGATTGCTACAATGATTGGCTGTGGATTTACGACTTTAACTCCGCAAATATCGGTTGGTGGTATAAAGAAGTTGACTGTGAAACCGGTTTAGTTGAAGAAGCAGAAGAATTTGTAGGACAATGCCCCGTTCATCCGTTAAAAAAAGTCCCAAACGACCCACAAAGCGCTTGCTTTGCTGCAAACGGCAAGTGTTATAAATGTAACCCTGACCGTGGAAACGATTGCTATAATGATTGGCTGTGGATTTACGAATTTAATTCTGCAAATGTCGGATGGTGGTATCAAGAAGTTGATTGTGATGAGCCTTTTGAGGATGATTTTGTATGCCCTGAAGAAAATGTTTTGTATAAAGAAACTGCAAAAGAGTTGATAATTAATGACGACAAAGAACAAATACACATTTCATATAATTATTTTGATGCTTTAGGACGAAAGCTGAAGCAAGAAGATGTTTTTGCTGTTAAAAGACCTCTTTACATTAAATCACAACAATATAATTCGCTTCAAAGCAACTCAAAAAACAAATCAAAACAATTTGAAGTCCTTTTAAAAACCATCAGCGGATATGTAGAAGCTAAAACATATTTAGGATTTAAAAATATTTCATTTATTTGTTCTTTTCAAGAAACAATAATAATGCTTGATTTATATATGGAAACACCAAAAGAGTCAATAAAAATAAATTTAGATTCAGATGATCAAATTTTATTAGCACATGAAAATAAGCACAAAGATATCTATGAAATGTATGGTACAAAATATTGGCACAATGAAAAAATAATTTTAAATTACCAAGTAAAAAAGAACGAGGTTTGTTCTATAGTTAAGCAATATTTTTGGCCTGTTATGGGAGGTGCTTACCGAGAATTGCTGAATATGCATAATGCTTGGGATGATGAAGATAAAAACAACATCAGTCATGAAAGAATAAATATTGAAAATAAAGTAGCGAAGCAAAAATTAATTTGGTTTTCCAATTCATGTAATCAGGAATAATATCTTTATGTATAAATTTTTCATTCTATTTTTTTGCGGTCTTATTTATGCCCAAGAGCCCTATGTTGAATTGTGCGTTAAATTTGGAAATGAATGTTATGAAAATTGTGCCGATACTTATGCTGTTCACATAAAAGGAGTTAAAGCTTCAAAAGAGCAACCATTATGGATTTTAAAGGATTCTGTTTCTTGTGATTGCGGTGTATGGACTTCTCCAACATATACATTGCGTAATTTGCCTGGGAAAAGTTACCCTTTCTTTTCTATGGCATCATGTTCTTGGATAAATAAAAAAAAAGAAATCGGGGCGATTCCTGAACCACCGAAGGTAAGATTAGACAGTTCTATTGTTGGAAAACAAGTCTTTTATGCTATTGACTTAAAATCAAAAAAAGACGTTGAGGCTTATTTTGGAAAATCAATTGAATTACTTTGGAAAACAAATTTTGTTTGCCAAGGAAATTCTTCTAACGACACCACTTTGACATACAAAATAGATGCTTTACTTGTTGGAGAATGTCCGGATTCATTAGCAAATAAAAAGTAGAATGACATTTTTGACGTGAAAATTCCTAAACCTTTTTTACAAAATCTTTATTGACTTGCAACAAACGTTTGCTTATATTTTTCTTACACAGATTTTCCGCTCTTTTATGAATAAATTAAAAATCACAATTATTACTTTATTTGTACTAGCAAGCTCAGCGCTAGCTCAAACAAGTTCTTCTTTTCAACAAATTACTCCAAGTTCATCAAGTTTTTCCTGCCCTTGTTATGCTAGTTTAGAATCAGCGGAAAACTCTCTTTCTCAATTACATTTAGAATGCAAAGAGAATAAAGGTGATGATTCTTTCTTTTTAAATAAAATTTTCGAAAACTGTTATTGTATCGAAGGGGCGTGCGACATTCATTACAGCAGTGCTTCTGTAGATTCTATTTATTACGAAACTAGTTCTTCATCAGCTATAATAATTAGTTCTTCAAGTGAATATGTTTACGAAGGAAATGCTTGCAAAATAAATGAAACTTACTATGCTCCA
>JAGAKE010000042.1 GCA_017625775.1 Fibrobacteraceae bacterium
AATTTGATTCGCAGCATCCAAATCAAGCGGAGTGCCATCTTCCATAGTGTTTTTTAATGCATTGTAAGTTTCTTCAGGAAGCATTTCCTTCATAACCGACTGATTAAAAACCATAGAACCAAAAATTTCAGGAACATTCACCATTTTTATATCTCCAAAAAACACAAGGTGGGGGAAGACTCCCCCTCGCTACAAAGTCCTCACAAGCAAAGCTTGCTTCGGTCTTTTTCGCTACCCCCTCTAGCGGGGCACCGCAAACACAAAAATTAATTTATTTTTATAAACATCACAAACACCTTCGCGGCCCCGCAACGCCCCAAAAATAAATTGATTTAAAAAAACATAAGGCGACGTGATTCCATCAAAATTTGAAATCACATCGCCTGTTGATGTAATAATCACATATTAGTGATATTAGGGAGGGTTGTCAATGACATCTGCAAAAACTAAGTATTAATAAAATTATTATTATGATATAATTATTCGGAATTAAAAGGAGGCATGATAAAAAAGTAAACGAACAAGCGGTTATGTGATAAGCTGAAAGATATTCAGCGGAATCCAGGCAACAGTTCGCCATTTTTAATAAAGGCATAGACCTTTGGAAAGGAGAATGAAGAGCTTTTGCCGTATCATACGATAGTCCTCGAGACTGAATGGGAGATTGGAACACAGAACCGATTAGACTTTCCGCAAGAATAAAACGGAGGTCATGATGACATTTTTTATTGGTGTAGATTTACACAAAACACAGTTTACTGTTCACGTAAGAACAGAAGACAAAATTGAAACTTTGGATGAAATAAAACAGTATCCAACAACAGAATCAGGCTATGAATTATTTTTAGAAAGATTAAAAACTTTCAAAGAAATCGGTGCTAATGTGAAAATTGGAGTTGAATCAACAGGAAATACAAGATTTTTTAAGAATCAAGTAGAAAAAGTTGGTGCAGAAGTAACTGTGATAAACACATTAAAATTCAAAGTAATCAATGAATCAACAAAAAAGACTGATAAGCATGATGCTTCAACAATTTCAGAGTTTCTATCAAAAGATATGCTACCAGAAAGTTATCTTTGTGGAAAAGAGACAGAAAATATTCGAAGATTATTAAAATCAAGAGAAAGACTAGTTCGTTCAATAGTTGGTCAGAAAAATGAAGTTCACGCATTATTAGTGAGTTTAGGAATTTCAGATGAACTTAGAAGCCTACAAAGTAAAAAAGGGCGCCAGAAAGTACTGGACACCCTTGAGTCGAATAACGACTACGTGCTCGAGGCACAATCAGTAAAACTGATGATTCAAATCATAGACCAGATGAGTGAGTCAGTCAAGGTGATTGAAAAGCAGCTTACTGAAATAACCAAAAATGATGAAATGGTAAACCGACTTTTGACAATCAGAGGTTGTGGGAAAATTACAGCATGGACAATTAGAGCGTACACAGAAGACATAACAAGATTTGCAAGTGCAAAGAAATATGCAGCATTCTGTGGTTTAGTTCCATGGGTGCAAGATTCAAATGAAACAATTCATCATGGGAAAATAACAAAACGAGGACCTCAAGAATTGAGAACAAGTTTTGTACAGTTAGTATTAGGGATTCGTCGTTGCAAAGATACTTCAAGCTGGAGAATAATGCAACGATATGAATATATGAAAAAGAATAAAGGTAGTGGAAAATCAATTATAGCCACTGCAAGAAAAATGGCAGAAATCGTTTGGGCGATGCTCAGCGATAAACAAGATTTTGATTCAAGTAAAATGATGGGAAAATACAAACCTATGAATTTAGTTGATCAAGCTTTAGCTGCCATAAATCAATAAATTAAGAAAGTCGACTTGTTCGTTGACTTTTTATGGGAGC
>JAGAKE010000017.1 GCA_017625775.1 Fibrobacteraceae bacterium
AAGGCCCGTCATCCTTGAAATTGACGGAGAATCGTAACCATCCTTGTGGAGCTCATAAGCTTTAGCCCATTCTTCTTTTGTGTGTTTCTTATACATAAAAACCCCGAAAGTTGTGTCCAACTTTCGGGGTTCAGTTCACTAAAGAATGGGCGCTTTTCAAAAGAAATAAAACAATTTCTCTATTACTTCTATTTCTTTAACGCATATTGGGCTATATTCAGTACTGTTGGATGCGCTGCTTCCATTTTACGGAATATGCTGCTTAATTTTTTCAAATTCAGTAAAAATCTGTAACTTTTTTTCACACAAAAAGGTGAGTGTTTTATATTTTTTCTGAATGGATACGATTTTTGGCGTGATTTAATTAAAACAACTTAAAATCTAGTTATCGAAGCATAATCAACTTTTAATCAGGCATTGAATCATTAATGGCGTAAAATTCATCAAGATGTTCAAGAAGAATATCTACAAGGCTAGCTTCAAATTGACAGCCTCGTTCTTCTTGATATAAAGCTACTACGCGTTCTCTACTCCATGGTTGTTTATAACAACGAGTATTAATTAACGCATCAAAAACATCTACTACTGCACAAATTTTACCAGACAGCGGAATATCATCACCAGAAAGCCCTAACGGATAACCTTTTCCATCAATTCGTTCATGGTGAGAAATAGCGATTTCTGCTGCCAAGCGCAATAATTCACAATTAGATTGAACTAACATATCATGCCCCATTTTAGAATGGCTTTTCATGATATTGTATTCTTCAGGAGTAAACTTCCCTTGTTTGTTTAAAATTTCATCTGGAATTCCAATTTTTCCTAAATCATGCATAGTGGAAGCCAAACGAATTTTTTGACATAAAACTTCAGGCAGACCAGCATACTTTGCTAAAGTATAACTCATTTTAGCGACACGCTTTACATGGTTTCCCGTTTCGTGACTACGACACTCTGCCGCCGCCCCAAGAATCAACGTTATTTCTTCTTGATTTCGTTCCAATTCTTGAAACAACATAGCAGATTCTAGCGATTTTGCTGAATATACTGCTGTCAGTTGTAAAAATTTCAAATCTTCTTCTGTAAAACAGCCATTATTTTTTTTGTTAATAGCCTGAAAAACGCCCATTACTTTTCCAACAGAATCTTTAAACGGAACCGTTAAAACTGAACGAGTACGGTAACCACTTTTTAAATCCACACTACGATCAAAACGCTCATCTTCATAAGCATCTTCAATCAAAAGCGGTTCATCATAAGCTAATGAATAACCAACAAATCCACCTGTTACAGGAATACGAATTTCACTAGTCCCATGAGCAACTTTTGTCCATAATTCCTTACCATCTGAAGAAACAAGCCATAATGAACAACGTTCTGCTAATACAAATTTTCGACCAAGATCAGCAATAAGCACAAGAAGCGAATCTAACTGCTTAGATTCAGCAATTTTTGGAACATAAGAAAACAATATGTCTAACATTTCCTTATCGGAACGTTTCATATCATCTTCTAACACACTCATATTTCCACCCATTTAGGATTACTGATTACACCACTTCTCAATAAGAAGCCCAACCGTAAGAAAAATAAAAACTTTTTTACAATCAAAGAATCAATTTTATGAAAATTTCTTTTCATTCCTAGTAAAAAACGAAAAAACATTCATTTTCTTTCTAAAAAAAATGAAGATTGATTTAGGCTCTTCTTAAATTCAAAGAAATCTTACTTTCAACTTTATTTTTTTCTATAATCCAATACATGGAAAATAATAATTCGGCACTTATTCTTGAAGGTGGCGGTATGCGTGGAGCCTATGTCACCGGCGTTCTAGATTTTTTTCTTGAAAATAACATTGAATTTGATGCTTGTTACGGCGTTTCTGCTGGAGCCGGTCATGCTTGTTCGTTTCTTTCTAAGCAAAAAGGTAGAGCAATCCGAGTTAACTTAAATTACCTCACAAATCCGAAATATGCTGGTTTCAGAAGCCTTTTAACAACAGGTGATTTCTTTGGCTGCAAATTTATTTATGAAAAAGTTCCAAACGAACTAGACCCCTACGATTACGAAGCGTTTCGTAACAATCCCACGCATTTTTACGCCGTAGCCACTAGTTTAGAAACAGGCAAAGCCGAATATTTTCACTTACAAGATTTAAAAAAAGATATGATCAAGGTGGTGGCTTCTTCTTCGCTTCCTTTTTTATCACGCATCGTAACCATTGAAGGAAAACCGTATTTAGATGGAGGCATTGCCGATTCCATTCCTTTTAAACAAGCCATAAACGACGGATACAAAAAAATTGTAGTTGTTTTAACCAGAGACGAAAATTATCGAAAGAAACCATTTAAATTCAAAAAAATTCTGCAATGGAAATACGGAAAATATCCTTTATTTGTAGAAGCAATGCTAAAACGCGCAGAAAATTACAATAAAACTCTTGAAGAAATTAGAACCGCAGAAGAGCGTGGTGAAATTTTCGTTATTCGTCCAAGTAAAGAGCTAAAAATAGGGCGTTTAGAAAAAGACAAAGAAAAAATAAAAGCTCTACATTCTTTAGGCTTTTCAAACGCCACTCAAAAGAAAGATTCTTTGTTAAATTATCTTTTTTCTAACATTCCAAACAAATGAAGGTTTCTAATGCCGAGCCAATTTAACCAACAATTTGCCGTAGTTCTTCCTGCAGGAGGCCTTGGTCGCCGCATGGGCAGCCAACTTCCAAAACAACTACTTCCTTTGCAAGGCAAACCTGTTTATCGGTATGCGCTAGAAACATTTCTTTCTTTAGATGAAATAGCAGAAGTGGCGCTCGTAGTTCCTGAAGATTGGAAAGAGCATTTTGAAACCGAAATCAATGCCTCGAATTTACCTAATAAGCAAAGGAAAAAACTCAAAATTATCATAGGGGGCGCCGAACGTTGGCAATCGGTACGCCATGGAGTAGAAGCACTTTCTTCTCAAGCAAAATATGTGCTAGTTCACGATGTAGCAAGACCGTTTATTTCTAAGGCTCTTTTGCAACAAGTTTTTGAAACGCTTTTGTCTAAAGGTTCTTGTATTGTAGCAAAAGAATGTGCCGATACGGTAAAAATTGTTGGCGACGGAATAATTGAAAAAACAATAGACCGAAAAAAAGTTTGGCTAGCTCAAACACCTCAATCGGCTTCCGTTGAACTTTTAAAAGAACTTTATGCTAAAATAGATGAATCTCCACTAGATTTTTTACCGACCGATGAAGCTTCTATTTTAGAACATTTTGGTGAAAAAATCTTTATAGTTCCTGGAAATTCTCAAAATGATAAATTAACCACTCCCGAAGATTTTGAACGTTTTTCAAATTTGAAATTCTAACTTAAACTTCAAACATTCCTAAATATAATCCAAGGATTTTACTACCGTAAATAAATATAATAGGAGCAGAAATAGCTAAGAACGGGCCAAAGGGAAATTCCCCGGGGCTCGTTTCGTTTTCTGTTTTAAACGCTTTTGCAAAAATCAATCTAGTTGGAAAAACTATACATACCCCAATAACTGACGCTAAAATCAAAATTTCTGCTGCAAGTGCTGCACCCATCATAGCACCATAACCAGCCAAAAGCTTTACATCTCCAAAGCCCATGGCTTCTGAACCTATAATTTTCGCAATTAATTTTGCAAATAAATACAAGCCACCGCCAGCAAGAATTGCTCCTAAAATACTTTGCCACGGAGTGATTCCGCCTGGCAAAAAAGACAAAATAATTCCAACCACAATACCACCAATCGAAATGGAATCTGGCAAAAGATGGTAACGAAAATCAATTACAAAAATAGGCACTAAAGAAGTCATTAACCACAGCAAAACTAAAAACGGAAATAATGTTTCTAAAGAAAGAGGCATACCTTCTGAATAAAAAACATACCACAAGACAAAAGCCAAAATTACAGTTAAAAGTGTTGAAAAATCAACAAGCAAAGATTTTTTGCTCATTTTAGAACCACAACAAGCATAGCGAAAACGAGTAAACAAAATCCCCAAAAATGGAATTTGAAATAAAATGAGGACAGGCTTTTTACAATGGGGGCAAGTTTCTTTTATACGTAATGAAATATCAAATGGCATTCGCCGAATCAAACGATTAAAAAAGGCCGCTGCACAAATTCCCAAAAATATAACTACAGGAATCAAAATACTAAATGATATATTCTGCATAAAAAAAATATAGAAAGGATTGTATAAAAAAATCTTCTAGAAAACTTCTCTAGTAATTAGAAAACTCCCCGAAAGCTTTGCTTTCGGGGAGAAATTCTACTGAATAAAACAAAATAAATTAAACATCTATTTTAGGAAGCCCGGCAAATGCTTTTTCCAATTCTTCGTCTGTTGGAATGTAATCCCCCATAACGCCAGAATTGAATTTTTCATAAGCGACCATATCAAAATAGCCAGTTCCAGTTAATCCAAAAACGATATTTTTAGATTCACCAGATTCTTTGCACTTCATGGCTTCATCAATAGCAACACGAATAGCGTGACTACTTTCTGGAGCAGGCAAAATACCTTCTGTTCTTGCAAAAAGACGAGCTGCTTCAAAAACGCTTGTCTGTTCTACAGAAACAGCTTCCATTACTTTTTGATCGTAAAGTTCTGAAAGAATAGAACTCATGCCATGGTAACGAAGACCGCCAGCATGGCTTGAAGAAGGTATAAACCCAGAACCCAATGTGTACATTTTGGAAAGCGGGCAAACTTTACCCGTATCACAGAAATCATACACATAACGTCCACGAGTCAAGCT
Organism: Fibrobacteraceae bacterium; assembly: GCA_017625775.1. GTDB lineage: Bacteria > Fibrobacterota > Fibrobacteria > Fibrobacterales > Fibrobacteraceae > UBA1765. Next base: position 4,779 of record JAGAKE010000017.1, read on the forward strand.
AGGACATGAAGCTGGTTCCACCGCAATGAAGCGATAATTTGCTTCACCTCGAAGTTGTTCGCCTACGAATGGAGAAATCAAACCACCAAGGTTAGAACCACCTCCAGCGCAACCAATAATTGTATCTGCTTTAACTCCAATTTTCTTTAAAGCTGCTTGAGTTTCAAGCCCAATTACGGTTTGATGCAAAAGAACCTGATTTAAAACAGAACCTAAAACATAGCGGTAACCTTCTTGTTTTAATGCAGATTCCACCGCTTCTGAAATAGCACAACCTAAACTTCCAGTTGTTCCTGGGAATTCCGCAAGAATTTTTCTTCCAACTTCAGTAGTTTCAGATGGAGATGGAGTTACGGAAGCGCCATAAGTACGCATCACTTCGCGGCGGAATGGCTTTTGTTCGTAAGAACACTTAACCATATAAACCTGACAATCTAAATCAAAGAAAGCACAAGCCATTGAAAGGGCTGTTCCCCATTGACCAGCTCCAGTTTCTGTAGTAACACCTTTTAAACCTTGTTGTTTAGCGTAATACGCTTGAGCAATCGCGGAATTTAGCTTATGACTACCTGAGGTATTATTTCCTTCAAACTTGTAATAAATGTGAGCAGGCGTTCCCAATGCTTGTTCTAAAAAATATGCACGAACAAGTGGCGATGGTCTGTACATTTTGTAAAAAGTGCGAATATCTTCTGGAATTGGAAAATAAGCGGTGTTTTCATCTAATTCCTGACGAATCAATTCGTCGCAAAAAACAGGGCGCAAATCTTCAGGAGTTGCCGGCTTCAAAGTTTTTGGATTCAAAAGCGGAGCCGGTTTCTTTTTCATATCCGCACGAACATTGTACCAAGCCTCAGGCATTTCATGTTCTTGAAGATATATCTTGCATGGGCCATCAATTTTCAGCGAATGTTTCATTTTTATTCCTTTTTTAAAGATGTAACAAAATAACTCCTTGAGAGGGAAACATAAAAAAAGCCCCATTCAAGGAGCTTGTTTTATGAAAACCAAACAAAAACAAGACTCCTTTTATAGAGCCTGCCACCACCAGAAGTTGATGCTTGTTACGTTTTTCATGCCACAAATATACGAAAGCCTTTAACTCTTGGCAATATCAATTTTAAAAAAAACTATGACTCTAAGTAATTTGGCATTTCTACAATTTATCAAAAAAAAACAAAGACCGCCCGGAGGGCGGTCTTTGAAGTTCATTTCAAAAAATTGAAATTACTTTGCAGTTACATCGTACTGAGCAACAACATTACCTTGGTTGTCGAGAGCGCGAACGATGTTTTCATCACGTTGAAGAGTGAGGTTAGACTTGTTGCCCTGAGCGTCTGTCAATTCAACAGAGAGGGAACCGTCTGCATTCTTCACTGCAGCAACTTGGTTGCCCTGAGCGTCCTTTTCATAGTAGGAATCGCCAGAAGCAAGTGGGTTAGAACCAGTCCAGAATTCAACAGTGTTCAAAACGAGACCATCTACAAGACCAAAGCAAATTGGGTAAACTGGGATAACGTTAAGAACGAAGTGAACGATGGAGTTGAGCCACTTGTTACCAAGTGTTCCGTTCCAATCATGCAACTTGTTGAAGCAAGCATTGCTACCATAGCAACCGGTGAAAGCAATTGCTGCTGCACAGGAAAGAGCGATAAACGCTTTTTTCATAATTTTACTCCTTGAAAAAATTCCTTATTGTTAAGGCTCTTAAAATTTAAATAAAAAATAAAGCATTTAAAACTTTTTTTTTGCTTTTAGCAAAAAATCACATTATTTTGCACAATCCTAATTTTTTTTGGGGATTATTCCTTAATTTTTTTGTTTCTTTCAAAAAAAAAGATAGATTATTCTTTAATATTTCTAAAAAATTATGCTTAAACTGACAAAACACCTGTTAAGAAACAGTTTAATTCGAATTCTACTTCTTCAATTTGTGCTGATTAGTATTGTCAGTGCTTTTTTTGCGTTCTTTTTCAGCCATGAAATTACTCAAAAATATATAGAAAAGCATCACCAAACCGAAAAAACACACTTAACGGAACTAAATAAAGTTTTTTCTGAAAATCTAAAACAAAGTGAAGAAAAAGTAGCTCTACTCGCTAGAATTTTATCTTCTTTAAAAGGCGATTTTACCATTCTCCAACAATCAGCACCAACTCAAAAAGGTCAAATTTATGAAGGAGAATTTATCAATTTCATTGATTTAAACGGCAAATGCCTTTCCTGTTCAGATGATTCTCTCGACATCATTCTTTCAACAGAAATTGACTCCACCCAATGGCTTCATACAAAAAATTTCACCGGAAGAGTTGTAAGACACCCTATTTACGATCTAACGGTCAAAGATTCATTAAAAGAAATCGGACATTTGGTTGCTAAAATTTCTCTTTCTAGACTCACGCCTTCTTTTTCAACAAGTTCAAAACTTCAATACGTTTTAGCAGACAATAACGCTAAATTGATTTACGCTTCTCCAAATACAGCTACTTATCCATTACAAGATTATATTCACGAAGCATTTGCACAAAATACTCGCAGCGGCTTTATCAATGACTCTATTCATTCCAACCACATATATTTCATCAAAGAAAAAACATATTCTTTACTTTTTTTACACCCTCAAGACGAAGCCATTGATTTAAAGAAAATTCTTTATTTATCAAACATTGCAATTGTTATTATCCTTTTAATTTGCTTTATCAGCAACGCACTGCTTATCTTTTTCCACCTTCTGCACCCAATAAAAAAAGTCAACCGAAAAATTCAAAAAATTTCAGATCAAAATTGGAATGGAACGATCACCCAAAAAACAAAAATTAAAGAATTAAGTTCTCTCTTCAATGCTTTAAACGCCCAAATTCAAATTATTCAACAACAACGTTTAGAACAAAATCAACACCGTGTTTACCTTGAAAAAGAGGTTCAGAAAAAAATTGAGGAATTAGAAAAAGCAAACCATAGGCTTCAAGAAATTTCTCGAACAGATGAACTAACAGGGCTTCCAAACAGACGCGATATAAAAGACAAAATCTCTTTTGAAATCAGCCGAGCTAAAAGATTCCAAAGTTCTTTTTCGCTGTTGTTGTTTGATATTGATTATTTTAAAAAGATTAATGATACGTATGGACATCTTGCTGGAGACTATGTACTTAAAGAATTTGCTGCTGTTACACAAAAACTCTTACGTAAGTATGATTACGCCGCTCGATTTGGTGGTGAAGAATTTTTAATTGTTCTTCCGGAAACCAACGAAACCTCGGCACAAATTGTTGCCGAAAGATTCCGCCGCTATATCGAAAATCAGTTATTCACCTATGACAATCAAATTATTAAAGTAACCGTTTCAGTTGGTATTTCTGTATTTGATCATAGTTTAGGTTTAGACGGCAGTCTTCTACTTGCAGACAAAGCGCTTTATTACAGTAAAGAAAATGGAAGAAACCGTGTCACTCTTTGGACAAAAGATTTAGAATAAAACACTTTTTCCTAAAAAATACGGTTTTTCTAGTTTAGATATTTTATAACACTTTCATTTATTTCTATAATTTGCGCCAAATATTGAGGTTTTCTTATGATTGGTAATTTTTTCGCCACTTATTGGCCTGTTTTAGTTATCATTTTAGTAGTTGTAATTCTACTAGCTATTTTCCGTGCTGTCCGCCGTTTTTTAAAAGAAGGTGGCGGAGCTTTTCGCGTAGAAACCGCTCGCAAATGTTCTGAACCAAACAAATTATTTTTAACCCAATGTTCTAAAGCACTTCTTGCTGATGCCGATATGGTTTGCAAATACAAAGGTGAATTTATTTCTCCAACAAAGGAAGACATTAAAGTTTTGCGTTCTGCTGTCAAGAAGAAATATCAATGCATGCCATTTCTTATTCCAAACACAGATCAAGTGGCATATTTTTTCTGCAAGTCAGAAGCTGGTTTCAAAAGACGCATGAGCAATCTTTTGCCAAACGACAAGCGCAAAAGTCATAAATGGCCTTATAACGATGTCGAAACTGGCAAAAAATTAAAATATTCAATGTTTGACTAAGTTCTCATTTATTGCCCACAATGGGATTCAGTCATTTTTCTCTTGCAAATTTCACTTCTGATTTAGAAAAAGGAATTGCCCAGAATAGGCATCTTCTTTTGTGCGCTCCGACAGGAAGTGGAAAATCACTCTTTTTTCCTTATTTTCTTTCCAAGCGATTTTCTGGAAAAATCATAATTCTTGAACCTCGGCGCCTTGCAGCACAAGAACCTGCTAAATACTTTGCAAAATGCCTTGGAGAGCCTTGCGGAAAAACAGTAGGGTACAAATTTAGAATGCAGCAATGCGTTTCTGAAAATACAAGAATTATTTTTCAAACTTACGGCAATCATTTACAAGAAATACTTCATGAAGAAGTAAACGCTGATTGGATTCTTTTTGATGAATTTCACGAAAGAAAATCCGATATGGATTTGCTACTTGCCTATTACACTCAAAAAAAAGAGGCTCCTCGTTTAGCAATAATGTCTGCAAAAATAGAAGCTAAACCGCTAGAAAGAACATTGCAAACGACCCTACTAGAAACAGGAGTGCCTTTATATCCCGTTCAAATTTTACATCAGTCTTCTGCATCAAATCATTTAGAACAAGATGTTTGTCAAGCACTTCGCACATTACAACGAAACAACATTTGGAAAACAACTCTTGTTTTTTTGCCAGGAAAATCAGAGATCAGACGAACGCACGAAATGGTAGCAAATCTATTCGGAAAAAATGCTCCAGAACTTTTGGATTTATTTGCCGGCCAAGATGAAAAAGAACAAGAAAAAATATTCACTGAAGTTTCCTACCCAAGAATTATTTTCACCACAAACATTGCCGAAACATCGCTAACAGTTCCTTGCGTAAGTGGTGTAATTGACTCAGGCTATGAACGCTCTTTAGAATATTCTAATAATACGGGAATATCTCATTTAAGACTTTCTCGAATTACGCTTCAAAATGCAATCCAACGAACAGGGCGTGCTGGGCGCTTACAAGAAGGTGTTTGTATTCGGTTATGGAGCGAAGAAGAAGAAAAGAAGCTAGATTCTAGAATTATTCCAGAAATTTTAAAGGTTAATTACCGAGACATTCTATTAAAGAAATTGGCATTAGCAGAAAAACTTTCCTTGCCTGCTAAAGAACTAAAACTTTTAGACGAACCTTCTGTTTTTATACAAGATAACGCCAAAATTGAACTAGAACAAGCAGGCTTTATTTTTCATCAAAAACTAACTTCGCTTGGAAAAGAAGCATTGCTAGTTCCTTTAGAAAACATCAAATACAAAGAAGCCTTTTTAAAAATTAGAACACAAAATTCGCTTTTAATAGCCATGCTATCTCTTCTTGATAGTGGAAATGAAATTTTTAATAAAGACAAAAAATCACATTCTTTGGAATCGTTAGCTATTGATTTTTTAGATGGTTCAAGCACAACCCCAAAAGAAGTAAAACTTATTTTTGACAAACTTTCAAAATTTGCAAAACAAAATCAATTTAAAGAAAAAGATACTCTGAAATGCAAAGAAGAACTTCTCGCTCTTTTTAAAGATAACTTAGGCATTCGAAATGGCGATTCTTTTAAGTTAGCCAACAAACAAACGATACGGCTCGAAAATGAAGAATGTAATGCCATTTTAGCGTTTAATTTATTAAGAAGCGGAAGTAACAGCCATACAGAATTGCATACGAGCGCCTATTTAAAAATTCCAAACGAGCTTTTACATTCTAAAACTGATACTCTTTGTTATGAATTGCAATGGCAAAATTCTAAAGAGCGATTTATCGGCATAGAAATCCGAAAACGAAACGACAAAGAAATAGAACGAAAAGAAATTCTGACACAAGAATGTAACGAAGAAATTAAAAAGAAAATAGCCTCTCTTTGTAGTCAATATTGGAAAGCAAAAATCAGCAAGGAAAATCTTCGGCAAATTTGGGAAACTGAGGAAAATAAAATACTTTTTCAAAAGATGAAGCTAGCCGCTCAATATTTCCCAGAATACCAACTGCCAGAATGGAATGAAGAAGATATTGAATTAATTGAAGAAGAATTTTTCGATAGTATTTTCTTGCTAAAAGATTTAACCGCTTTACGCTACCGAAATATTTTAGAAGAATATTTTGGAAAATCAATGCTCCCCTGGCTGCATACAACTTTTCCTGATTTTACCATTCTGAATAATGGGCGAAAAGCAAAATACAATTATTTAGATTCCGTTGTCGAAATTTCTGCTAGGTTAGAAGATTTTCTTAGTTCAAGAGGGAAACACTTTCTAGCGAGTGGGAAAATTCCCGTTCGCTATAATATACTGGCTCCGAATTTTCGTTCTGTTCAAAAAACTTGGGATCTCAACGGATTTTGGGAAAATACATACCCCGAAATTCGAAAGGAATTGCGTGGCCGCTACCCCAAACATCCTTGGCCAGAAAAAGTTCTTTAGTTATTTTCTCGACCAAAACTATAACGAATTTCTTGAATTCTCCACGCCAAGTCTTCGTTATTTTGCAACATTTCAGCCACGGAATTGCAACTAGAAATCACCGTAGAATGATTACGACCAAAGAATGCCCCAATAACCTGTAAAGGTTCTTCTGTATCTTCTCGGCAAATATACATTGCCACTTTACGAACAAAAGAAACTTTTTGAATTCGGTCTGGGGAACGTAAAGCTTCGCCACACACACCGAAGGCTAAAGCGGTCGCTTCTGCAATGGCTTCTATGGTTCTTCCTGTTGCATCCGGGCATAAAAGCATACGGACAGAATGCAAAGAAAGCGGTCTTTGCATAAAATCGTGTTCTGCTTGCAAACGATTTAATTTACCAAATAGCACTCGAAAGTTAGGAACAGAAGGCGTTGCTATCCAACGGCAAATATCGGCGCGTTCTTTTTCTGGAAATGGGAATGAAATCGTTTCTCGTTTAACAAAACCCATTCTCGTTTGCGCATCGGGAAGGTCTAATTTTACGACCAAACATTCTTCTAAACGATCTAACAATCGCTTTTTAAAATGACGTTGATCCATTTCTGAAGGCAGACGATCACTAGAAAAAACTGTTTGCCTGCCGTGCAAACGACGACGTTCAATAATTTGTAATAAGGAAAGCTGCGTAGCATCTTTTTGCGACAATAATTGCACATCATCAATCAATAATAAATCAACGCCTTCGTAAGCTTCTCTAAAATTAATTTCAGCCTTTTGCTTTTCTGTAAAAGTTCCTTTAAACTGGTTTAAAAAATCTTGTAAAAATCGAATGGCGGAAACATAACGAACTCGAACATTTCTGTTTGAACCATTTACTGAATGAACAACGGCTTGCAACAAATGTGTTTTTCCCAAACCAGAATGCCCATAAACATAAACCAATGGCATACCCGTTTGACATGGCTCACTAGCTATTTTTTTACAGATTTCAAATGCTTCTCTATTACAATTTCCTGCGATAAAATTTTCAAAAGTGTTTTTTGAATACAAACCACGTGAAACTGGCTTTGGCAAACGAACAAACTTATCTTCTCTCTGAATTTCTTCTTTTGAAAGTTGTATTTCTGTTTGAATCGGCTTTATTGAACGCCTAGGATTTACTCGAATATCAACGGCAGAAATTTCTGTTTCAAGTGAATTGGCGGCATTCAAAATTTGATTTAAGAAATGCTTGAGAATCCAATCCTTAGCAAAATTATTATCTGCTTCTAAAATAAGAAGTGAATTTTGTATTTCTACAAAACGAAGATTTTTCAACAAATTCAATGAATTTTCAGCCATGTCCGAGGTTTGCAAAACATCTAAAACAGCCTGCCACGGAGTCACAGCCAACACTTCATTTTTCAACACTACATTTTCCAAAATACACCCAATCAATAAGGACAATATAAATTCGGACCAAATCTAATTATTGAATTTTCCACAAGAGCAAAAACTTTTCTTTTTTTCAAAAACGCTTTTTTTGAAGTAATTTGGGCTATTTTCCAAACTATTATCTATTACACACCTTAAATTCTCAAACTATCAACATTATAATTACTTATTGAATCGGAATTTATTTCGTACTTATCAACAACTATTTTTTCTGCTAATACTTGACAAAACAAACTTTTAATTTCAAAAAAAATTGTGATAAGAAAACTCACCACAAATTCGCTTTTATTTGTTTCAAAAAAAAGAATTTATTTGTAATTTTCTTGAAGAAGCGATTCTACTTCTGGAACAATCCATTCTGCAGCTTCATCTAAAAAAAGACACTGCCGTTCTATCGCTTGATCGCGTAATTCTTCGGCATAACGTTTAATCCACGCAGATACCGCCGCCTGACGTTCTTCCGGAGAAAGGGATTTATCGCCTAATTTTGAACATATAAATTCTCTTTGAGCAAGCATGTACTGACGCATATCAAAAGGCATTTTTCTTTCTCGCAAAAACATTTTCAAAAGAGATAAAGTTGAAATTGGATCTGCTGAAGAGGCTCGATGTTCAAAAAAGAATTGTTTTAATTCTCCAATATGACGACGGAAGAAAGGCATAGCGTGACTTGCTAGTCCAGCAAAGACTGACGCAGGAATCTGATCCACTACTGATTTTTTTCCACCCATTAAGCGTCTCCCGCACCAAGTGCGCCTTTCCCAAACACAAGTTGTTAATTTTTTCACTTGTTAGACTTTAAAGAATATAACAATTCTAGACTTTCAAGGTGCTAACAAAAAACATTATGTGAAGAAAAACAATTTAAAACTCAGACCCAGGAGCTTGGCGCAAGACTAAAAATGCGTATTCCCAATCATCACCAGGATTTTCTTCTAAATAAATTTTCCCAACTGTACCTGGATGCAGGCGATCTGTTTTTTCTCCCCGGAAGTTTTCAATAGCACGAACAACGCAAGGTTTCATACCCTTAGGAGTCATCCATTCTAAGGAATCTGAAGGAGAAAAAGCATTTTTTACTTCAACAAGGAACGCCTCGCCTTCTTTTCCAGAAATTCTTCCTGCAACACAGCCAAATTTAGACTTGACTTGTGTTGACTGATAATTTTGAGGTAATTTATCTCCAAAGCCAAATCCAGGCATACGCCCACGACTATCGGTAAGAGAAATTGCATCTAAAGATTCAGGAGGAACTCCATTACCAAGTGCAATAGAATCAATCGCTTGTCGGTACGCTGAAACGACTTGACTTAAATAATAGACAGAACGAGTCCTACCCTCAATTTTAAAAGAAGCAATTCCTGCCCGAACAAGTTCTGGTAGTATTTCCAGAGCGCATAAATCACGGCTACTCATGAAATAAGTTCCCCAGCGATCCTCGTCAAGCGCAATGGGAGCGAGTTCTGGTTTATCTGGACGAGAAAGGAAAAAATCCCCAACATGATCACGGTGCCCATCTGATTGCACATCTTGGTTAGCGAAAAGTCTATACGGCATGCGGCAGGAATTATTGCAAATTCCTTGGTTTGCATCACGATGAGAAACCCAATTACTAAGCATGCAACGACCCGACATAGACATACAAATGTTACCATGAACAAACACTTCTAATTCTAAATCAGGAAGTTTTTCTTGTATTTCAAGCACTTCTTTTAGCGATAATTCTCTGGAAAGAATAATTCGTTTTACACCTAAATCAGCCCAAAAAGAAGCGGTAAGCCAGTTAGTTGTATTTGCTTGAACTGAAAGATGAATTTCTGTTTCCGGCAACTCACGACGTAAAAAACCAACGATTCCCGGGTCTGCGACAATAAGAGCGTCTGGCCCAAGAGATGCTGCTTCAACTAATGTTTTACAGAAAGCTTCTACTTTTCCATTTCTTGCAATGACATTGCTTGTCAAATAGAATTTTTTCCCTTGTTCTCTGCATATAGCAATTCCTTTTGCAATATCATCAAGAGAGCGAAATCCATTTTCTCTAGCACGTAATGAAAACGCAGGCTGCCCCGCATAAACGGCGTCGGCGCCATAAGCAAGAGCATAATGCAAACGATTCAAATCCCCAGCAGGAGCTAATAATTCAGGTTTATTTACCATTGGAACCCAAGCCTTGTATAAAATTTTCGGTCATCAATAAAAGTCCATTCTAGCGCAAAAAAAGTGTATTGCCCTTCATAACTTAAAGACGGGGTTAATGAATACTGCATTTTAGCCCCTTCCAAGAAAGATTTCGGGTGCTTCATGTGATTATTTGGCGTTGTATCATTTAAAGCGCTTCCATAATCTGTCCCTTTCCAAAACCAAGTTTGACGAAGTCCAACATTCCAACGTTTATTTAATCTTGTATAAATAAGCCAATCAATAGTCTGACTATTGGGGCCACCCTGATTACCTAATGGTTTTCCTAAATGCGCCAACTGAGCCGTATTTTTAATAAAGTGCGTATAAACGTATGGTTCAACTCGAGCATACTCGGCAAGTGTTCCCGTTTCTAAATAATGCTTTCCGATTTGAAAATCTTTTGAAAATTGCAAACCACCAAGAAACGCCCATTTTGCTTCGGCGTTGTCATTTCGAATTAAACTGATTGGACTTTCCATATCATCTAAGAAAAATTCTGTATAAATTCTAAACATATTTAAAAAGCGATAGTTCGCATCAAAGGAAAGAGCGCCATTGTTACTATTTTCAGAATAATTTCCTTTCTCCATAAAAAGCGGCACAATTGGAACAAAAAGCCAAGCATTGTTATTGTCGTAAACCGATTGAATCTCACTTATTCCAAGAGTCAAATTTCCTAAATCCAATTCATAACGATGTCCATAAAGATGACGTTGATCTTTATTTTTCATGCTCATACTATTTTGATAAATTCGCAAATCGCCATAAAAAGAAATTACCGAAAGCGGACCGACTTGAAGTTCTAACGAAAGAGAATTAAATGGCAAACCAAATTGATTCAAAGTTAAATTGTTATAATAACCAGGCCCCCAATGCATTACATCACGACCAAAATCCAAACGTCCAAATCCCATATTCAAAGCTAAGTGACCGCGATAGCGCGCATAGCTAGCGTATTCCACTCCAGAATTATTTTCTTCTTTTTGAAATTCAACAAATTCACCATCAAAAGAAGCCGGTCTTTCTGCACTATGACTTTCTACATAAATTCGAGCGTCTAGCATAAATTCAAGAGAATCTATAAAACCACGCAAATAAACACCACCATCGGCAGCAGGAAAAATAGTATCTCCCAAAGATTCTCCGCCACGATAATCTGTTCCTGCAATTAGGCTTGCTGCGATAGATGCTTTAGCATGATTAAATTTCAACAAGGCATCTTTTTCTTTTTCAGCATATTGACGGCGCCAAGAAGAATCTCTTTGCGGAAAATAAAATCTTTGTTTTGAATCAGTTGTTGTAAAACGATGAAATTCAAAAAGCAACGGAGAAGCATCTAATGTTTTTAAATTCCGAGAACGCTCCCCTGCTAAAACAGGAGCTGCTTCAGCAGAACCTAAAAATAAGCACATCACGAAAAAGACACTTAGGATTTTCTTCATTTGTGAAAAAATAGAAATTTAACTTGAAGTTATTCTCGTAAGTAATAAATTACACTCTTTAAAAGAAGCATTGTTTTTCGGGGATTTTCTTCCCATTTACGATTTTTCATAACAAAAAAGATTTTTTTATTTCTTTTTGATAGTCAAATTTTCCCTTTCACATATTCAATTTTAAATAATTTTCAAAAACGAAAGCTCTTAATTAATAGGAGCTTTTCAAAAAAAAGAGGAAACATGAATAAACTAAATATTGTGTTTGGAGTTGGAATCATTGCAGGCTTATATGCTTGTAGCGATTCTTCAACATCTTCTGTACAAGAAGTTTGCGATTACGATTCTAATAGTGGTTATTATTTCTGTAAGGATGCCGATGGAAACTATTCTTACGCTATTTTGCCAGATGGTTCTACGCAAGAAATTCCCACTCCAATTTTCCCAGATTCTTTAGGAACAGATTCTACAAGTGTTGATTTATGTACAGATGCACTTCCTGTTTTTTCACTAAATGGTATTCACTATTATTCAGAAAACGAAAGTACATTTTATTATGACGAAAATTGTACCCCAGTTTATTTAGTTGAATCAGACATTCCCTTGTCTTCTTCCAATGAAATTTTAGTAACATCATCTTCTAGCGAACAAGGATTATCTAGTGAACAAACAACTATTTCCTCTAGTTCAGCCGCTGTTATTTTCAACCCAAACGGAAACGAAAGAACCATTACATTTTCAAATTCTGGCGTTGAAATAAACGACACGAACTGCGTTGAAATTTATGAAAGTACAGCCAAAATTCTCTGCGCTGGCGATTATTACTTAAGCGGTGAATCTTCAAATTTCCAGATTATGGTCATGGCCGCCGATACAGACAAAGTATATCTTTATTTTAATAATTTAAACCTGAAAAGTTCCGACGCTCCAATTTATGTTCAAAATGCAGACAAAGTATTTTTAATGCTCATTGACGGAACTAATAATTTCTTAGCAGACGCTTCTTCAAGAAGTGCAACCTATACAAAAGCTGATGGTTCTCAAGATACTACTATAGCATGCATTTATGCTAAAGATGATTTGACCATCAAAGGGAATGGATCGCTAGAAGTTAAAGGTAATTACAATAATGGAATTCATTGTTCAAACGACATCAAAATAAAAGACTCTCCAAATCTTGTCGTTGCAGCCCAAAATCATGGAATTAAAGGTAAAGGGTCTGTTGAAATTGAGGGAGGAAAATTTACAATCAACACTACAGAAGGAGATGCCATTAAATCTGATGAAGGTGAATCAGAAGGTTACAATGCAGAAAAAGGCTATGTTCAAATTACTGGCGGGGAATTCACTATTATTGCTGGTGACGACGGAATTCAAGCCTATAATTATGTATTTATCGCTGATTCAAATTCAACTCCGACATTAGAAATCAAAACTGGAAACGGCGCTTCAACAAATAGCAATTCAAATTCACAATTTGGTGGTTCCTTTGGAAATTCTTCAACAACAACTGACACGACAAGCTTAAAAGGAATTAAAGCCGATTCACTTATTCTTATTAATGCTGGAAACATCAACTTAAATTCTGCTGATGATGCGATTCATTCAAACGGAACCATTCGAATTAATGGCGGAGACATAACAATTGCCGCAACCGATGATGCGATTCATGCAGACGTATTATTCAATCTCAATGATGGTAAAATTCAGGTAACAACGTGCTACGAAGGTTTTGAAGCTTACGAATTACAAATCAGCGGCGGAGAAACTTCTGTTAGTGCTTCAGACGACGCTTGGAATGCAGCTGGAGGTTCTGATAATAATTCTTCAAATGATAGTTTCCGTCCAGGAGGAAATTCTACAAGTTCTGGAATTATCAATTTAAGCGGCGGGTATCACCATGTAAAAACTGGTTCTGGAGATACGGATGGATTTGATTCTAATGGAGATATCAACATTACTGGCGGAGTCCTTGTAATTGAAGCTGGCGGAAATATAATCGACAAAGGCGATAACGGAAATGTAAATTATACAAGCGGAATTTTACTTGGTATGGGAAAACAAAACGAAGGCGTTCCTTCTAATGGTAACCCAACCTGTTTTAGCAATCTTTCTGCAAACACTCGTTTTTCTGTTGTCAAAAATTCTTCTGTACTTTCCACATTCATACCGTCACAAACATACTCTACTGGAATTTACGTGAATTCTAATTCTGGTTCTTTCTACACAGGAGGAAATTACTCCGGAGGAACAGAAACATTCTTTGGATATGGAGAAAACGGTTCTATTTCAAACGCTACTCAAATTAATTCTAGCACTTGCTCCACTTCAGGCATGGGCGGCAGATAATTTTCCACCAAACACCCAAAGGGTCATCGGCGAGTGTCGATGACCTTTTTTTATTTTCTTTTTAGCTTCTTTTCTGGAACGAGAGCTTCTGCGTAACGGAATAATTCTGAATAGAGTTCTAAGAAATCTTCTACCCAAATTGGATCGCGCTCCCCTACTAAAGCAAAAACATTTTCCAAAGTTTGGTGTGAATTATATAAACCAACCATCGCAGAAGGCGATAAAGCAAATGCTTGGTTTGTGGAATGATGCAATGGTAACAATGCCCGACGAGCTCGATAAGATCTTTTTAATCTTGCAATTAAACCTGAACGCAAAGCAAGAATTTCATCATGCAAAGAGGCTAGCTCTCCACTTTCAAGACGTTTTCGTAACCTTTCTACATGACGTTCCGTAGATTCTCGTTCAGGAGCAGGAATCAACATTCGTTTTCGTTTCAAAACCTCAGAAACAAAATTCAGAATATTCAAAAGGTAAGATGCATCAAAAGCATAAATCGGTGATAATTCTTTTTTATTAGATTCTATTTTAGGCAAATGCCTAGAAAGCCAACGTTCCAAACGTTCTGCACAAATTTGAGCTTCTGAAAATAAACCAACTTGAACATATTCGCCTGCGCGCGTCCACATGTTTTCGCCATAAGACAGATTCCAATAGCCTAACTTTCCTGATTTGCGCAACAAATCAAGTTTAGACCGTAAATCTGCTAAACGAACTTGCATTATTTCTCCATTTTCCGAATTGGAGTCACGCCAATTTCTACGCGACGATTTAAGCGACGATTTTCTTCAGAGGTATTTGGAACTTTTGGATGAAATTCACCAAAACCGGCGGCGAATAAACGTTCTGGCGGAAAACCTAAACCAATTAATGTTTTCACCACATTCACCGCTCTTTCTGCCGAAAGATTCCAGTTTGTATAAATTTCTGATTTAATAGGAGTATCGTCTGTAAAACCAGAAACCATAATCACGTCTCCAGTATCCAAAACATCTAAAAGACCTTTTGCAATTCCTTGAATCACTGTTTTTCCTTCAGAAGTAAGTTCAGCTCCATTCAACGGGAAAAGCAAAGATGCCTGAATATGAATATTACCGTTTTCTAAAGCAATCAATCCTTTTTCAATAGAATTTTTCAATGATTTTGACAATAAAGCATTTCGCTCCGTAGCTATTCGGCGCATTTCTTCTTGACAACTTAAAACTTCTTCTTCTGTTCGCGTTAAATCTTCTGCCTTCTGTTCTTTCAAAGTAGCCATCGC
This sequence comes from Fibrobacteraceae bacterium, assembly GCA_017625775.1. GTDB lineage: Bacteria > Fibrobacterota > Fibrobacteria > Fibrobacterales > Fibrobacteraceae > UBA1765. The sequence goes on from JAGAKE010000017.1 coordinate 19,886, forward strand.
AACAAATGCAAGGATAAAAAGCGAAAGAAGGGCAACAGTCAAGTCTGTAAATGCGTGCCAAGAACCGTTTTCCTCTCGATTTTTTCGAAATAACATTAGTCCTCCGACTTCTTTTCAGACAAATGAGCTGCGCGTTGAGTTTGCTCTAAAATTTCCAAAAGAATTTCTTGAGTTTTAACAGCATTTTCTACAAGAATTTCACTTGCTCTTTCATGGAACAATTCTAAAGAAGACCGAATTTGATCCAAGAAATCACCTTGTTCCTTTTCTTCTGTTTCGCCAGAAAGTTTTTCGAACAAAGCTTCAAGTCCTTTATTGAACATTTCAAGACCAGCTGCAAATTCAGATTGATTAACTCGCGTTAAACTTGCTGCATTAGAAATTCCTTCTGCTAAATCAGAAGAAGCTTCGTTTTCACGAACTACACGATTTTCAATTTCAGAAATCAAGCGACCTTGAGATTCCACTAAGGCAGAAGAAGCTGAAGACAAGGAAGCAAAAGATTGTTGAACTTCTTGAGATAATTTCTGAATTTCCTCTGTAACTTTAGAAGAAAGTTCAACAGAACCAGCTTGTGCTTTTTCCGCTACTTGCACGGCCACCTCAGAAAGAGTTTTAATGCTTTCTTGTTGGAAGGCTCCTGATTCACTAGCTTGCTTAGCAAGCTTTTCCATAAATTCATTCCACTGTAAAGAACTGGCTTCAAGACGAGCTTTCAAATTAGAATCCACGATTTCTGCCACTCGATTCATCATGGAGTTCATAGAATCAGAAATTTCACTTGTTGATTTTTGCAAATTCTGCAAACGCGATTCTTGTAGCGTCATTCCTGAATCAGCCATATCTGCAAAACGTTTAAGCATTGCATTCCATTCTTCAGAAGCCGAAGCAGTTTGCTTCAATAAAGCAGCACTAACATTTTCAGTTAAAGAAAGAATGGCTTGTTGCAAATTCTGTCCGACACTTGATTCTAGCCCATCAACACGTTTCATAGAAGAAGCAATAGATTCCGAAAGGCCTGTCTGCATTTCAGCCACTAAATTCTTAACCATTGAAACAGCATTTTCTTCTGACGAAGCCACTTTTTCAGAAACAGAATTCAAAATGGCTTGCATTTTCCCTGATTGATTATCCAATACAGAAGAAAAACTTTGTTCTAACAGAGCAACAGTTTTTGTCAAAGAGTCGGTCATCCTTTTGTTCGATTCTTCTAATGCCGCACTTACTTTATCCCAAGCATTTGCTTCTACAGAAGATTCTGCTTTTTTAGAAACATATTTTGGGAATAATTTTGAAACAGTCCACAAATCTAAATCAGATACAAATACTTCAGCCTGGCGTTCCACTAAAGAGTGAATGAATGTTAAAACAAGAGAAGCAAAAATACCGCAAAGACTCGTTCCAAAAATACCCTTCATATTTGAAAAAATACTTTGGATTGAATTCATGGTCGCCACGCTTGAGGAATTATCTATTGTGCTACCTGCTGTTGAAACAGAAAGCATTAACCCAAAAAAGGTTCCCATCAAACCGAGCAAAATCACAACACCACCCGCATTTCGCCCACAACGAATAGCGAGTCTAGAATTTAAAAGTTCAAGAGATACTTGTGCTGAAAGTGATTGCAAAGAATCACCAAGAGATTTTACCGCCAAAAAACGTTCGGCAACAAAACCAGATGTAGGAATATGACTTTCTCCATTTTCTATGCAATTCTTTAAACAATCTGATTCCGATTCTAAAGAACGAAGCAAGCGATAATCACGCAGCACTGCATAAATAAAAATCAGGAAAATAAACGCTATAATTAGCCAACCAAAAAGCGGTGCGCCGAAGTAAACGGAGGCGATTGCCAAAACGGCCAAACTCACCAAAGCAACTAAAAGAACCAAACCGGAACTCTTTTTCATACCTCTATTCCTGTTTTTGAAGTGAACCAAATAAATCTAATTGTCCGCGTGAAAAACCACGCAAAAAAAGTGACCACTTGTCTCGGTACCATTCTGCGATTAAAAGGCAAAGTCCGACTGAGTAATCACAAAAATCTTCCAAGTAAGCTAAGAAAGCGTTTTCATACGCTGAATTCGGATCCCAAAACCTACCGACTGAACGCACACAAGCGTAAGAAGACGAATATGTTCTTGGCTTATGACGAGCAGAAAAAGGTAACGCAAAACGATCTTTCGCTACCTGAGCTAATGTAGCTCGCAATTCAGCTATCAAGGATTCTTCCTTTTTGCGAAATGACGCTTCTAAGCAAGGCAAAACTTTTGAAACCGCATCCACAGCACTTTCTTCGTGCCAATACTTGCTAAACCTATCTTGCAAATGAAGCACACGAGAAGACAGCATTACAAATAATTTTTCAGCATCTCCAACCATCAAATGAACCGTTGATAAGTAGAGATTTCCTATTTCTGTTTTATTATTTCGAACGGCTAGCACCCAGCCATTCTCTGTTTCTTGGATCCAATTTCCTTGCAATAAAATACGATGCAATTCATCTGTTGAAAAACGTTGTTTCCATTTGAGGCGAAATTCTTCAAATTTATCCCGAGTATCTTCTAGCAATTTTGGAAACTCTGTTTCTATTAACCTCCACGCCGATGGACTATAAGAAATCATTTCAGGCCCGCTCATTGCCGTTTCTGGCGTATTAGATACAGCATCTAAATGTTCAAAAAGAGCAATAGACCAATTCACAGCCATATTCTGAGCTAAAGTAGCTTCTAATTTACTTCTACTTTCTCGAACTCCAAGACGCAATAAACTACGCCCTGTCATTTTTCGAATAGCTCGGCGAAATGATTCTTCCATCTTATCTCCTTAAAAAGCCGTTTCCACTCTCTGCCAAACAGAAAGTGGGACACGTTCTTTTCCGCCAGCTACCGATCCATGACGAATATCGGCTTCCATATTTTCTACAATGCCCGCCTGCGAGCCAACAAATTCTACACCACCTTCTAAATAAAGTCCAAACACATTCCGACGAATAGAAAGATTTTCTACTTCAATTTTTGACGAAGCTACCGAAAGAGCAAATCGATTTCTTTCAAAGAGACAATCTTTGAAGATAACCTTAGGAGAAGCATTGACTCTAACCCCATAATAATTATCAATAAATTGAGTGCCTTCAAAAATTCCATCTGCATGAGAAACCGTATTACGGAACGCCTTTTCAAGCACCAAATATTTTACCGAAAATGGTGTGGTCGTAGAAATAAAATGCACTCCATTCCAGCTTTCACTTGAATCTGACGGAATGAATTGCACTGGATTCACTGATGTTCCAGAAATTTCAGTTGTTCCATTCAATAACATTTTGGCAAGGCTTCCCATTTGGACAACAACCCCAGCCTCTATTTTGAGAGTGTCTTTTGCGGCAAGAACAAAATTATCTTCTAATAAGTAAGGACTTTCTGATTTTTTTAAAAAATAAGTAGCACCATTCGGTTTCATAGGAAACGGAGTTCGTGCTGAAACAGAAACAATAAAACAAAGAAATAAAAAAATCAAAAGGCTACCGAATTTCATTCTTGCTCCTGGCGTTCCATTTTCAAAACCTGACGCACTTTTAAATTCGGAACCTTCGTTTGATTCAATTTATCATCTACGATCAAATCTCCTGTCAGTTCAAGATCTACAGAAAAAACCTGCCCTTTAGTCATATCAAAAAGTAACGTTCCTTTTCCGACTAAATAATCTTTACTTTCAAGTTTTACTGATTCGTCTTCTTCATTTTTTCGATAACGAACTCCCATACTCAGTTTGGCTAATTGCAAACCTCCGCGGTAAAAAACATCTTCTAAACGAAAAGTTTTATAAACGGTTGTATATTCTCCTGAACTAGAATCTGAAAACGCTCCATCCCAACTTTCACCAATGCTCACATTTTTTTCAGGAAGAACTGGTTGTAATTTTACAAACAAACGAGGTAATTGCAAATCATTTACTCCCTTGATGGCCAAGTATTCTTCCATTGGGAAAATGGTATCCATTATTCCGTTTGATCTGATTTTGTAGCGAAATGTTTGTGTGCGTAAATACTTTTCCATATAGGCCACTTCTTCTACAGAACGTTTGTCAGAAGAATACTCTACAGAATCAAGATGCAATTCGTACTTAGCGGAACCATCATCATAAACTATAAGTTGTGTTAAAGTAGAAGCCACTTTCAAATCGGTACGCATGTGTTCTGAAGAGGAATCGCCTTCTGGAGATATGGCCCAAACATCAAGACTCGTTTGCAAGATGTAATTTTGGCTATCTAAAACAGTACCAAAAGCCAACTGAACTTTGTCAGATTGACAAGCGACCAAAAAAAACATCAATGCTATATAAAGAAACCGCATTTAGAAAAAATAGCTTTAGATTCCTTTTTCGGCTTGAAAACCCCACGCGGAATCAGCAGAATCAGGCTTTTTTCCGCTATCTCCCTTACGTGAACGCATTTCTCTGAAAAAGAATTGTATGAGTCCGAGTGATTTTTCTGCAAGAACGCCGCCAGTTACTTCTACAATCCGGCCAATAGCGTTTCCCGTAAGCACATCTGTTCTTGTTCCACATGCACCAAAACGCGAATCCGGAGAACCATATACCACACGAGAAATCCGTGAATTTAGTATAGCGCCTGCACACATTGGACAAGGTTCTAAAGTAACATAAAGAGTACAGCCTTCTAAACGCCAATTTTCTATTCTTGAAGCCGCGGCACCAATAGCTAAAATTTCTGCATGAGCTGTTGCATCTTTTAATGATTCTACTTGATTATATCCTTTACCTATAACATGACCATCTTTCACAATCACGCAACCTATTGGGACTTCTCCCTGTTCATAAGCCATCATGGCCGCACCAAGTGCTAAATCCATCCATTTTTCATCTTCTGTCATAGTATAAAAATAATTTATTTTGTTTGATTTTTTTTGTTAAAAAGGCGGTGAAACCACCGCCTTTGAAATTTTATTTTTAGTGTAAAACTAGACGTCTTGAAATTGTATTTTTCCCAGCACGAACTTGTATAATGTAGGCTCCGGCAGGTAAGTTATCAAGCGAAACAACGCCCCTAATAGTTTCTTTAGCGAAGCGCGGAACTCCTTGTAAATCAAAGAGACGAATTGTAGCTGATTCAGCACCATAAACTTGAAGAGTTCTTCCATTCAGCGAAAGCGCAAGTGTTGAATGCAACTTAGAACCTATATAGTCTAATGATTCAGAACTTGAAGAAACCGGTTCCACACAATTATTTTCATCAGAACAACTGCTAGAAGATTCAGGCAACATTTCTGATGAGCTAGAAATATCCGAAATTTCTTCTGAAGAACTGCTTGAAATTTCTATTTCACTAGAGGAACTTTCTTCAGAAGAACTCGAAACCTCTACACTACTAGAAGATTCTTCAATAGAACTAGATGAAACTGGAATTTCAATTTCTGAACTTGAAGAAAGTTCTGAAGAACTGCTAGATTCGCTTGATGAAGATTCTGTTGAGCTGCTTGATTCTGAACTAGAGCTTACCGCTTCACTGCTCATTGGAGGAAGTTCTAAAGCAGGGACTTCCCAACTTGGAGTTGATGGGCATGCTTGTTCATTTTTTCCATCTAAAGCAAGAATAGCGTAGTAAGTCTGAGCATATTCTGAAGCAGCTATTGAAGGTAATGAGAATACGTAAGACATTTCTACACCAGAAACTTCTTCGCCAACGGAAACTTTATTTCCAAGAGCGTCAAAGACATTCATTTGTAAACGCCAAGTAGAGCCATCGCTTGCTGGCTGAATAGAAACCAGCAATCTATTTTCTTCAATAGAGCAATTCGTGACTAATGCAGGAATTACTTTTTCTTCGCTTGAGCTAGAGAAGATTGAAGACGAGGAGACCGCACTTGAAGAAGATTCGGCAGAACTGCTGCTTGAAAGAACCGGAATCGTCACACTATCAAACACTGCTTTATAAACAGCATCGCTTGTAACTGCTGAAATTTCTGGTGTCCAACCTTTGAACGAATAAGAATAAGCTTGTGAATTTTCTTTTGTAGGAATTGCTGCATTGTAAGAAGGCAAAATACCATATTCTAATGTATCTGCTTGCAATACATTTTCGCCATTCAAGAATTGTACGTAATAACGAACTAGAGTGCTATCAAACACTGCCGTATAAATTGCATCGCTTGTAACTGCAGAAATTTCTGGTGACCAACCTTTGAAATTATACATGTACTGAACACTTGATGCTTTTGTTGGAGTTACGCCAGCATAAACCGGAATGACTCCATAAGCTATATCAGAAGATTGCAAAGTTTCACCTCCATTTACAAATACAATCGTATATGAATTTGTTGTTGATGAATATGTTGCTTTATAAATTACATCTGCGGTCACATCTGAAATTTCCGGTGTCCAGCCGGCAAAGGTATAACTTGTTTCTGCACTTGATGGCTTTTCTGGAG
>JAGAKE010000043.1 GCA_017625775.1 Fibrobacteraceae bacterium
GCAAATGGCAAGTGTTATAAATGCAACTCTGACCGCGGAAGTGATTGCTACAATGATTGGCTGTGGATTTACGACTTTAACTCCGCAAATATCGGTTGGTGGTATAAAGAAGTTGACTGTGAAACCGGTTTAGTTGAAGAAACAGAAGAATTTGTAGGACAATGCCCCGTTCATCCATTAAAAAAAGTCCCAAACGACCCACAAAACGCTTGCTTTGCAGCAAACGGCAAGTGTTACAAATGCAACTCTGACCGCGGAAACGATTGCTACAACGATTGGCTTTGGATTTACGAATTTAATTCTGCAAATATCGGTTGGTGGTATGAAGAAGTGGACTGCTATGATCCGTTTGAGGAGGAAGATAATCTTGTTTGTCCCGATGGCTCTGTTTTGTATAGGAAGACTGCGGATAGTGAAAATCTATATTTTAATGAAAAATTAGAAGAAAATCAAAAATTTCAGATAAAGTATTTCTATTTTGATGCCCTAGGCCGTTCTATGAAAAAGAAAAATGTGTCTCGTGTTAAACAAATTCCTTATGTAAAATCTCGCTTGAATAGAGATACTAGTATTGAGTTGACTAGTGGTTCAATGTTTAATGTTTTGCTAAAAACAGTAAACGGACATATTAGTGCATTGACAAGTGCAACATTTATTTATAGTACAGAATGTTCTAATGAAGATTATGTTCCTTTAAATATTACGATTATATTAAGTACTCCTGAAGATGGAATTAAGGTGTATTTAGAAGGGAATGATGATGATTTGAAAAATCATGAACAAAAACATAAAAGTATATATATAGAATATGGAAATGATTCTTGGATAGAGTCTACGACTATACCTCGTCGTATGACGATGAAAAGTGTGTGTGAAAAGATAAAGAATGATTATTGGGTTTCTATAGAATCGAAATTTAGAATTATGCTGAATTTACAAAATGCGTGGGATGATGAAGACGAGAATAATGTTAGTCATGAAAGAATAGATGTTAATCGTGAAGTTGAAAACTTAAAAAAACAATGGTTTAATTCAAAATGTGAAGGAATCGCGGAATGAAAATAAATATCTTTTTCCTTTGCGCTTTTGTATGTTCATTTGCAGCTCCTGTAGAACTGTGTGTGTCTTTTGAATGCGAAAATTGCTATTCCATTCGTGTCCAAAAAATTGAAACATTGGAGAAAAAGCAATGGTCATTAAGTGATTCTGTTGCGTGCGAATGTGGTATGTGGCTTCCGCCTTCTTTTGAAATAAAGAATTTACCGGGAAATTACTTGTCGGGGGTAGGGGGAGGATGTGTGGCATTTGAAAAAAAAAGAAAAATGATGAAAATGCCTCCAATGCCTCAAATGAACATTCAACAAGGAGATATTGTTTATACTGCGTATGTTGATACGCCAAAGGAAAAAATTTTACCCCAATATAAACAGAATTTAGATTTTTATTGGAAAGTTCATTTTGTGTGTCAAGACAATAATTCTAATGACACAACTCTAACATACAAAATAGATGCTTTGCTTGTTGGAGAATGTCCGGATTCATTGACTACGCATTAAACAATTTTCACTAATTTTTCATACATCTTAAACAATGCCGCGACGATTTCGCTTTCGGTTGTGTCTTTTGCAAAACCGTAGGCTTGCATAACTGCTTTGTCGTTTTCTTGGTGAGCTTTGCGCAGTTCGGGAGGCATTGTTAATTCATCGTATAAATCGGCTAAAGAACAATCTGGGTATTTTGCACGAGCATCAAAAATTGCTTGTGCAGTTTGTTCGATTTTTGCTTTCTGTGCATCGGTGGGGTTGCACCATGGGAAGTTGTTGTAGACGATGTCTTTAGAGTAGCGGTAGTCGCTCTTGATTCTTCCGCATATTGTTCTTGTCCATGCCATATGGACATTTGACATAAGTATTCCAAAATGATAAAGCGTTGCTTCTGGAATAATCTGAACAGCATCATTAACAATTATTTCAGGCGATACGAATCCAAAAGGAATATACTTTCTATTTTCAGATGAATGTCTTGGAATAATAATATACTCTGTACTCGGGTGGCGAATTTCTTGAAATAAAGTAGGTGTTTCTGCACTTCTTTGAGTTGCTTCTTTAGTGCTTTCTGTTCGATGTAGTCGTAATTACTATAATTTAAAAATTGTAAATCAATTTATCTCCGTTTAGTGCGTTAGCTTTATGTGTTAATTCAAACATATATTGTCCATTCTCACCAAAGCCTTTGCTAACACAAATAAGCACACAACTGAAATCAATTTTTCTGATTGCACTATCGGGTTTTATAGCTACATTCCATCCTTTTTTATAATTAGCTACTGAGGGATACACATAAGCATCACAAAATGGCATATCCATAAAATTCCGTGCAATTACATTCGAAATTTTATATAGATATTCTGTTCCCTTACCAACAGGTTTAGTAAATTCAGATAAAATAAAATCTTCAATAATTTTGTTATTGATTATGCCTTTTTCATTTAACCCATCAACCTTGGAATCTACACCAACAGTATAACCAATAAGACTTTGTCCTGGCTTTACAGTATATTGAATTATAGCATAGCAATCATTTTCTTTAATATCACATTCGTATACGGGTGTAATTTGTTCAGTTGAGGTATACAACATAGGATTCCCTTTTAAGTTAACTCTACCTTCTGTCTTTATTAAATCAGCAGGCGGATGCCAAATATCTTGAAAAGTCTGTGGCATATTAGATAAATCAGAAGAGAGCTTCCTTATTCTATATAGTCGTGTTCCTTCTACAAATACACTTTGATTTACTAACATGCAACTTAATGTTTCAAGAATTTTCATACTAATTTCTTCTAATGTAGCTGTTTTCAAATCAATTTTTTTAAATTCTTGTATTTTTGAAAGCAGTTCGTTCGTATCCAGATTATTTAATTTATGCATCATCTTGTCATCTCCCTATACCTCTCCATTAGCTCCGCTACGCACTCGCTTTCGGTAATCTTCCTGTCAAAGCCATACGCTTCCATAACGGCAAAGTCGTTTTCGTGGTGAGCTTTACGGAGTTCGGGAGGCATAGTAAGTTCGTCGTAGAGATCAGCGAGAGAACAATCGGGATATTTAGCACGGGCGTCAAGAATAGCCTGTGCGGTTTGTTCGATTTTTGCTTTCTGTGCATCGGTGGGATTGCACCATGGGAAATTGTTGTAAACAATATCTTTTGAGTAGCGGTAATCGCTCTTTAATCTGCCTGCAACAACACGCATCCAAGCCATATGGACATTAGACGTGAGTACGCCGAAATGGTAAAGAGTTGCTTCGGGGATAATAACAGCGGAATTTGTAGAAATCGTATTTTTATCAAGAAATCCAAGTGGGATATATCGTCTGTTTTCAGATGATGTTGCAGGAACAATTATGTATGTCGAAGGATTCTTTGTCTCTCTGAAAACAGTAGGTGTGTCAGCAAGTTTTTGTCTGTCGGGAGCACCATTCAATCTATCTTGTCTGCAAGCTTCAACACGTTTCATAACCTCAGGCATTTTTCTGAGTTCGGCAGGGCTTACTCCTACAAGCCATAGACAATATCTATCCTTGTTATTTATATATTCCGCTGCACCTGTTAATTTTTTGATGTACTTTACCGCATTAGGCTCACGCTTAACGAAATCATCGTAATCATCGGCTTCAATAATCAGATGTCCTCCGTCAGCAGGTCTGTTTCCTGTAGTCATTTTGGGAACATCACAAATGGGTGTAGAACGGCTCTCAATAAACACATTAGGTGCTTCAACAAGATACGCATTGATATTCTTCACAGCCTTCTCAATACCATTATCATATAGACGTTTGTCCGCAGTATTCTCCGCAACACTAAAGCCAACAATCACGCAATGCACATGGGCTTTTTGTGTAGATTCACTGTCCCAACGGAATGTGCGGTGTGCAAAATCAATATGAATCCTGAAACGATCCATTAGCGGTTTCCATATACCAGCAACTTGTTCGCCTTGAGTAATAGAATTTGTTGCAACAAAAGCACATTTTATTTTTTGATTTGAGATTAATTCAGCTGCTTTAAAATACCAACCAGCAACATAATCTATTTTTCCAGCTGTTTTATATGGCTTTCCTTTTTCATCAACATATACAGAAAGAATATCAGCTTTTTGTTCTTTTGATTGTAAACTATATCCCACAAACGGCGGATTTCCCATAATGTAATCAAGTTTTTCTTTCGGCACTACGCTTTCCCAATCCATTCTTAAAGCATTGCCCTCAACAATATTGGCATAACTTTTCAGTGGTAAAAAATCGAGATTTGCGTTTACGATTTCTTCAGTTTCCTTCATCATTTGAGATTCAGCAATCCACAGCGATGTTTTTGCAACAGTTACTGCAAAATCGTTGATTTCAATGCCATAAAATTGACCAATAGAAACTTTAATGATTTCGGTATCAAAAGAAATTTGTCCGTTTTGTTGTTTTTCGGCTAATAGTTCATTTTCTAATCTTCTTAAAGAAAGGTAAGTTTCGGTTAAAAAATTTCCGCTTCCGCAAGCTGGGTCAAAAAATGTGATGTCTTTTAATTTGTCTTGAAAAACATCAAATTTCTGATTACGGGTTTTAATGGATTTAGTTTGTTTGATTTCTGAATATTCTTCGCGCAATTCATCAAGAAACAATGGGTCTATAACTTTATGTATGTTTTCTATCGAAGTAAAATGCATGCCGCCACTGCGGCGTGTTTCTGGGTTCAAAGTGCTTTCAAATAAAGCACCAAAAATAGTCGGGCTAATCTGAGACCAATCAAAACCTGCACTTGCTTTGTTTAAAAGAATATCAAGCGTTTCTTCATTAAAGTTTGGAATTTCAATGTTTTCGTATTTAAATAAGCCTCCGTTCACATAAGGAAACTCCGAAAGCATTGTTTCGTCGTAAGGGTCCCTGTCTTTTTCTTTTGTATCAAGAATTTTAAAAAGTTCAATAAGCGCTTTTCTGACATCGTTTGGTTTAAATTGTTTTAAATAATCGTGAAATAAACCGTGCTTACCAAAAATACCTGCATCTTCTGCGTATAAACAAAATACAAGGCGAACACAAAGCACATTTAAACTGTGGAGCGATTCTTTTGAATTTGGATTTTTGTATTGCTTAATCAAAGCATCATAAAGTTTTCCAACCAAATCCCCAGCTTTTAAAGAAACTTCCATTTCTTTCTGAATATGTTCATTGCCTTCGTCTGCTAAAAAATATAAACGATAATATTCCTTCGCTAAATTTTTCAGAAGAATTTGTTCTGGCTCTTTATTTGGTTTATTCATATCGTAGATTAAAATTTCTTTGAAATTAGAAACGATAATCCATCTGACTTTTTCGTTGTATGGTAAATAAGTATTGTAACGAAACGCTTGCCCGAATGGGGTTAAAAGTTCTCCGTCAGATTGAACGGCATTGCTGTTTAATTTTATATGAGCACTTTTTTGTTCTATGAGAACTTTTGTACTTGAAATATAGGCATCTATGTATTTTTGAGTTTTATCAATAAAAACTGGTTTTTCAAATTCAATAAATTTTGTTGCGTCTTTTATTCCAAGCACATCACTTAGCAGTTCTAGCCAAAACCGAGCCGTTTCTTGCTTTTCGTCGCCTTTACCTTTCCAATATTCAACAAATTTTTTTACAGCCGAATTTTGTTTAACTTTTTTTATTGTTGTTTTTGATTTGCTCATAAAATTCCTCACCCGAAATTTAAATTTTTTCTTTGAATAAAGACTTTATTTTTTGAAATATTGAACGCATTGCTTACGTTACGAGAGGGTAGCGGAAAATAGTTTTTAAAATCGTCGACAACGCTAGTTAAATGTAAATTCCCCTCCCTGAAGCTATTTGCAAAAAAAACGAAAAATTTACAAGTTTGAACTTAATCTAGTTAATTTGACGAACTAGTCGTAAACCTTGAAAGGTTTGCCAAACATCGTATAATCATCACAATGATCAGCCACATTTAAGTCTTTAAAGGATGTCGTCAAGAAGCCTCCTCTGCAAGAATACACCTCATCGCCAAAACGACTTTTTCCTGGCATCAAAACATTCTCACAAACAAGTCCCAACATATCATATAAACCATACACATTTGGCTTTAGCATCCCCACAGGACGGGAATTTTGATTCCATTCCCCACAAGAATAAGTCAACCAATTCATTTCCAATGGGTCTTTTTCATTTAAATTTAGATATTTATCATCGGGGTCTTTCTGACCAAACCAAGCATACTTAGTGGCTTCCAAAGAATCCGTTGAGCGACTCCAAAAATATTTATAACTATCATAACCCTTACCACCTCGGACTAACGCGGTCCATTCGTCATAATAAGGTAAACGATAACCATTGGCATTTTTATCAATTTTCACATGATAATACTTCATTCCTCCTGTTGAATCGGGGAAAAAGGAAAAACCCACTATGTTAAAACTACCATCATTATATGCCTTAAAAGAAACGTTTTTATTTTCAGTTTCTTCAAGAATGTAAACAGGTTTGAAACCATCTCGCAAGCTACGGTTATTCGCATAAATTAAAGCATGATACAGATATATACGAACTGCAGCAGAATCATGGGTGTCACATTGACCATTTTTCATTACATTTTTTTTCTTTTCTATCCAATAGTTATTATTACGGAATAAATTTTCGTTCATCTGCGCAGGAATTGAATCCCACAAAGATTGAATAAATTCACATTCCGTAACCTTATATTTATCAACTACAAGAACTTCATTTATCATTTCAAATCTAACCGGGTCAGATGGCTTATACGCCATTATCGTAGGCTCTAGTCGTTTCCGATCCTTGTTATTACCACTATACCCACCTAACAGATGTTCCTGCGTCGAAAGGTCAATGTATTTCATTCCAACAAGAATATTGAAAGTAAACACATTACCAAATTTTGTTACATACCAAATTTTTCCATTTTTTACATAATTTCCTGAATTTAAAAGAATACAATTTTGTTCTTTTTTATATGAGA
>JAGAKE010000018.1 GCA_017625775.1 Fibrobacteraceae bacterium
ATCCGAAAATTATCGCATTTATTGGAACCCACAAACGCAATGTAAACAAGGTTGCGATGGAACAACTCCAGCAACTGCTATTGGTGATTTTGCAACCGTTCTCGAAACAGCCAAGGCGACAGGCAAAGAAATCAACATGGCTGGTGGCATTTGGAATGTGACCGATAACTTTACTGAAGGCGTTGTTCCCTGGAAAGTCGGTTTTGAACTAGTTGGATATAAAGGCGATATCTGGGATTTGAATTCAGAAAAAGACCTGCCGCTAATCAATCTTGGTAATGCAGCTCATGTAGAGATTGAAGGTCGCTCACCTCGTAGCATTATCGGGTTGCGTTTCGAAAATGGTTTTAATGATGGGAATGGTGGGGCGATTAGTTCGAATAATTCATCGAAATTGAAAATTTTACAAGCCATGTTCCAGAACAACATATCAAAAGCGAATGGTGGAGCGATTTCATTTTCAGGAGATTCGTTAATAGCATCTCAAATACATATAGCTAAAAATCAAGCGGATGGATTTGGTGGCGGACTTTTCGTTCGAGGAAAATCATCTCTTCAGAACATATTCTTCATACAGAATTCATCTAAAGAAATGGGAGCCGCCTTATACACGCATGGTACTTCTTCTATTCAAAACAGTGTTCTTTCGCAAAATACAACAAATAAGTATTCTAGCATTGCTCAAGACTCAATCGGAAACCTTGATATTTGGAATGCGACATTATTCAAAAATATTGGCGCACAAAATGGACCCGAAATTGCTGGACAAGGGAATATATGGAATAGCATCATATGGAAAAATTTAAATGGCTCTATACAAGATAGCGTTGCCACCAGAATTTCCGTCAACTATTCATTATCTTCTAGATTCAACATAGGAACTTCTAATTACAAAACAGATCCGATATTTAAAAACGAGTCTGCTCTTGAGGGGTCAAATTATTGTATTGGCGTTGATGCAGGATTAGCTATAGATGTATCGTCTCCTATTGCAGATAAGGGCGATAAAGAACATTCTTTGTCTACGGATATTTTAGGTGTTGAACGTGGAGAGACCTTCCCGTTTGGTGCTTACGGAATTTATGTTACAGATATACCCGTTCAATACGGATTATGGTATGATGACGAATTTCACGATGTTGGGAACTCAAGGCCGGTATTTGAAAATTTCCCGTCAATAGCACATATTGAATTTGCTGGTCATAGTGCGTATGGGCGTGTGATGAAAACCTTAGTAAAAAAACATGAAAAAACGAAAATTTCCAAAGCTATAGTGCGAATATCTTTAATGGATTCTACAGGAAACGTATATCCCGATGCAAAATCAATAGATATTCCATTTTATCGTAGTGGAATAGAAAACGGAAAATATGTATTTATGTCCCTAATAAAAGGGTCTACTGAAGATGGTTTCGATGTAGAAAAACATGGCCACTATGTACTTTTCTCACGAAGGCCTGAAGACCAAGGTTTTTACGATGAATTCGTAGTCATCTATGTAAAGAAAAATAGCGACCGTCTAAAGTATGAGGTTGTAAAGTGGTGAAGATCTTGCTATCTTTGTTCCTTTTTTTTGTGCTTGTAGCATGTTCTGGTAGCCCTTCTCCAGAGAATGATCCTAAGGAACTTAGATTTGTTGATGCTAAAATATCATGGCCGCCACTCCCTCCTACGGATGAATTTGTTTGGACCACAGTGTACGGATTTTTACCAAACCAAGAACATCAATATGGGTTTGATAAGAATCCTCTACCCAATAAATATAGTTCGGAGGATTCTATTACAAATATATCCGCACGGTCTAATGACTATGGCTATGTAAATGTGTTTGTAGCTCCTGAAATTCTTCAAAGTGAGGCGAACTATGAATATGGTTTATGCGATTTACGAACGAAAAAAATGATAGAAAAACTTCAATTTGACAGCCAAGGTATTTATGAATATGTTTTTTTGGGAAAAGAGGATGGAAATAAGGACTCAATTGCACTGTGTAAAAAAATGGTATTCTCTGAAAAAGATAGCCCTTCTATCATTGATAAGTTGAATGTGCATTCGTATAATTATCTTCAACATGACATCCTTATATATTTATTGGGTGAAAGAAAAGATTTTACCGACTTGCTGTGGAGTTCTCAATTGTGGGATGAAGCCTTCCCAAAAGTTTATGGGACGAATTTGATATCGATTAGCTCATATAGTTTGGTATCGACTGAAATCCAAAACATCGAATTAAAGATGGATTCAAGCGGAAATGTCATGGACTCATCTTTCAAGTCGGCTAAATATATAAACGTTCATGTTCCAAACAGCGATGCGTCTTGTTACGAAATTGTAAAGGACGACATAGATTACACCGAAGATGATATTCGAGTTAAATTACAAGAAAAGTCGCAATCTAGGGCCATTTTGGGAGTGGGTTGGCCAACTAGAAAAATGTGGTCCTTAAAATTAGATAATGAAGGATTTGTTCAAGTGTGTGGAACCCCCGAAGAGCCTCCAGAGCAAGCCTCTGAATTAATGCTCGTTTCTCCATTGAGTGTGGGGATGATGTACGATTTAGGAGTGACTATTTCTAGAAAAGGTAATTATTGGGTAACTTCTAAAAATGACACATTGACTAATGAGATTGTTGATGTGTCCAAAATGGTTTTCATTGAAAGTGGAAAAACGTATTCTATGGATAGTCCGTATTTAGGCTATCATTTAACCAGCGGAAGGGCTGTAACGAAGTTCAAGGAGCCTTTTGAGGATGACGTTCCCTATAACTACGATTTCGCATATACCATTTTGCCATGGGGGAAGAATAGAACTATCCGAACGTTGTTGCATGAAATGGGGCATATGTTTGGATTGGTAGATTTGGATGACACTTTGATTAAGGATGGTCGATCTGAACAGGGAAATTTAATGCATTGGGAAGATAGCAGAAATGGTGTGCAACTAAGAAATCGGCCTATTTTGAAAAAAAATGACGCGGTCAAGACGGAAAAACAGTGGGATTGTTTACACCGAAAAAATATTTTCTTGTCTTGCGCTGATTCTAGTATTATATATTTTAATTATGGAGAATGATTATGCTTTGGTTAGAAATCTTCTCAATCTTTTTTATGATTTTAACGATTCATTCCTATGGAATGGAAGTTTTTGATGCTTCAGGGAGAAAGGTTGAATCGACTGAATCTATTGAGAGCTTGAATAACAATGTAGGGAAATCGCTAGATGAAAATCCGAGGGTTCGCTACTTTTATAGGGCTGCAATCGAATCGACTTTGAATAATCCGTTGGCTCCAAAGCCGGTTTGGGCTGTTGGTAATAGTAAATATATTGAAGTTGAAAAAAATCATAACTACAAATTTTGTTTAGATTATGCTAAGGAAGGGGTGTGGGAAAGCTCATTTAAGTTTGAGTTGTCCGAGGATAATTGTGTTATCTATACCACTCCAAATTACACGGGTAGTTTTTTATTTCGCTTTGTACAGGATTCCACACCAACAGACAGCATTTGGGTTTTATGTAATCAAAAATTGATTGATTTGTCGAAAGACATTCACTTGATATGGAGCATTGATTCTATTGTGGGACCGTTCAACAAAAAGCTTGTGTATGGTTCGTATAAAAAGAAGCGTTTAAATAAAATTCTCGTTGTGGATAAAACAGAAGCGACTGTTGGGGAAGTGAAATACTTTTGCGATTATTTTGGGATGACATATAAATCATCAACCTTATGGTATCCAGACAACAATCCCTTGCTTAATCTAAATTTGCCGCAAGATCCTGGGTTTGCTATAGTTCCAAATTATGCTAATAATAGGAGCCGATTAGAGGGGTTCGAAATAACCTCACGTGCAAACGGAGCTGACACGACAAAAAATGGTTACAGACTGCCCACCCATGATGAATGGGTTGCGTTGCAGCGAGGAGGAACTCAGGGGAGATATTATTGGGGCAACGAAGATGATTCTCTTACTATTTCACAATATGAGTGGTATAAACCGACTGGACAACGAGTACATGAGGTTGGTTTGCTTAAACCTAACCCCTATGGACTTTATGATGCTATGGGTAATGCTAAGGAGGCTCTTCTTTTTCAGGGGCGGGAATGTATGTCAATGAATGAAAGGTCGAATGAGTGCTTAATAAAAAGGAAAATGGCACAACATAAGCCAAGCAGGTTTTGTTATGAAGAAATTACAAGAGAAACAATGGAACGTAATAATTCCTCGCTGAAATCGCTACCATCAACAACTAAATGTGCAATGAAGTATGATGTTTTAGATTTTTATGGATTTCGTTTGGTTAGACAAATTCAATAATTTAATGAAAAAATGGGAAAAAATAATATGAAAACAATGTTTCGTGAAGTAAAGAAAGAAGAGTCTTTTCCACAAATAGAAGAGCGCGTGCTCGGCTTGTGGGATAAGGATGAAAGTTTTAAAAAGTCACTGGATTCTCGTCCAGAAAGTGAACCATATACCTTCTACGATGGCCCTCCGTTTGCGACTGGGCTTCCGCATTATGGTCACTTGCTTGCCGGTACCATCAAGGATATCGTGCCGCGTTACTGGACCATGAAGGGCAAGAAGGTTCCCCGCGGTTTTGGTTGGGACTGCCATGGGCTCCCGATAGAATCTTTGATTCAAAATGAATTGAAACTATCCGGCGTTGCTGAAATTAAGGCTTTCGGCGAAGACAAGTTTAATGAAGCTTGTCGCGGTTCTGTTCAGAAGTATGTAAGTGAATGGAAAAAAACAGTTCGCCGTATGGGTCGCTGGGTGGATTTTGATAATGGTTATAAAACCATGGACACGAACTTCATGGAATCTGTGTGGTGGGTGTTCAAGCAATGCTTTGATAAGGGTCTAATTTATCAGGGCTATCGCATTCAACCGTACAGCCCGGCGCTTGCCACTCCGCTTTCGAACTTTGAAACGAACCAGGGTTATAAAGATCGTCAGGACCCGTCTTTAACTTTGATTTTCCCGCTTATTACGGATAATGCAAAATTCAAAGACACAAACATTTTAGTGTGGACAACAACTCCATGGACGCTTCCTTCTAACTTTGCTATTGCTGTTGGCGAAGATATGGATTACAATCTTGTGGAGCAAGATGGTAAAAAGTTCTGGTGTGCCGCTACACGTACGGTGGCTTACTTCAAAGAAGCAAATGTGGTCGATACTTGCAAAGGCTCTGAACTTGTTGGGTTAAGCTATGAACCGCTTTTCCGTTTAAGCGATGCTTATGCTACAAGTGAAGAACTTGAAAAGCGCTATAAAATTTACGCTGCTGATTTTGTAAGCACAGAAGATGGTGCTGGTGCTGTGCATATTGCTCCAAGTTTCGGTGAAGAAGACTTTCAGTTAGGTGCATCCATTGGTCTTGGTCTCTTTGATCCGCTCGACACCGAAGGAAAGTTCACGGATAAAGTTCCAATGTGGAAAGGCCTTGGTGCAAAGGAAGCAGACAAGAGTATTATCGCACACCTTAAAGAACAAGGTCGCGTGTTCAAGCATGAAACTTTTGTTCATAGTTACCCACACTGCTGGCGCACAGGCGTTCCTCTTTTGTATCGCGCTCTTAAGACTTGGTTCTTGAAAGTAGATGCTCCTGTGACAAGTAAAGATGGCGTTACTAAAACTTTGAAAGAATGGATGGTTGAAAATAACCAGACGGTGAACTGGGTGCCAAGTCATATTCGCGACGGCCGTTTTGGTAAGTGGCTTGAAAATGCTCGTGATTGGAACCTTAGCCGCAACCGTTTCTGGGGAACTCCGATTCCAGTTTGGCTTTCTGATGACGGCGATATGATTGCTGTTGGTTCTATTGAAGAATTGAAAGACCTTACAGGTGTAGAACTCAACGACTTGCATAAGCATTTTGTTGATAAACTCACCATTGAAAAAGATGGCAAGGTTTACCATCGCACACCTGAAGTGTTTGACTGCTGGTTTGAGTCAGGTTCTATGCCGTATGCGAGCCGCCATTACCCGTTTGAAAACAAGGAACTTGTGGAAAAGAGTTTCCCGGCAGATTTTATTGCCGAAGGGCTCGACCAGACTCGTGGTTGGTTCTATACATTGACTGTGCTTTCAAATGCTCTGTTCCAGAAGCCAGCATTTAAGAATGTGATTGTGAACGGCATCATTTTGGCTGAAGACGGCACTAAGATGAGTAAATCCAAACGCAATTACCCGGACCCGAATGATTTGATTGAACGCACTGGTTCTGACGCCATTCGTTTGTTTATGATTAATTCTGCGGCGCTGAAAGCTGAAGATTTACGCTTTAGTGAAGAAGGCGTGAAGGGTATTGTTAAGCAAGTGATGCTTCCGCTTTGGAATGCTGTGACTTTCTTTGTAAGCAACCACAACGCTGATGCTGCTAAAGGTCAACTGAATTGGGCGCCTGGCCAGGAAGTAAAATCAGACAATGAACTTGACCGCTGGATGCTTGCTACTTTGCAGGATTTGGCCGCCAAGGTCGAAGTGGAAATGAAGGCTTACCGCCTGTACAATGTGGTGCCTGCCGTGATTGCTGCTGTTGATGATTTAACGAACTGGTATGTGCGCAGAAGCCGTCGCCGTTTCTGGAAAAGCGAAAACGATGGAGACAAGAATGCCGCTTACGCTACCATGTACAAAGTGCTTGTGGATTTCTCCAAGATTCTCGCTCCGTTCCTCCCGCTCCTCGCTGAAGAAATCTACCAGATTCTTGTGCGTGAAGTAGATGATAAGGCTCCAGTGAGCGTGCATCTTTGTGAATTTCCGAGTGCAGACAAGTCCCTGATGGATGAAACTCTCGTGGAACGTATTGCGATGGTTCGAGGTATGGTTGAAATGGGTCGCATAATCCGTGCGACAAATAATGTCAAGAACCGAATGCCGATTGCTAGCATGACAGTGGTTGCTCATGGTGAAACCGAAAAGAAAGTTGCTGAAACCATGAAGGACTTAATTCTTGAAGAACTTAACGTTCGCGAAATGAAGTTCCTTGAAGACGAAACTAAGCTTGTTAAGTTGTCTGCAAAGCCAAACTTCTTAGCTATCAAGGCAAAAGGCTCAGATTACGCAAAGAACATGAAGGTGATTTCTTCTAAATTAGCAAGCCTTTCGGTTGAAGAAATTAAAGCATTGCAAGCAGGCGAAACGATTAAGTTTGAATTCGGCGAAGTCGGTGCAGATTGCTTAATGCTAAACCGTATTGTGCCAGAAGGTCTTGCCGTAGAAGCAGACAATCATTTTACAGTGGCTCTCGATTTGAAAATCACTGACGATTTGCGCCGCGCTTGCGTTGCTCGCGAACTTGTGAACCGTATCCAGAACCGCCGTAAAGATCAGAACTATGCAATCACTGACCGTATCAGCATTGAACTTTATTCTGAAAGTGAAGTGCTGAAACAGGCTGTGAAGGAAAACGAATCTTACATCAAGGGTGAGACGCAGGCTAACGCTATCGTGTGGAAGGATTCTGCTGCGGGTTTGCAGGAATCTGATGCAGATGGCGAAAAGGTCTTCGTGGAAGCAGTGAGATAAGTACAATTTTTTTAAACGATGCTAGGAGAAAGGATTCTCAGAGCATCGTTTTTTTATTTTGAGGTATATGCGTTATTTAGGTTGCAAAGATTTACTTGTTGACGACATCGTTTCTTTGATACAAGAACGATGCGAAATGTCGGAGAGTACGGTTTTCTTTGATGCTTTTTGTGGAACGGGGGCTGTTGCAGTAGCAATGAGCTCCTATTGCCGTGTTGTGATAAACGACATATTAAAATGTTGTACGACTTACACTAAAGGTCGGTTGTGTAATCTACATAAACAAGGAACTTGTCCGTCGCAAAGGCCGCTTCTCCGATATCTACGTTTTCTTTCCGCAAAAGATCAAGCGTGTCCGTAATTGACTTTACTTGCGCTTCAATCGGGTTCGGCCCACCCCTTTGAATTATATTTTCTTCAGGAACGCCTTCATAGACACAAGCAAGAGCGCCAAACTGATCGCCAACTTCGGCAATGCCATGCGCCCCATCGTAATGGTAGGCATACTCCTTGCCGTTTCGGTAGTAATACGCCCGCATCGGGCATTCTACGGCTTGGTTAAAAGCAGATTTGGTGAAAAGTTTGTCGGGCATAGTTGTTATCTCTTCCAGAGAGATATACTATTTTTTCTCAAAACGCAAAAATTTATTTTCCGTAATTCTCCATCAAATATTCCGCATATTCCTTGAGCCATTTGCGTAGGGAAACGGGCTTTATAACGCGGGCTACGTCCGAAAACGACACCACCCAGTTGAACAGTAGCTGGTTTACTTCCGCTTTCAGCTTCACGGTAAACTTGTTGTCCTTGGTCTTGCCGATTTGCATAGAGCGGTTGAAGGGATTTTCTTCCAGATAGAGCCGTGCATGTCCCTGGAATTCAATTTCCACGTCCTGGAGTTTCGGCTCCTGGCCGCTCATGAAAGCCGCCCCCGACATTACCTGCCGACGCAGCTTGTCCACGACCTTCAGGTCTTCGGCGAACATTTCCTTGGAAAGCTTGACCTTCTTAATACGACGGAACTTGAGGGTATATGTGTTGCCGTCTGCACGTTGACATCCTACGTAAAGTTCATCTTCGTAGATGATAATCATCAGCGGAATGCGTGTTGACTGCTTTTCGGAATCCCCCGAGTCACGATAGGCTACTTCTATCTTACGATGGTCATGGATGGCCTGCAAAATAATTCGGATTTTTTCGCTGGCGTCTTCCTCGAAATCCGGGGGCGTGCCCATGAAAAGGATCTTCGTGTTCAGTTCGTCGGCGAGCTGTCTAAGGGATTTCTGCTCGCGGGCGGGCAGGCTTTTCTCTATACGCTCCAGAAGCTGGGTGATAATTTCGCTGGTGGCGGGGTAAATGTTGGCAATACGTTTGAGGAACACGAAATGCAGCATGGTATTTTCGAAGTTCGGGAACAGGAGCCGCTCGGCATTGGGGAGTGCCGACCGATAAACCGACGTGCGGCCCTCGTTTTCCACCGTAATGTAGCGCCCGCCATCCATTTCTGAAAGGAACCGCATATCGCGCTGCACGTTGCGCCGTTCCTCGTTGGGAATGTTGAAAGCGTTCATTAGGTCTGTCACGGTAAATTTTTTGCCGGGGTTCGAAATCACCTTCGCAAAGAGCAGCACAGTCCTTTCGCCGCGAGTCATGTCCGCCA
Source organism: Fibrobacteraceae bacterium (assembly GCA_017625775.1). GTDB lineage: Bacteria > Fibrobacterota > Fibrobacteria > Fibrobacterales > Fibrobacteraceae > UBA1765. Next base: position 9,191 of record JAGAKE010000018.1, read on the forward strand.
TAATATCTCCTAGATTACTTTATTCCTGCTCATCTCAATATATATTATTCCGCATAAAGGAAATCCCCGGGTAAGCCGGGGATGACAATGCGAGTTTAGATCCTTCGACTCCGCCTTACAGCTTCGCCCAGGATAGCATTTCCTGATTAACTATAATCCCATGGTGCGCCCCTCGCGGCTATCCTTGTAGGCAAGTTCCGACTTGAGCGCGGTTAGGACTGCTTCCGCGGTGAGTTCGCTCTCGTCGTAGAAGCGGAGCGAGGCATAGGCCGCATTGAAGTCACCTGGAGTGAGCATGCGGAGGCTACGCGCCGCCTCGGGCATTTCGACCTTCGGGAAGAATCCCTTCCACAGGGACTCGATGCCTTCGGGCTTCAGGTAGCCGAACTTTACCTTCAGCGCAAAGCGCCTGCGGGACGCCGTATCGAGTTCTCCTTCGAAGTTCGTCGCCGCGATGAAGATACCCTTGAAGTTCTCCATCTGGGTGAGCATCTCGTTCACCTGCGTCACCTCCCAGTTGCGGGCGGCACCGCTGCGGTCGCGAATCATACTGTCAGCCTCGTCCAAGAAGAGAATCGCCTTCTTCTCTTCCGCTTCCTTGAACATCTTGCGGATTGCCTTCTCGGTCTCGCCCACGTAGCAGTTCAGCAGGTCGCTCGCCTTCTTGATTATTAGCTTGCGGTCAAGAGTGCGGGCGATATGCTTCGCGAATTCCGTCTTGCCGGTACCGGGCGCCCCGTACAAGAGCATGTTCAGACTATCGGCACGGTCGCCCTTCTGCATGTCCTTCCACTTCGCGTCGAACGCGCTCATCACCTTCAGGATTTTCGGCATGTCTGCGTCGGTGTTGATGGCGTCGAGCAGGTAGCGCGGCGCACGGCTTTCCTTGTCGCGGCTCGCGTATTCCATGTCGAGGTTCAGCAGGCTCGCCTGCGCCTCCGCGATGGTGCGGATGCTCTCCAGCGGGTCCACCTTGCAGCCCGACTTCAGCAACTTCTTGGTGCTCGCAATCGCTTGCGTAATGCCGCCCGCCGTAATCTGGAACTTCGAAGCAAAACGCTTCAACTCCTCCTCCGAGATGATTGCGTCTGCACCCTGTTCGCTCACCACGGACTGCCACACCTGTTCGCGCTTTTCGGCATCGGGGCGTTCGAATCGCACGGAATAGTCGAACCTGCGCAGCGTGCTGTTCTCAATGTAGTGAATGTTGTTCGAAATCCAGATGACCGGAATCTTGATCTGTTCCAGGAAGAAGTTCAGCGCGCCCTTCTCACAGCAGTTGAGAATCACGTCGGATTCATCCACCAGAAGAATCGCCTTCTTCTTCTGGTACTTGGTGGCGGCATACAGGATGCTCCCCATGCGGCTACGCACCACCAAATTTTCCTTGCTGTCGCGATGCACGCCCTCGGTGCTGATGTTGGTGAGCACCAGCGGGCGCTTGAGTTCCTTCGCAATCGCCTTCGCGAGTTCCGTCTTGCCGGTGCCCTCGACCCCGTAGAAGAAAATGTTCAGGCCCTCGCCCACCTTCGCATGCTTGATCATGTCGAAGGCCATTTCCACCTTCGGGTCCTTGCGGCAGAGTTTCTTGTAGGACACGCAACCGCCCTCGTAAACCCTGAAGTAGAGGCTGTCCAGGTCGTTGCCCGAATGCCCGTCCAGGAACATCCCGATTCGCTTGGAAATATCGAGATCCTCGTCCAGGATGCCCATCTGCTTGAGGATTCCCTTGTTCGAAACCAGGTTCTCGAAATCCACATTCGGGTAAAGCTGCGGGAAAACATCTGGGAGCGCCGCCCCGCGGAACCTACGGGAATGAATCATATCCAGGAGCGAACTGCACTGATTCTTGTTGAAGAAAATCCAGGAAAACATCACGATTTCCATCTCGGCGTCGCTCAGGTTGAACGCGCTCTGCACGATGTTCAGACGATGGAAATACCCGTCGTCCACGCCGCTATTCTCCTCAATGACCTTCTCGAGCTCGCGGGTAACGCTCTCGTAGAACACCTTCTGCGAAGATGTGTCGAAAATTCCTTCGCCGCACAGGTAGTTGCGCACGAAATTGGAAATCTCCTTGACTGAGCATGACCTGTCAATGACGTCGTTAAAGCGCACCACCGCCATTTGGCGTCTTTGGTAGGCAACGCTCATGTCTTCGCTACTTTCGTCGCAGCGGAGCCTCTTTCCGGCGTAGCTTCCATTCACCTCCTTCACGAACTGCTTCTTGGCGGCACCGGTAATGCAGTCTTCTTCGGCGTTGAGCCTTTCGAAGTGATCCGAAAGGTCACTCAGAACACGCGAGGCTCCTTCTTTCGAGAAAATGGCGATGCAGTCGTCTGCATCAGGGTAGCTCTTGGATACGCGCATCATACGAATCCAGTATTCGTAACTCTTGAGCGTCACGAAGTCAAGCGTGAGCTTTTTTCCGTTGTTGGCAGACTTGAGCGCACCCAAAACACCCTTAAAATAATTCTTCTTCATACAATCCTCACCTATATATCGTCGCGAAAGTCAAAAACATAAAGTCCCCCGCGACTTTTTTTAACACTTTTAATATAGATTGAGAATGCGACAACTAATGACACATTATACGGCTTTATACAACACGCGTCATTTCCGCGATATCAAGGCAGATGTAGCGAGTTTGTCGCGTGGCATCGCGTGGAGCGTTGTCGTGTTGCGCCATGCCTTCGAAATGCTTGTGGTAATGTCCGTAAAACCACAAGGCAGGCTTGATTGCGTGCAAAACGCAATCTAGGTACTTGCGGGATTCGACAATCTTCTGCCAGGTTTCATCGCGCACATAGTCCGCCCGCACAAGTGGCGGGTCAAATGACAACGGAGCATCGTGCGAAACCACGATATCCGCCGAAGCGACCAAACCATCGACAATTTGCGTAGGTGCCTCGTCCGGCCACCAGACGCGTTTCGAAGAACCATAGCGGACAAGCGCATCGTTCACCATCCGGCGCGACTTTCGCGTTAACGGATCCACGAAGTCAATGTCGGCAGAAACCGCTCCACCTATGGGATAAATTTTCTTGCCGCAAATTTCAATTATATGATGGTCCGGCAAAAAATGCAGCCGCTCATAATCGTGCTTACCGTCGAAAAACGCAGGGTCGTCGTGATTGCCGCGAATCGTATACAGGCAGATGTCATTTTTCTCAAGAGCAGCCTTCACCTTGCCATAGGCCACGTCCATCGATTTCGGGCGCCCGAAACCCGCACCAAAGTCGCCGACAACCAGGATGTCAGCGCACGATATCCCGCGATTCACTGCATTACGGACAAGCCCGGACACTTCGCCGTGAATGTCCCCGCAAATCCAAAGTTGCCGGCCAGTACCCATATCACCCCATCAAGTTCACCACGATTTTCACCATCATTTCCATGTCCTCGGGGCGGCTCTCGGCAATCATCAGCGTCATGGTAACGAGCGTCGCATCGGCGATTCGCTTGGAACCGTCGGCCCTGTACAAAATGCCGTTATTCAGCAGGAACCACAGAAAGAGCGTTGCCGCGATGCGCTTGTTGCCGTCGCTGAACGAATGGTTCTTCGTGACAAGATAAAGGAGCATCGCCGCTTTTTGTTCCACGCTCGGGTAAAGTTCCACACCGCCGAAGGTCTGGTAAATCTGCCCGATGCTACTCTTAAACGAATCGTCCTTCTCATGGGCGAACAGTTCGCTGCCGCCAAACTTCTCCTTGAGCCCCTGAATTGCCGCCATCGCGTTCTCGTAAGTCGCGTGGAACTTTTCCGCATTGGCAGACTTGCGCAGCACAAGCCGCTGGTGGTCGTAATCATCAAGCGTATCCAGCGCAAAAGCGTAGTCCGTCACCACATCAACAAGTGAAAGGGTATCGCTGTTCATTTGAACCTCTTTTTGTAAAGTTCGTCAAGGAAATTATCGTAAAAATACACATACTATCCGACAACTACTGTCGCATACAAAAGATATTTTTAGAGATTCAACAAAAACGGATACGAAAACTCGTTTATCCAAAAGTCTAAATTTTTGGCACATTTGGTAAATTATAGTGCAATATCTTATAAAATAGATTGCTATCTTGGGGCAGCGGGAAATTAAAGTTTCTGCACATATTATCAACAAGGAGAAGATAATGAATCAATCCACAACCAAGGGTAAAGGCTCTTATAAAGACCTACTAAATAGGGGGTTTAAAAAATGTACCCTAGAAATAGAGAAAGACTCTAAAAAAAATTTATTTAGCGCGTTAGCTTCTCCAAAAACATTAAAGGAATGCTTGACAAGAAAAAGGTATCAAAAAAATAAGGCGAAGGCCGAAAATAGTTATAAAACTTATCTCAATGAACCTCTGCCTCATTTCTTGGATACGCTAAAAAAATCCAAAGACGATTTCTACAAGGAATTTCTAAACCCTAACGGAGATGATATTTTCTGCCAATTTACGTTAAAAGAAGAGTCTGTAAAAAAACAGAAGGGGCTTTACAGTTATTGCGTAGATGGGAAAATAGTTTATATTGGCAGATGTAGAGATAATTTCGGAAAAAGAATCAACAACGGATATGGTCACATTAGCCCTAAGAATTGTTATCTCGACGGACAATCTACAAACTGTCATGTAAACAGTCTCGTTCATAAGAATCGAAATAAAATTTCCTTTTATGTTCTTTCAATGACAAAAAACAATGAAATTGAGCAAGAAGAAAAGGATCTCATCGCACTTTTCGATCCAGAATGGAATAAAATATTGAAATTAAAAAAAACTAAATAATCAGTAAGTCTTATTCATTTGCCACCCAAGAATCCATCTTCTGTTTTTTTCATAAACAGCCAAATCCGTCAGCATTTGTCGCGTACCTAAAGTATCTTTATAGCGTCAACATTTTTAGGAGAGAAATAAGATGACGCAAAAAGAACTGATTGATAAGGTTCACGGCGAAATGTCTGGCAAAGCCCCGTTTGCAGAAATTGTCCACCGCATTGCGAAGGCCATTGCCCAAGAGGGCGATACGAATTTCCGCACGATGTTTGCCAAGCTTGAGCCTGCATCGAGCGCGTATATCTACGCCTATCCAGAAGACATCTCGGACGGTCCGTGGGATATTTAGTAAAAACAGAATCTTGTATTACGGCAAAGGCTTTGAATGGGCGCCATAAAATACAATTTCCATACATCAGGGATATGGAGAGCCCGAAAATCAGCAACATGTTACAGTCTGACATAACCTTCGTAAACTTTGAAAAGCGCCGCTATATCAGTGAAGCCCCAATAAACGTTCAGGAACTTCATTTTCTGTACATGGAAGGTTACAGAGCCATTGATACGGCGCTGGCGGATACCATTATGCGGCTTAACAGCACATAAGGCTGCAGGACTCGTTATTGCTGTTCAGGGCATCCCGGCAGGTTTGGTGAAGGGTATATCGTATTTGAGGAAATCCCAGAAACACTAACGGAATAAATCGGCAAACTCAAATACTGGAAACATGATGCAAGCTGGGAAAAGGGGGCAAGCCCCGATGCCGACCATCCACCTTTAATCCGCTGGGAAATGAACGGCATCGCGTGTACTAGCGCAACCACTTGGCTAAAGGCTCTGCTTGAACTTGCCGAAATGGAATGCTTGCCCCAACGCAATTCGTTTGACGAATATCGAATCGAAAGTTCATATAAAGGCGCTCTCCGCACAAGCAAGAAATCAGGCTCATCTATCCTGTAACGATGAAGAAATGAAATTAGCTAGATTACGACAGGCTATAACTTGCTTTTAAAATGTTGTAAAATAGTCTATAAATTATGCTTCAAGCTGGCTGCGAAGCACGACGACGTCTTCCAGGGAAAGATCCGTAGCCGCGGCAATTTCCTCATTGGAAAGTTTGCCGAGTACTATCATCTTCTTCGCAATCTCACGATTTCTGTCAAGGACGCTATCGGCAATCTTCGCGTTGATTTCATCCGCGAACTCTTTGAAGAAACCGTCCCTCAGGGCGTTATGATCCCAGACCTTGTGGTACATATTCCGATATGCCTCAAATTCCTTTTTGTTGAAGTTAGATACCTTCGCGCTTTCTGTCAAGTCCTTGAACTTACCATCATCCAATTCTTTAGGAAGTTCCTTGAGCCGGTTCAGATAACGGAAGAAAAACAACCATTTGCTCAAATCGCTGGAAGTCTTTTCGATGAAAAAGGGAACCTTCGAAAGTTCAATAACCGTCCAATTATAGGTATCCATAAGCTGTTCACCGCTATCCGTGTCGATTACCGTTGCACGATGGACAGCGCGTTCATCGGGAAAAACAGAGAAACGCGTCAAAGCAATCACGTATGTTGGTTGAACACCAAAATCCCAGTCGTTTCCAGGCTCGGCCTGATTCGCCACCATCTCGCTAGCGTAAAACGCTAGGCGTTTCACGAAATTCTTCATCTCGCGAATCTGCACCTCTATCTCGATGAGATTTCCCAAATCATCCTTGCAATGCAGGTCGAAAATCGCCGTTCGCGACGCCTTGCTGCCACTCAGATTCTTTGCCACGCTGCGGGTCCACACATTCTTAATTGGATGCTTGAGTTGTGGTTCTAGTAGGTCATTTAACAGATTAATGAGATTATTGCGGCTGGCAGGCTTATCTGGATCGAAAGCCTTCTTGAAGGCCAAATCCACCAGCAAATTTGCATACGGGCTCGTTTCGCCCGGCTTAACGATACAGTCCCTAAAAGACTTGTGTGCTTTCATCTTTTCTCCCTTCGCCTACATGCGTTAAAAGGCGGGGTTTAACTTAAATAATATGCTCTTTTGAGCACTAAAAATATAAATTTAAAAATTTGTGTTGGCAAGAGATTTACGAGTTTTTTTTTGCGGACGATTTTTTGGCAAAAATGTCAGACCTTGGTGGAAATAGTGATAGAGTTCACTTGACTGCTAAGCAGCAAAAGGTATTAGAATTCTGTGATGAGATGACTCGTACGGCGCGAGAAATAATAGACATAGTTGTGTCAAACATTATACGAGGATATTGGAGCATAAAACTGCACATCGCGAACGGGATGATTATGCCTTCATCCCAACTTGGAATATCCAAAGGACCTTTACAAATCATCTTAAAATTGCTGCTTTTAAAATTTTTTGACCACTTAGCTCATTTTTATGTATGTTTAAAGAGTAAAAGAGTTTTTGCTCTTGTTCTCTGTGTGAAATATCGACAATTTCTAAATGCGAGGACAAGGTGAACGCTCACGCAGGTATGCTTTTTTCGGCATACTTCAGATTGTCCTATCAGCTACTTGGCTGGTTTTTGGTTGTATAGACCATGGGCAACAGCCCGTTTGGGGCGTGGGTCGTTTGCGTTTATCGCATTGAGGCAGTCGATAGCCCCACACAGGTAAATGCAACGATCTGCGCCTTTTCTTGTATCCACACAAAATTTGGCATGGTTCCTTGCAGAATGGGAGTAAACCTCTTGTAATGAAAGAGGCTTGGTTCTATGGGAATAGCTAGGTATGTGTTTCAAAATTGCATAAAGCAACCTTTGCTTTTTATGCTAGTTGTTTCGTGTGCTTGCGTTTATGCAGGTTCGTTCACTGACAGCAGAGATGGGGAACGGTATCCGACTATTAAAATCGGCAAATTTGAATGGATGGCTGAAAATCTGCGATATAATGTAAGAGGAAGCATTTGCTTCCGAAATGAACCAAGAGCATGCTTTGTAGGACGCTACTATAATTTCGATATGGCTGAACACGCTTGCCCAAGTGGTTGGCATTTGCCATCAAGGCAGGAATGGACTGAAATATTTGATGTGGCAGATAGCAAATTTGTCACGGATCTTACCGGGTATTGTTACGATGATGGTACATGCTTTGACTCGGAATTCAACAAATATGGAGAGGAAAGCTCCTATTTTTGGTCGTCGAGTGATGATAATGGCACTTGGACATCTAGGCGTAGTGATAGTTTTATCAAGAGTATGGTTCCAAGACGACATAATGCCTATGCAGTGAAATACTCTAAGTCTCAAAGACTATTTCGTGATTTTAGTAAACCAAAGGATGCTAATTATTTTAGTGTCCGTTGTGTGAAAGATTAAAGTTTAATAAGCAAACAACAAGGAGGCAAATATGCCAAACTCAAATAAAAATCTAAATCCAGAAATCAAATGTGATTTAACGCCGGAAGAAAGTCAAAAGAATCCTTGGAAAATCGGACTTCTGTGCGTTTTTTTAGGTGTGTTTGGTGTTCATAACTTTTATTTAGGAAATCGTAACAAAGGATTGTTACAAATTTTATGGCTTCCTGTCTTATTGCTTTCCTTTATAATATTTAAGATTAATGAAATGTCCGGATTAATAATTGTGACGACGGGCGGTCTTTTGTCGCTTGTCGCCGGATTAAGTGTCTTTGTGGATGTGATAAATATTGCTAGAGGGAAATTCAAAGATGGGAAAGGGACGATTATACATAGGAATCCTTCAATTATTCCTGTTTATGTGTTGTGGATATTTTTCTTGGTTCTTATAAAGGCTTGTATTCCTGAATCAGGAAGCTCTGTTCAAGAAAATTTAAACGAAGTAGGTAACACAAAAGACTATGTCCAGCCAAATAAAAATATTCCCGTGAAAGAAAGAACATTTGAAGCGCTGTATAAGTGTAAATATGAAAAACAGGAATGCGCTGCGGAATATAACAAACGCTTAGAAATAGCTGTTCATACTATAGATTCTGTTTATGCGGAAGGCAATATTCGTGAGTCAGTCAAGTTGTTTCAATCATTCTATAGCATTTTAAAGAGTGATGGTTCAACTATTAGTTTTGAAGAGTATGTTCCTACGAAAGAAGGTGTAGAGAAAAGAATTGACAATTTGCTTCCTCAAAAAGGATGCATTGAAGATTCTTTGCAATATGCAAATTATTTATCTACGATTTATGAAGTGGAAAAATACTTTGATCGTGATGACGATGCAATTAAAGCTTTCACGAAATACTTCAACTACTTAAACAGAAATTGCAAACTGAAACATTATGATGCTAATGTCATTATAACAGAAGAACGGTTCATCGCAAGTGCATTAAAAAACAAAACAATCACTAACTCAAAAGCAACAGCATTGTTTAACGAAATATTTAAACAAATTGACAAAGATGACTTTATTGCTATGAAGTCTATAAATAACGGAAAATCTTATAAAGGGTACGGCTCAATAGAAATGAAGAAAAATAGAACTGTTTCATATGTTGAAGCACCTTCAAAGGAATTTGATGCTGCGATGGCGCTTATGGCTTCAGCTTTTAACTTGTTTTCGTTTGAAGCAAACTTTCCTTTTGTGATGCATCCTTCAGTTGAAAATGTTGAAATAGGATTTAATATATCTGAGTTAGAGTATAATTGGTATGCTGGGTATTATTATGGAATTTATGCGGTGACAATCAAGGCTAGTCGAAAAAGTTTAGATAAGTATTATGAAAAAAATAACATTGTTCCTCCCAGAGGTGTTGGTAGCGAACTAGCAATGAGTGCGGAAGATAAAGAATTCTTTTCCGGTTTGCCGAGTTACGCGTCTATGAAAAGATGGTGTAGTAAAAACGGATTTATTTGTTCGAAGTATTTGATTGAAAGAACTAGATAAAGCGTTATGAAAAAGAAAGTGAATAAAACAAAATATGTCTATCGATACACCTCTTTTTCTAGGTTGCTGGAAATCATTGTCACGCAAAGACTCCCTCTTTTAAATGCTTTAAATAGTGGGTGGAAAGACAAAATTGATGTTGGGTTTATTAAGGCTTGTGAGGAATCAAAAAAGAAAATAGGTGTTTTGTGTTTCACAAATGATCATGCAACTAGTTTTCATTGGGATTTATTTGCTAAAGATGATGGAGTAAGAATTGCTTTTAAAAGAAATCGTCTTGAAAAAAATTCAAAAGAACAAGGTTTCCTTTATGGGGATGTGTCTTACAATATCACCAAAAAGATAAAGCATTTTTTGAACGATAAGCTTTTAGAATTTAAGGAATTGGTTTTTCTTAAAAGAATTCAATATGAAAAGGAAGATGAGTGGCGAATCGTATGTGAAAAAGAAAAAAAGATAAACAGCTGTGTTGTTGCGTATTTGCCAATAAAATTATCTGATATAGAATCCGTCACCTTTTCTCCATATTATAAAGATGTCAATGAACGACGTTTTCTACGAAAAACATTGAAGGCTGTATGGAAATCTATGGGTGGTGAGGAAAATGAACTTAAAATATACCGCTCAACATTATTTGAGAATCATAGTATTGAAAAATTATTGGAAAATAATGGCGTCGATGAAATAAATGAAGTAGATTAGATTTTTAAATCATTGATAGACATCTGCGTTAGGGATAGTGCCCCTTTGGGACAAGACTTGCGGCAATCTTGTAGTGCGGTTTATGGGAGCGAGGCTTGGTTCTGGGAGATGAGCGGCAAGCGTAAGCGTAGCTGGTTACCCCCAGAATAGCATGCAAAACGAGTGTTGCGCCGAAAAGCTTGCGTTTCGGCATGACCGAGTGAAGCCGCGGACGGCGTAGCCGTCCATATAGCCCGACCCGCGAAAGCGGGGAACGCCCAAAAAAGAAGAACTCAACGTTCGCGAGATGAAGTTCTTTGAAGACGGCAGATGTGTAAAGCGAGTGTAGCACGAGAACTTGTTCTCGCATTACCAAGCTACTCTATTTCTATAAAGTAATCGGAATAACTAAAGCAAAGATTAATTAGCGACTTTAAATTCTTTTAATTGTAGCTCGTGAATCATTGTTTCTAAATTGCAAAATTCATCGTTGCTTTTTAAATTCTCGCCAACAGAAGGCATATACACATTGCCTTTTTTTACATCTTCATTATATTTTTCTTCAGCGAGAATCCAATTGCAGAGAATCTTTTTTACTACCAAATCAATATCACGGTAATGCATTTTATTTGAAAAGAAATGATACTTGCCGTAGCTCCGATTTTTAATACCCTTAATTTCTTGACCACACTTTGAACATAAAGCCGAAGCGCAAGAACTTCCCGAAAGGGGAGAGCCAACAAAATGTCGAATATAAGCAATTCCACCACAGGAACATTCTACCTGAAATTGTTCTGCTTCCCAGATTTTTAGTAATGTGCCTAATTTTAAATTTATAGTAACTAGTGTTCCGGCAAAATTATACTGTTGACATGTTTGCAAACGACCAATAAAACAACCACCACCCTCTAACAAATAATGGGCGTCAATATTTGCGTACTTCGGCGTATTGATAATTTCATCTTTGTTCCTTATAATAAGGCCCAGGTTTTTATAAAATAATTCGTATTTACGAAGATACCGTTTTTCATGAAAATCACGTAATTTCTCATGTTCTGCTTGTTCTTGCTTCATAGCTTCTGAAATAAGATTCAAACCTGTATTTTGGCGCTTGTAAAAATCGCGAAAAGATTCCTGAATAGCGTGTGCCATAAATTGCTCCTTGAAAAACGAACGAATCCCCGTTCTTAATTTATTTATGCGTTTATTTAAAAATACGCATAAATAGGCAAGTTGTCAAGATTTTTTTTCATAATACGGCACTATTTTCAAAAAATTAGCCATAAAATTAACTTTAATGTTATAAAGAAGTATATTAACCTAAAATTTGAATCCTGTAACCTCAAAAAAAATTATTATGGCAGAAAACGAAACACCTAAGGCCTCTTTTCTTGATGACGATTTTAAAGCAAGAGTAAGGTATATTTTTAAAGAAAATGCAGAAAAAGTAATTGAAAGCATTCAATATTATGCTGAAGTTATTGATAAACACGAGCGTTTGTTGTTGCTTTACCTTCAGCTTCCTCTGGGTCCAATTCTTTTGTACGAGTGGGTAAAACGCGTAGATAACGAGGCGTTGCGCAAGGAATGGATGCAAAAGGATTTTGGTGAAAAAGATTCTACTTTAAGTCATTTGTATTCTGAAATAACCAAAACGGTTTATCAAAATCAAAACAACAATTCAAAAGCCGTCTAGCACCTTTTTGGATTTTATACTTGGGCAAAAAAAAAAATATTTTTTTGATAAAATATCTGTTGAAATAAACTCAAATTGACTATTTTTTTTGCATCAAAACAAAAGGATCCAATATGGAAAAAATCTACACTGGAAAAACTAAAGACGTTTACAAACTTGAAAATGGCAATGTAATGCTCAAGTTTAAAGACGATTGCACCGGCAAAGATGGCGTTTTTGACCCAGGTGAAAACTCAGTTGGTCTTACTATTGATGGTATCGGTAAGGCAAACTTGGAAACTTCCGTTTATTATTTCGAGAAGTTGAAACAAGCTGGAATCAAAACTCATTATGTAAGTGCAGATATTGAAAATGCAACAATGGAAGTTTTGCCAGCAACTGTTTTTGGTCATGGTCTTGAAGTGATTTGTCGCCTTGTAGCAACAGGTAGCTTTGTTAGAAGATATGGTGAATACATTCAAGATGGTACTGTAATCGAAGGCGGTTATGTAGAATGTACTTTCAAGAATGATGCAAAAGGCGATCCACTTGTAACGAGTGAAGGTCTTGAAGTTCTTGGCGTTATGAACAAAGCTATGTTCGAAAGCATGAAAGAACAAACACTTAAAATCACAAAGATTGTCGCAGAAGATTTGAAAACTCTCGGCCTTGATCTTTGGGACATTAAGTTTGAATTTGGTTACAACAATGATGAAGTTATTCTCATTGACGAAATCGCTTCTGGTAACATGCGCGTTTATAAAGACGGCAAAATTGTTGACCCAGTTGAACTTACAAAGATTATTAACAACCGATAATCAAGTTTCAAATAAAAAAAGGATGCTTTCGTGGCATCCTTTTTTTTTGTTGCTTTACTTTTTTATTTCATTTTCAGATTTTTAGCCATAGGTTCATTTACAAAAATTTTATCTGGAAAAACATCTTGATTATCAGTTTTTTGAACTGTATTGGTTGGTATCTGAAAAATGGAAGAAGCAAGCAATGCCGACAACGAAAGCATTTCAATTTTTCTGTGTATAAATTTTCCTCATGTTAGCTTAATCTTTATTTATTAAAACTAAAACGAAAAACTATAGCGATATTGTCATTTTTTTATAAAAAATTAATCATTGGGTTGTCTATAAAACCGCCCACTTAAATATTTTGTTTTAATGACGTTTATAAAAGCGTTAGCGTCAATTTTTCTAACAGCATGCATAATGATTCTTGCTTCTGGTGCAGAAACCACAGAATAAATCATAGAGTGTTCTTTGCCAGCATAGCAACCTTTTCCTTTAAAAACAGTTGCATCATGGCCAGAAAGGTTTTGAATGCACCAGTAAACATCTTTTGGTTTATCAGTTATAATAAAAAAGGTTACTTGTTGGTATTTTCTGTAAAGGAACGATAGTGTTTGAGAAGAAGTAAATTGAAAAATGATAGAATAAAGAGCTTTGTCCCAACCAAAAAGAATACCAGCAGAAATAAGAATCACAACGTTTAAAGCGAGAATATAATTCCAGGCATCGGCGCCGCTTTTTTCTGAAATTAGAATGGCAATAAATTCTGTGCCTCCACTAGAAGCCCCGGCGTAAAGGCAAATGGTTATAGATAAAGCCATTAAAAAGCCACCAAAAACAGCAGCTAGAAGCATGTCGTTTGTTAAGTGAAATGTGGGAATGCAATCCACTAAACCAGAAGAAATTAAAAGCATACCACAAGAAAGTAATGTGAATTTTTTACCGACGGAAAAATAACACACAATGGCTGGAAATACGTTCAACAAAAGAATGATTAAAGAATAAGGTAATTGTATATCAAAATAGCGTAAGAAAATTTCTTGAAGTAAAAGAGTTAAACCTGTAAAACCGCCAGGAAATAATTCAGTAGAACGAACAAAAATATTTATAGTTAACGCAAATAAAATAGATGCTATCGCAAGCAAAAATAATCGAAAAAGAATAGGAAGTTTTGATTGATTGTATGGCATAACTTTATGTATATATAATTTTTGAAAAGATATGAAAACTTTTCCCACAAAAAAATCCCTTGATAGGTAAACTATCAAGGGATTTTTTGTAAAAGGCTTTGGAATTAAAGTTTAATTTGGCGGACTAGGTGATTTTATTGAATACTTGTTTTTAAGATTGAAAAGAAATGTAAAATTCAAAATTCTGTGAATAAGCAATAATATTACTCGTAAGTTTTTGAGTTATATTTATGTGGTATTTTTCAAAGTTTTCTGGAAAAGCAAAATATGAAAAAAATTATTTTGTTATGTCTTTTATTTGCATCAACGATTTTCTCCAATGCCATTACAATTTCCACACTCGACGAGCAGTTTTCACAAAATAACCAAACAGTACTAAGATTTAAAATTGAAAATAATTCTAACGACACCTTAAAAGAAATTGAACTTCGTTATCACGTAAAACAAGAGACTGCAAGAATTGCAGAACCTGATTTGTTTTACCTTCCTGATGGTATGGCAAATTGGTCTTTTGAAGATTCTCTGAATGCCACACTTATAATTTATTTTCCAAATGTAGTTCTTTATCCTGGAGATACACTTGGCGGAAATTCTGGATTTGCAATAGGACTTCATAATAAAAATTGGTCTGCTTGGTCTAAAAATGATGATTTATCACAACCAACATCAAACACATTTTCTATAGCAAATAATGTTGAAGTTTTATCAAATGGCAAACCTTTGATGCTTACTGCTGCGAAAAACGCAGGCTGTCCTGTTGTTCAGTTTGTAGAAGTTCAAAAAGATTCCATAGCATTACAGATATTACAAAAGTTAGATTCTGATTCTTCTTTTATAACAATCAAAAACAAAACAGGTAATTTTATACAAGCTAATTTAGATGATGCTAAGGTAGATTCATTAGGGCAAAAAATTTGGCATGGCAATTTATCTACTCAGGATTCTGCTGAACGTCGTGGAGAATTATTTGCAGAATGTAATGGAAATATTTTAGCTTATTTTGCATTTGGATGGAAGCCAGAAAAAGCAAAAACAGCTGTAGAAATGAGTCTATGGGAATCAACGGATTCTTTTGTAAAAGCTGATTTTGATATGGGATTTAATCAAGGATTAATTCAAGGACAACGTCTGGCTTTAAAAAAAGATTCTTTGGGAAAATTTTTAGATGCTAGAAAAATTGGCAATTGGAAATTTTATCGAACTTGGGAAAGCCCAGATGAAAATCCAATGCCGATAATCTTATCCCCTGTGTTAATGCAATATAGCGAAGACGATATTGATTCGTTGACGCTTGAATGGAATGCTGTTGAAGGAGCTGATTATTATCATTTAGTTATAGTTAAAGATTCATTAATAGGAGATTCTATTGTTCTAGGCGATACAATTGTTTCTGAATTTACTTCACAAACAATAAAAAGAATACCCACACTTCCAGTAGGCAATTATTTATGGTTCGCAGAACCTTTAATAGAAGTTTCAATGGATGAAAATGAAGAAGGAGAGGAATATTATTTAATCCCTGCAGATGAACCTGCAGAAAATAGTTCTCCTTTACTTCGTGCGTCTTGGTGGAAGAAAGTAAAGAAATGGGCAAAAAAAACAGTAAAGAAGGCAGTTCAAACTTTTGCACCTGTAACATACTCCATTTTTTATGGTGGTAACTTTATAGAAAATTCTTGGAATTCTTTTAAAAATCGCATAAGTCCTTTAGGAATGATTCAAATTTTTGTCCATGTAGAAACCTTACACACTAGAACAAACAAAGTCACAAAAAATTTAACTAGGCTTAAAGATTCTTATGATGAGAAATATGTTTATACTGCCTATCCAGAAAGAATAGCACAATATCTCTCACACCAATGTTTTGGAACTGATGCTTTTTGTGCTATGAAAGACACCAGAATGCTAGCTGAGAAATGGAAAAATGGGTATAATGAGAAAAATTGGAATAAGGTTTTTTTTATTCCAATTATCAAAGCAGAAGAACAAAAGTCTATAAAAAATCGCTGTTGGCTTACCATGGCACAAATGATAAATCATTATAAAGGTGGCGACATTTCAGAAGACGAAATCATGTACTATGTAAGGGAAGAATTGGGAGATATAGATGGTGGTGGGCCAATAGAAACTATGCAAGCTCTTAGTTATGCTTTAGAACTAGATATTTGGGATAAAACTACCTATTTGTCGCTAATTAGCGCTTATGCAGCATCAGGGACTATTCCTGTTTCAGAAGGTTGGTTTGTAGGACCGCCATTATTACACACCATAATCAGTACGATAGAATCAGGAAATATTATGGGACTTTCCCAACTAAATGATGCTACTACTTATTTAGCTCATTCCCTTGTTTTAAATGGTTATAAAATTCAAATGAATGGAGATGTTTATATTCATGTTTTAAATACAGATAATATGGGAAATTCTGAATGGCGTTATTATTGCAATATTAGTTTTCTTGGATTAGATGTTTTAGCTAATTTTTTTCTCAATGGTCTAGGCGTAACAAAGTTGCTAGAATACATATCGGGAGTACATTTAACAAATAACATTTATTTTACTTATTATATTCCACCACCTTCTGCAAAAGGTCGCATGTCAAGACCAAGTATTTTTGAGGATGCTGACAGTGATGGTATTGTAGATTTTGATGAAGTTAAAAGATTTGTGACAAATCCATCAACTAATGATTCTGATGGAGATGGTCTAGATGATTATAAGGAGATATATGATTTTAAGCGATGTGAAAATGAAAGTGGGTATTACGTATCTACAGGAAATCCAAATCTTGATGAATATGCACAGATATTTTACATAATGCGTTCAGATTTTGATGACGATGATTTACACGCTGCTATAGATGTTGATTCTGACGGAGATGGTTATTGTGATGCTCAAGAAGATGCTTATAAAGAAAGCAATCAAATTAATAGTTGTGAACGATTTGATGCAACAAGATTCCCTAAAAATGTAATTCCTGGTTGTAAAGATTATACAGTAGCATTACTCGCAAAAGAATTATTGCTTTTAAATGATAGAGCTTCTTGTGTTTCGTTAAGTGGAACTTATTGCCCAATAGCTTCCTATAATAGCGATTTTAGTGGAGCTTTTGGTGTAGGACTTGGAGTAAAAGCAGAAGTCGGTAACGTTTTTTCGGCGAAGCCCGTTCTTTTGCGAGATAGGGCTTTCGTCCATGGTAATTTAGAAACAGCAAATACAATCATAAAACAGAGTTCAACAATAAAAGTAGCTGGTAGTATAATAGAACATTCCCCACACGAAAATTCTACAAAACAAGCTTACGATAACTTCTTTGAAAATACTTTTGATTGGAATTTAGATTTTGAAATAAACAATACAAGGGTTCTGAATTCTGGAGAAAATCTTACCTCTGGTTTGCTTTCCTACAATTTCCGTAAAGTTGATTTTAATTTTAATTCTGGTTCAAGTTTGATTTTAAATGTTCCCGGTGAATTTTATGCAGGAGCATTAAAATTTCAAAAAGATTCTAAACTGATTCCTCAAACAAATGGCAGTGTAATTTTCTATGTTGGTAATGATTTCCAATGGAACGGAACAATTGTTGCTGATGATATGGTTTCTGCAGCGCATCATTTTATGATATATTATTATGGCACAAATCCTGTGTATATTCAAACTGACTTCGCTGGGACAATTGTTGCTCCGAATGCAAAAGTAATCGTTGGACAAGTTGGTAAAAATTTCTATGGCGCAATTTATGCAAAAAGCATTGTGGTTCACCAAGACACAAAAGTTACTTGGGTGCCATTTTTACGTGAAACAGTAAATGCGGTGATTGCTGGGGTATATAACTAAAAGGAGTGGAGTATGCGCAAATTGAATTTATTAGCTTTATTTTTCATTTCTTTTGTGGCTTGTAAATGTGGGGATGAATGTCAATGTTATAAATATGCACGAGATTTATGGATTAGTTATGGGACAACTGATTCCTTTGATAGTGTACAATTTTTTGTAAATGGGAAACAAGTATGTAATGATTTAAAACAACAAAATCTTGGAGGTATTTATAAACATGATATTTGTATTGAATGTGAAGATGATCGTTCTCCCTATGGCAGTATAAGCCATAATTGTATAGAAGATGCAAATTATTTAGATAATA
>JAGAKE010000019.1 GCA_017625775.1 Fibrobacteraceae bacterium
AGAATGTGTGGTAAGTGGCGAGTTTGATTGTAGAGAAAATCTGAATTTTTGATAAATTAATCCCTCAAACAAATGGCAGTGTAATTTTCTATGTTGGTAATAATTTCCAATGGAACGGAACAATTCTGGTTCATCAAGACAAATTGTTTTTGCACGACTCTCGCTTACAGAGTCCTATATAAAATTCTATCTTAAAGTGTATGCGGTTATTTTCTTTAATTTTTTGTTTTTTAGTGGCAAGTTCTTTTGCTATTAATTTACCTGTTCATAAAGAAGTTCTTGAAAATGGTTTAACCATTTTAATTCACCCGAATAAACAAGCGCCAACAGTGAGTTGCAGACTTTTTTATGTAACTGGTTCCGTGCATGAAGTTCCGGGAAAATCAGGGCTAGCTCATTTACTTGAACACGAATTATTTAAAGGAACAAAAAAAGTTGGGATTTTAGATAGTGTTCTTGATGCTCGCTTTATGCAACAACAGGATTCTCTACAACAATTAATTCGAGAAGAAAAAGATTCAATTCAACTCAAAAATTTATGGGCAAAACACGATTCCGTTTTAAATGAACATCGAAAAATCTTTGTGAAAGATGAACTCTGGGGCGCCTACCAAGCAGCAGGCGGTACAGGGCTTAATGCTTTTACTAGTGATTTAATGACAGCCTATATTGTAACTTTACCAAAAAATAAAGTAGAGCTATTTCTTTGGCTTGAAGCAGACCGCATGCAAAATGCCGTATTGCGTGAATTTTATGCAGAGCGAAATGTTGTACGAGAAGAACGTCGTATGCGCTATGACGACAGACCAACGGGCCGTTACTACGAAACATTTAATTCCATTCTTTATGAAGCATTCCCTTACCGCGTTCCAACCATCGGCTGGCCTTCAGACATAGAAAACCTAACTAGAGAACAAGCTGAAGAACACTACAAAAAATACTACAAACCTCGAAACGCCATTTTAGTTCTTGCAGGCGATGTTGAAATTCCAACAATTACAGAAAAAATCAAAGAGTATTTTGGAAACATTCCTTCTGGCGATGCCTTCCCTCCTATTACCATTCGCGACCCAGAACCTGCTGGCGAAAAAAGATTTACCGTTACTCGAAAAGATGCTCCTAATTTGATGACAATTGCATTTAAAACACCAGAAGTTGGCCACCCAAGATTATACGCACTTGATATTGCAGAAGGTGTTTTAAACGGGCGTTCTGGAAGACTTTATAAACGCCTTGTAGAAGAAAAGAAATTAGCGGTAAGCGTTAGAGCAGCCAACAGCCCTAATAAATATGTTTCAGAATTCAGTATTTCTGTACAACTTCAAAAAGATGCTAACCCAGAAGAAGCCGAGAAAATAATTTGGGAAGAATTAGAAAAATTAAAAAATGAACCTGTTAGCGAAAGAGAGTTCCAAAAGGTTAAAAATAATTCTTATGCTTCTATTGTACGCAGTTTAAGAGATATGGAAAATGTAGCTACAATGCTTGCTTGGTATGAAATTTTTGGCGATTATAAAATTTTCCTTTCTTGGGCAGAAAAACTCGATTCCGTTTCTGCATCAGATGTTCAGAATGCAGCCAAAGAAACTTTTAGAAAAGAAATTTCCGTTCATGGCTTATTGCTAGGAAATCAGGGAGAATAAAAATGAAAAACAAATTCTTACTCGCCACTTTTTCCCTTGTCCTTTTTGCTTGTTCTTCAACATCAAATACAAACGTATCGGCGGAAACAAAAAATGAAGTTCTTGCCAAACCAGATACCGTTCAAATAAAAAAGTCAGTATCTAATGATTCCGCTTCAAAAGTAAGCCAGATTCCTACTTCGTACAAAAACATTGTTTTCCCTGAATTCAAATACAATACTCCAGACCCACTCACTTACCGCGTAGAAATTTCAGACAGCATTACCGGCTACATTGTTGAAGATTCTTCGCTTCCTTTGGCTTCTTTTAAAGTTATTTTCAAAGAAGCAACTGTACCAAAATCAGCAAAAGAAATTGCCGTCAAAGATTTACTTTCGGGTATGTTTCGGCGTGGAGGCTCCTTAAAAAATTCAATACAAACCATTGATGATTCATTAGAATTTATCAGTGCTAGTATTTCTGGCGGACTTTCTTCAAGAAGTTCTTCTTTTTCTGTGAGCGCCCTTTCAAGAGATTTCAAACAAACGGCTTATTTAGCAAAAGAAATTTTTACTTCACCGGCCTTTGATTCTACAAGTTTAGAAATTCAAAAAGCAGCGACTATCACAAATTTTGAAAGACGCTATGATACCCCAGCCGCCGTTCTTTCTGCACTTAAAACAAAAGTCAATTACGCTTCGTCACCAAGACTTTATGACGCCACAAGCGAAGAATACCGCCAGGTTTCTAGAAAAGATTTAATAGAATTCGGAAAAGGAAAATTCAATCCAACTCGCGTTATTTTTGCTTTTGCAGGAAATATTTCAAAAGATAGCGTCGTAGATTTTCTGAAAAAATATTTTGCCGATTGGAATATTTCACCCAATAAAAATCCAGACTCAGCAGAAACGCTAAAGCTTTTACATACACCAGGAATTTATGCAGTAGAACGCCCTGTCACTCAAGCCAATATTTCTATGAATCAACCTTTTTTAAAACGTCCGCATCCAGATTATTACCCTGCTGCCGTTGCAAGTTTTATTTTAGGGGGCGGCGGTTTTTCTTCGAGGCTTACTACTAGAATCCGCTCCGACGAGGGGCTTGCTTATAGCGTTTATAGCACTGTTGGTAATAGTTATTTTGATTCCACCCTCACAACCATTGCTTTACAAACCAAAGCAGAACAAACAGGTTTTGCCTTAAAGCTCATTGAAGAAGAAATTTTAAAACTAGCAAAAGAAGGCCCAACTGAAGAAGAATTACTTTTAGCGAAAAAAACTTTAATAGAAAGTTTACCAAGTTTATTTGCCACTTCTGAGGATATTGCCTACAACTTCGCAGAAGATGAATTTATTGGTAAAAAAGCAAACCATTATACAGAATATATTCAAGAAATTGAAAGTGTTTCAAAAGAACAAGTCCAAGCAATGATTTCAAAATATTTTGCACCTGAAAAAATGACCATTTCAATTGTAGGCCCCGCTGTTGCTTGGAAAGATTTACCAAATGTTAAAATAATTCCACTAGACTCCTTAGAAATTCGTCCTTAAATGATAAAGACAAAATTCATTTTTCTTTTAATGCTTTTGCTTTCTTCATTTGTTTTCGCAAGTGAAGAAAGCAAAGCATGTCCTGTCATTTCTAAATGTTTGAATCAAACTCCTAAATACTGTAACAAAGAAAATTCAAAACCAAACAAAAAAATCAAATACGATCAAGAATTTTGCGCCCCGATTCAAGAAGTTTTTAAACGAGGGCTTTCTCCAGAGTCGCCTATTGGAAAAACCATTTACGCTGAATTTGGAAGCGAATACCGAGTAATTTACGAAAGCAAAGGAGAATTTTCTGCTTCAAAGGGAATGATTTCTTTTCTTTTTGATCACATGCCTTTTACGGCAGAACTCATTAATGCATATCAGGAATCTAACTATGAACTTCACTACAACACACCGGACCAAAAATCATTTTCCGGCACGAATGGAAGAAGTTTATCCGGTGATTTTCACTGGGCATTACAAGATAGCGCAAACACAAAAAAAGGGTTTAGGAATGTTTTTCTCGGTTATGGCAGAGCCAAAGTTTTACGCTGGACTTTGTACGGAACAGCCATAGCCTTTTTAGATATGAATCCCTTGCCAAATAATAAGATTTCATACAAATTAAGAGCGATTGTATTTCCAGGAAGTTCCATTTTAAATTCCATTATGCAAATGAATGTTTTTAAACACGTCGTTAGTGAAAAACTCAACCATATTGTTAAAGACGTTGTTAATTCAGCCAACTCTTTTGCGAAGGGAAATGAAGAGCCTATTCAAAAAAGATTCGTAAATCAAAATTCAAAAAACAAACAAACTCTACAACTATTCAAAGAAGTAGTAGAAGGGCGTCCCTGGACACTCGGAGATGCTTTAAAAAAGGAACCTGAACATGGAAAATGAAATCCAAACTTTAGAAAGTCTTCTCTCTCAAGTAACGGAAAGAAGAAGAAATTTACTCCAAGAAGTTGTTTCCAAAAGAACTCGACATTTTTGTATGGTGTTAGAAGATTTGTTTGATCCGCATAACATTTCAGCAGTCATTCGTACGGCAGAAGTTTTTGGGTTGCAAGATGTTCATGTAATTGAAGAAGCAAACCCTTACCGAATCAATAAATCCATTTTGAAAGGTTCCTTCAAATGGATGTCGATTTATCTTTACAAAAAAAGAATCGCCTGCATGGAAACTTTACGAAAGAAAGGTTATAAAATTGCAGTCGCCAGTACCAATACCAACAATTCTGTTTTAGATTTAGATTTGAGCGTCCCTACTGCGTTTTACCTAGGTAGTGAATTTCATGGAAATCACCCAGATACTTTAGCGAGCGCCGATTACGAATTCAAACTTCCGCAATACGGGATTACTGAATCCATGAACGTTTCTGTTGCTGGTGGTGTGCTAATGACTTACCTTGATGTATTTATGCAACAAAAGGGAAGAGAAAACTTCTGTTTACCTGAAAAAGAAAGAGAATCTCTGCTTTATTCTTGGCTAGATAGGCATGTCAACGGAATTGAAGGCAATAGTCCTGTTCAAAGAGTTGAATAATACCCATTTTTAGCAACTTCTATTGCAATTTTACATTACTCTTTAGATTATAAAAATTTAGATTTAGAGCAAGATGAAGAAAAATTCCTCGCTCTATTTTGTTGTAGGCCTTGTTGTTTTATTGGCCATTGTCATTCTTGTCTTTGGAATGCTCTTTTTAAATGATAAAGATCCACGGACGAAATACAATACGTTCTATTTGCGTTTTCCACAAGTTTCAACTCTTGCTCTTGACGATCCCGTCAAAGTGAATGGCGTGAAGCTTGGTAAAGTGGAAACCATTGAACTTTCTGGACATCGTGTAACCGTAAAAATCCAGCTTCGGACCGATGTAAAAATCCCAAAAGATTCTGAAATCAGAGTTCAAAATATCGGTATTATGGGTGAACGTCAAATCGGCATGATTCTTGGTGATAAAGAAGAATATTTCAATCCTAATGACACCATTCAAGGACAATTTGATGCAGGTATCGCAGAAGCACTAGGCCTTGCAGGTGAGGTTTGTGATAGCACCATGGTTTTAATTCAATCTGTTAAAAATGTTCTAGATAGCACAATTGCTCACCCAGAATTCCAAGGTCGCTTTACTACGATTTTAACAAAAGCAGAAAGTTTAGAAGATCGTTTGCTGCAAGTTGTCAAAGAAACCGACCCTCAACTCAAAAAGAGTTTAGCAAGCCTTCATGATGCCACAGGGAAAGTCAATACTTTACTCGATGATGTAAAACAACCTATTGATAATCTCTTCGCCGGCACAGAAACCTTAATTAGCGATGCTTCTCTCTTACTCCAAAATTTAGACTCTGTAACACAACATTTAAATGAACTCACTAAGAAGCTAGAATCAAAAGACAACACCGCAGGGATTCTCTTAAACGACAGACAGCTTCATGATGATTTAGTTCAAACCGTTCGTTCGGCAGATAGTTTATTCCGCATCATTCTTCAAGATGGTCTTGACATAAACGTTGATATTTTCTGAGGTTCGCATGATTTCACGTTCTTTGATTGTAACTAATAAATTAGGCATTCACGCAAGACCTGCCGGAATGATTGTTGATTTAACGGCACAAATGAAAAGCAATGTAACCTTTATATTTGAAGGAACCAGAGCTAACGCTAAAAGTATTTTGAATGTAATGATGCTCGCCGTGCCGCCAAGAGCCTCACTTACTATAGAAATTGACGGAGAAGACGAAGAAGAAGCATTCAGCAAGCTGGAGCAATTATTCAATGACAATTTCAACGAAGAACCAGCCTAATTCCTCTTTGCCGCGTTACCTAATCAATGGACTTGCGACTTCCCCTGGCTACGCTATGGGGAGAGTGTATAAAATTGCCGCTAAAGAATTTACCATTGTAGAAGAAACCATTACAGAAGAAGCCGTTGAATCTGAACTTAGACTTTTTCGCCAGACTATGGAAAAAACGTTTAAGGAGATTACCAAAATCAAAGAATCTACTTTAGAACGTGTAGGGCAGAACGAAGCAAGAATTTTTGATTCTCACTTAATGATTCTTAAAGACCCTTCCTTAACACTCAGTATTCAGCAAAGCGTTTCTAAAGATCACAAATCTCTTCGTTGGTCTATTCATTCTAGCATTACTGCGCTAATACAACAATTTGAATCAATAGATTCTGAAATGATGCGGGAACGCGCACTTGATTTGCGCGATTTATACAATAGGATTTTTTCAATTTTAGATGAAGCCGCTCCAACATTTTCTGTAGGGCAATTTTCAGAACCTGTTATTTTCGTAGGGCATGAATTAACACCTAGTATTTTAATCAGCATAAAATCAGACAACGTTCTTGCTTTCGCAACTGATTCTGGCGGAAGAACTAGCCACGCTTCTATTTTGGCTAGAGCTATGCAGGTTCCTTCTGTTTCCGGCTTAAGAAACATTTCTGCGCTCGCCCATGACGGCGATATGATGATTGTGGACGGCACCTTAGGCATAATCATTTTAAACCCTAATGAAGATGATATAGCCGACTACCACAACAAGCAAGACAAATACAGGCAACAACAGCGCGAACTATTCACGATGCGTCAATTAGAACCCATGACGCGCGACGGAAAGTTCATCACCTTACATGCAAATATTGAACTTCCACAAGAAGCAGAAAAAGTTCAAGATTTTGGAGCCACAGGAATTGGTCTTTATCGTTCTGAATTTTTGTTTTTTGGAAATACCCTACCAACGGTAGAAGAACAATGTGAAGCCTACAAACACATTTTAAATTCTTTAGCGCCCAACCCTGTTACCATTCGCACCCTAGATGCAGGTGGAGACAAACTCGTTTCCGAAATTTCTATTTCAAATGAAGCAAATCCATTTATGGGTTGGCGTTCTATACGTGTCTGCTTAGATCGAGAAGATATTTTTCGCGAACAACTTAAAGCGCTGTTACAAGCAAATGAAAAAGGAAATTTGAGAATTCTTTTGCCTATGATTTCCGGTCTTCCGGAATTACGTCGTTCAAAGGAATTAATAAAAACTTGTCAGGCTGAATTAGAGGAAGAAGGGATTACAACGCCTTCTGTTGAAGTCGGAATCATGATTGAAGTTCCGGCGGCTGTAATGCAGGTAGAACAACTCGCTAAGGAAGCAGATTTCTTTAGCATTGGAACTAACGATTTAATTCAATTTACGCTTGCCGTAGATAGAAGTAATGAAATGATTGCAGACATGTTCCAGCCGCATCACCCAGCCATCTTGAACATGATTTACAACACAGTAATTGCCGCTCACAAAGAAGGTATTCCTGTTGCAGTTTGTGGTGAAATGAGCGCCGATCCATTCAGTATTCTTTTGCTCATTGGGCTTGGCGTTGACGAACTCTCTATGACACCATGGAGCATTATGGAAGCTAAAAAAATCATTCGCTCTATCAACTATGAAGATGTTAATGAAATAGCTTTACATGCGCTTCATTATGACGATGCCGCTTGCGTAGATTCATTTTTACATAAACGTTTCGCTCAGGCTTTCGCTGACTTAGGCATTACAAGTTACGTTCCAGCCCAAAAGGCTAAATAATATTTTATAGGTTATTATGTTTCGCCTAAAGATTATTTCTTTTTTGGTATTTCTGTTTTCTGTTTTTTCATTTTCTCAAGATTCTTTAGAGCAAGTTTCTCCCGAAAAATTTCAAAATCAAATTCTTCGAAGCGAACGCCTAAAAAAAATCGCCGCCGATTCTTCGCGTTCAAAAGAACAACGCGAATTTGCAAATGCGGCCGTTCTTTATTATTCCGGAAATTTTGAAGAAGCAAGCAAACAATATGAATCTCTTTTAACTCAAAACGATTCTTTAGCAGGAAACATTCTTTTAAGACTTGCTGAAATTCACTTGCAATCAAAAAATTTTACAAAACTCCGAAAAACACTTTTTCGCGCAGGAAACTTTTTAACCACAGCATCTTGGGAACGTAAAGCTCTCTACTTACGCACTAAAGCTTCTCTTTTAGATTCTACTCTTTCAGAGAGTGACAAAGTAGATTCAACAGCACTCTTTTTAAATCACTTTCCAAAAAGTTCTGAAGCTACGGAAATTCGCTTTCAATACGCCAAATATTCAGAAGCCATTGGCAATAAAAAGCAAGCAAAGAAAGCTTATTTACGTGTTCTTGCCGCAGGATACAACCCAGAAGATTCTACATTCAATGCGGTTCGTCGCTTGAGAACAGATTCTGAAGAAGAAACTGTAGAAGAAAAATGGGCTTATACACAAATCGTTTGCAAAAATGGAAAACCTGAAGAATGTCTTTCTTTGATTGATTCTGTTTTGGCATTAGATTCATTAAACGCCATGCCAAAGGATTCCATATTAGAAACTGCAGAAGATTCCCTATTATTTAGACTTCCACCAAGTCACTTTGATTTAGAAACTCGAAAAAAAATTTGGGAAAAAAGAGCGGTAGCTCTTCGTGGTGCTGGCAAAACAGAAGATTCTTACAAACAGTTCCGCTTTTTAATTGACTCTGTAGAAACAAAAGCACTCTGGATTCAATCTTCTATAAAATTGCTTCGTAAAGATGAAGAAAAAAACTCTAAAGAAATTGCAAAACTTGATTCTCTTCTTGAAGAAATCAACAAATTCGGAAATGAAAATGCCAATAATTTATGGCTTCGCGGTTTTGAATTCGAACAAAAGAAAAAATATAAACAGGCCATTGAATGCTACAAAAAATTAAATCACGCTAAATTTAAATCCAACAAAAAAAGGCAGTGGGCTCTTTTTCGCATAGGTTTAATTTATTTAAAACAAAATAATTATGAACAAGCAGCCAAAACATTTGAAGAAGCTTCAAAACTACCATTTACATGGAGTGCAAGTGGCGCCAGAATGTTTCTTGGAGATTCTTACTTAGCATTAGGAAACGATTCTCTAGCAAGAAAAGCATATTTAGATTGCATAAAAGATTTTCCATTAGGTTATTATGCTCATAGAAGTAGAGAAAAACTTTTGACTGCAAATTTACTCCCTAAAGAAAACATTCCTCTGGCGAAAGGAACTCCTCTTTCAGAAAAAGAAACGCTTCAATGGATTCAAAAGCAACAAAAACGCCCGGGCTCTTTTTCAAACACCACATTCTTAAATGTTCAAAAACTTTTAGATTATGGTTTTGTAGAAAACGCTTTAGAATTATTTCAAACCGACTATGCTAAAAATTCAAAACGCCTTGATTTCTTATATGCCTACGGAAATTTATTTTTGGAAGCAAATGAAGTAGCTCAAGCTTATCGATTAGCTCGCGCATTTCAAAACAGAATTGACAGAAAAGTTTTAGCCGACGCCCCAGTTTCTGTTTTGCGATTCTTATATCCGCTCCCTTATAAAGAACGTGTTTTTGAAAAAGCAGGTTCTGCTATTGATCCTTACTTTGTTTATAGCGTTATGCGTCAAGAATCTATTTTTGATTTTCAAATCACTTCCCCAGTTGGAGCGCGTGGTTTATTACAAATTATGCCGGCCACAGGAAAAACACTTGCTGAATTAGAAGGAATTCAGAATTTCAAGCCAGACAATCTTTACAATGCCTATTTAAATATTCGTTTAGGAATTCGGTATCTCATTGATTTAAAGCAAGAATACAATAACGACTATATGTATGTTTTAGGAAATTATAATGCCGGTCCCAAACCAGCTAAACGTTGGCAAAAAGCAGGAGAAGGACTTTCTTGGGATTTACGTGCAGAAGATATTAGCTACTGGGAAACAAGAGATTACGTAAAACGAGTGATGGGTAATTACTGGATTTATCAAGAAATCTGGAAAGGTTCGCTCTAAGGAACAAAATGCTTTTTTTACTTCTAACTCTTGGTTCCGCTTTTTGTTTTGCGATTGGGAATATCCTTGAAAAATCAGGAATTTCAAATACAGCCAAAAAAGTTTCGTTAAAAATACCTTTGCAATTTTGCAAATTCATTTTGCAAAATTTTCACTGGTGGGCAGGAATTTTATTTTCTGCCATAGCAACCATAGGCTATTACATTGCCATGGCAAAATATGATTTAAGTTTAGTTCAGCCCATGATGGTTTTAAACCCTGTACTAACGGCACTTTTTGGATTTTGGATTTTAAAAGAACACTTAACAAAAAAAATAATTTTGGCCATTCTTTGCGTTTTAAGCGGTTTATTACTTTCCTCGAAAAACATGGCAGAAAATACCGGAACACAAGATTTGTCCGCCCTTTGGTTATTCACGCTTTTAATTGTAACTCTCATTTTAATTTTTAGAAAATTTCACAAAGATTTAGAGGCATCTGATTCTTTAATCATCGGCGCCGGCTTTGGACTTTCCGCCGCCTTTTATAAAAGCTTAGCAATGGATTTTATGCTAGACCATGTAACTTTTTCAATGATTCCGGAACTTTTAATTGATTTTAGAACTTTGGCATATATCGCTCTTTACGGCACAGCTTTTCTTTATTCTCAAATTGCTTTTACTCGCGGCAGAGCACTTTACATTATTCCATTTAGTGCAGCGATTGGTGCTGTGCTACCTATTCTTGCAGGGGCTTTTGTGTTCGGAGAAAACTTTCCTCCTTCAAAAATCATTTCTGTTTCGCTTGTTCTTTTAGGTTCGTTTTTATTCGTTGCCAAAAGACCAAGAAAAAAGAGCCTTCAGAATGAACTAAAGGCTCCTTAAAATTTAATGCTCAATAGTTAATCTTCTAAGCAACGTATATAGCTATAATTATAAGGATTCGTTTGCTTGATTTCAATATTATCAGGAGTTACATGCACTGTTTTAGCCCCACTTAAATAAAATTGCTTTGTTTCTATTCTCTCGGCATAATATTCGTCAGTATAAGGGATTGGAACAATGGAAAAACCTGTAGCATCTGTAGCGAGTGGAAAATCTGAAGTAGCTTTCATTTGTAATGAATATATATCGTTTCCTTCTAACAAAGATTCAAATTCCGATTCCGATGGTAAATGCCACCCTTCCGGGCAAAGTTTTTCCGGCAGTTGTATATCATCTGTTGTGACATAGGAATAAGAACATTGTTGGAGAGTATCACAATCTAGCACTGTCCCAAATATTGCTTTTTTCAGCCAAGGTTCTGCAATGCTATCTGAAATTCGTAAATCTTCTGCCATCCAGCGCTTTCCATTAATAACAACAGTCTTATACACATTTCCGTCTCGGCTATCTACTAAATCCTCATCATAAGAAACGCTAGGATTATTTTCTTTTGTGTAATATTCCGCTTTTCTTTTAGCCCAGTCTTCTTTTGATAAAGAATACATGTGAGCTATTTGCAAGCCTTCATAATCTTCAACACAACGCAAAGAAAATGGCAAGTATTTGGAATCAGCCATATATTCATATCCATGACCATCATCTACCATTAAAGCGAAGGCACCGTGATATCCTTGATAGCTTGTCTGCAAACTACTTCCTAATAATGCCCTTATCATATCCCCCCCCATGCGTAAATCATATAGCACAGGAAGTATAGAAAATCCTAATTTATCGGTAGTATAGGAATTCCAACCATAATTCCTCCCTACTGCAAACAAATCATTTGTATATTTTGATTCATTGGAGAAATTATTCTTTGCTAAAGTGTACCATTCACCATCATTTGGCACATGCCAGCCCTCTGGGCAAATTCCTTGGTGTTGAGCATTAATTAAACTTGAAGCATCGGCATCGAGCCATTTCTTATCTATATTCATAATTGCAGTCCATGAATATAAAGCTCCACCAATTTGGCAATTCTTTATATCTATTACAGGATAATCAAAAATATTAAGTCCTTCATCATAACTAGGGCATCCTATATTTCCCTTTAAATTAATGGTAGTATTACTATCTACATACCTTAGGTTTTCTGCCATCCAGCGTAACCCATTTATATAAACAGTTTTATATACATTCCCATCACGACTATCCACTAAATCTTCACCATAAGTAGCATCAGGGTGGGTTTCTGCAGTATAATATTCTGCTTTTTTCTTTTCCCAATCCTCTAATCCATATTCTAAAGGAA
Source organism: Fibrobacteraceae bacterium (assembly GCA_017625775.1). GTDB lineage: Bacteria > Fibrobacterota > Fibrobacteria > Fibrobacterales > Fibrobacteraceae > UBA1765. The sequence goes on from JAGAKE010000019.1 coordinate 12,220, forward strand.
AGTTTATCGGGTGCCACGAATCGTTAGAGCAGATGTAATCAATTTTTGTATTTCCATCTTCTTCACATGCCCAAACTACAGTACTATCATTATCAAGACACAATCCTTTTGTGGCTAGTTCTGCACAATTAGGCGTTCTCCAAACGGCATCATCACAAATAAGTTGAACGCTTTCATTTTCAAGGAAGGCTCCTCTACGATTTTGAGTACAAGCATTACAAAGCCCATTTTCACGGCAATAAATTTCTTCGTTTGTTGAAGATTCTCGCCAAGCATTACCATCGCAAGTAAAATAAACATCAGTATTGTAAAGACCTAAACGTAATTCTCCATCATTACTATCTAAACAAGCCCACCCTTCGGTATTATATGAAACTCGGTCTGTAACTTTTGTCCATTGGTTACTCGCACAATTATAAAAACTCCCGTTTTCTGCTAACTGCATTCGACCTGCACGGCCTTGGGTACACCCCATTAAACCAAGGGTACAATCTTCATTTGTTCCTTTTCGCCAGCCTTTGTATGTGGCACTTGTGTCATATACATAACAAATTTTACTTCCATTAGTCACTACCCCAATAGAATCACCCCACTTAGCGTAACCATCATCGCTGGCACCCCACTTTTGCGTATCAATCAATAAATTATTATTCACAAGAGCCCAACGATGGCTAGTTTCTTGACATTGGTAAAAACCTCCATTCTTTGTATCCCGACGAATTTCTCCAAACATTTCTTTTCTGCAACCACCATTTTCTTTTTCAATATCGCTAGCTAAACGCCAACCGGCATTTCCATAAATACCTAGGGAATCAAAAACATATATATTTCCTGTTACAATGCCGCTTTTTAAGGCTCCGTCAGTGGAATCTTGCCAGCCATAAATATCTTTTGCAATATCACTGGCCACATCCCATGTTCCCCCGGCACTACAAACGTAGCGGACCTTTGAATTTTTGTGCTTTCCAGCAGATGCTGATTTAACAATTCCTACACTATCTTCAGAACAAATTCCAAGCCCATATTCTGTGTACCAATAATTACGAACAAATTGTTCAAAATTAGGAACTACAGATGAAAGCCCCCAATTTCTTACATTATTGCGAATTACAGAAAGTCTCCCTGCACTATCTGCAGAAGCACACCAATCAGCAATTTCCATGCGCTTTTTGGCGTCATCCCAAGTGCCGTCTTCCATCATATCTACACCTATTTTCGTTAACAATTCACTAAGTTCTCCTACATCTCTATCCCCTTGAAACATTAATGAGAATGCAAGCAAAGCACCATCTTCATCACTAGCTCCCGCAATATTTAAATCTTCTGAATTACTGAACCCGGTGGCATCAATGTTTAAAAGCCCAAACACCTCTTTTTGCGCTTGCCGTTTCGCGGCTCTTACTTTCATTTTCTGTTTTGTTACTAAGTAAACCACGCGCTCATATTCTAAATGAGTTAATAAGTTTACATTCACTATATTACGGTCATTTACATCAGTTATGGCAAATAAAGTAAGTTCCGAACCTGAATTTTCACCAGTTACTTCATTTCGATAGTGCCCCCTAGCCTGCAACATGACATATTGGCTTACAAGCATACGAGCATTAATTTTAAATTCCCCCTTATCATTTAAAATTTTCCCATCAAAGGAATTTCCTGTTTGGGTTAAGGTTCTACCATCTTCCATTTCACGAACTGAAACTGTTGCACCTGCAAGAAAAGGACCTTTTTGTGTTACACCAGAGACCTCACCAAGAGAAATGGCAATTTTTTCAGAATCAAGAATTACAGAATCTTGCGGTGCCAAACTTTCCGCAGACCCTGTAAAAAGTATTGTAGAATCATCACCACAAATAACACGTACACTGGTATCATCAATTGGTTCTATGGAACAACCTTTACCATCAACTCCATCTACTCCATCGGATCCATCTTGACCATTAGTTCCATCGGTGCCATCCTCGCCGTCTTTACCATCATTTCCAGGTGTTCCCGGAGCTCCATCAATACCATTATAAACAACACCGATTGAATCTCCGCCACATATAATTTTTACACCACTTCCATCGAATAGCGGCTCCGTGAAACAAGTGGCTGTTACGCTACCTTCAGCCACAGCATACCATTTTCCTTCTCGACAATTTCTAGGAGTCGCCTCATTTGTAATCCAAACCATTTCACCTTCATTAGAAGCTGAACAAGGAGGAAGCAAAGAAACATCATCAATAACGTCCATACCATTTTGCGTTATTTGTGTGATATTTTCAGTAGTGCCTTGTTCACTACAAGCCATTAATAAAAGAAAGGAAAGAAAAACCATTAAATATGGCATTTGCCTAATGTATTGAATTTTGTTTTTCATAACGATTCTCCTGATTTAAGTGGTATTGAGTTATCATTTTTTCACGCAACGGACAGATATATATTGATCATTATCCATTGTTGTCGAAGCCGAGAAGGAATCTGAATCCCCCGTAAGGAATAGGGTATAATGGTTTGAATTTTTCACCTTTTCCGTTGATGTCCACCAATAGCCCGTTGCTCCGATATTTCTACAAGTTTGTTCTTCATCACAACGACCACCAGGCAACGCACTAAAACCTAAGAAGTCATCACCATTTTCCCCAGTCCAACCTGTTGTTGTTTTCAGATGTTTGCCTGCATCATACATATCAGCGCCAGAATATTCTTGCATTGCAATCATTTCTTCTTGTGTAGGGAGTCTAAAACCTGATGGACAAGCTAAAGCAGCCGCTTCATAATCATAAAGTCGGCCATAAGTTTCACAATTAGATTCTAAGTTGTCGTAGCACATCGTTGTACCTGTACTAGGCTCATACTTCATATTTTCTTTTGTCCAGCACTGTTCATTTATTAAAACCGTTTTGTATTCAACCCCGCCTCGGGAAACTGTAGAATCCCCACAAACCCATACAGCCACACTACTTGAAGATACAACTACAGAAGACGAGGATAATCCAAAAGAGGAAGAGCTCAATACGCCACTAGAAGAATTTATTCCTTGCGAAATTTCAGATGAAGAAGATTCCGATTCAAGCACCTGGCTACTTGAGGAAACATCTATTCCGCTTGACAAAACGGTATCAACACTACCTGATGAGGTCACTTCTGTTATTAGGCTGCTAGAATTACCTAATAGGTTACTAGAAGAGGAAACTATAGAATCTGTTACATTCCCTGAAGAAACATCAGAACTACTAGAAATTTTTATAGAAGATGAAGATTCCGTTAAGGATTCCGCTATATAATTACTAGCCCCGGGATCTAAAGGATTATCTCTATCCCCAAAATCACTACAACCCAAAAGTACTACACAGGAGATAGCTGAAAATAAAACTAATTGTATTTTTTTCACTTTATTCATTGCAAACCTCCTAAAACACAAAGAAAACAATGGCACCGGCACCTATCAACCCACCACCGACACCATAAAATATGTTTCGAAGTGTTTTGGCCGACTCTACTTTATCCCATTGTTTTTTAAAATCGCTTTCATTATTAAAATTTGCGTCATCATATTTTTCACGTTCATCTTCACCAACCATATTTTCATAAATTCCGGCCCCTATACCAGCAAGCCCTAAAACCATTAAAGTAATTGATATTGGCTTTGCTATTTTAGAACGTTTTTCCTTAGCCAAAGCTTCCTTGGCGGCAGCTTCTGCAGCCATTTGCTTTGCCATTTGTTCTGCAGTGGCCAAAGAATCCACGCGCATTTCTTCAATGGTTGGCTTTGCCTTTTGCAAACTATGTGTGATTTCTAATTGTTTCTTTTCATTCCAAACTAATGGAACTACTTCTTTAAAGGATTCTTCACCTACTTCTATTTTCCCACAAAGAGGGACTCGGCCAGTAAAAGGTGTTTTTCCAACAACTGTTGCATTTACTGAAACAGGAACCTCCCTAAAGGCATTTTTATAATTGGTGGTAAGAGAAATTGTCCCCATTAAAGGTTCCATGGTATTATTAATATTTACCGTTTTTCCCGTTAATACATTTATTTTAAATTTCTGAGGTTCATAACAATGATGTGTAAATTCAATTTCGTGAGAACCCGGAGAGGTCTCCCAAATTCCGCGAGTGTATTTACGACCATTCTTTGAGTTTTCTCCATCTATTTTAATTTCCAAATCAGACTCTAACCCCATATTTTTATTTAGTACAGGCTGCAAGTCAATTTTCCCAAATGAACTAACTATAATTCTTGAAAATAACTCATTTGATTTTTGACGAATTTCTACTTCTAGTGCTTCAATATTAGGGGCTTTAGAACTAAAACTTCCCATTAGCTTATTACCTGCAGTTTCATATAGTTCTACAGTAATTGTTAAGTTATTTGCAAAACGCCCTACATGACCTTGAGTCACATAATCTGCAGAAATATTTTTCCCCGTTTCAACAAGGCAACTTCCTTCGCAATCTTCAATAGCTTTTCCCGGCGGAAGCATCATGCTAATATTTTCACGAGTCATGATAGTATAATTTTGTTCAGCAGGCAATGTTTTTACAGCTTCTGAACGCAACACATCGGTTAAGTATTGCTTTTCTTCAAGAGAAAGTACACCCGTTGCTCCGGTGGTTTCCAAAACAGCCACATGGGTAGCAAAAACAGGTAATGCTAAAAACAATAAAAAACACAAAAATGCCGTATATTTCACTTTCATTTCTTAATTTCTCCAATTAAAATTTCTATGTAATCCTTTCCCTCTGCTCCAATCATCAACTGTGGTTTTGAAGTGTTATCTAAAATAATAGTGCGAGGCAAATCTATACTTTCACCCCCTTTTATAAGCCCTAAACCTTCTGTTAATCGACCATAAGGATCAACTACTGTTTTTATTGTATCAAGGGAAAACTGTTTTAAAAAATCCTGGATTTTATCCTTTTCTCGTTCGCCAACATTAACTAAAATAATTCCTGTTTTGCTCTTCGCTATTTTATCTGCATTTTCTGAAATTTGTTTTAGCCCTTCTCTACATGGAATGCACCAAGTAGCAAAATAAACAAGTGCCACTCGTTCTGATTTTTTTGCAAGTTCATTTAAATGATTTCGTGTAAAAGGTGTATTTTCATTTTGCAATTCAAAAACAGCAAACCAAGGTAGAGAATCTTGGATTGTTTGCGGCAAGCTTATCCTTGCGGATGTTTGCAGTGGCTCTGCACTAGGACTAGCCACTGCCGCTGAAACAAGACCTACAAACAATAAAACAAATAGCATACCTACCTCGATACCCAACGATTAATTTCTTTTTTCCATTCTGATACGAATTCATTATTTGAAAGATTTTTCAGGAGATTAGCTTTCGACTCATCTTCACCATTTCGGCCAATGGCTTTTGCTGTTCCGTTTAATGTAAAATAGGCTTCCCCTTGGCAAGATACCCCTTGCAATGTGAAACTTTCTGTACAAGATATTCCTAAGCTACCTTCTTTGCAAATTGGGGCAGACATTTCTAATTCAAGAATAATACCTACTTCGCAAGATTCTTGAAGACTTTGAATTTTTATATCACTAGAAATTTGTTCAAAAATGATTTTTCCTTCTTCAGTATTATAAGCGCCATCAATATAGACTCTATAATTGCTTTTAAAATGAGTGTATTCTTCAATCGCTTTATTATAACTAGCTTCTAATTCCAGCGTTTCTTCTTTTAAACCGAGAGATTCTAAGATTTGAAAGGAACCTCTATATTTTGAATAAGCTTTTGTTGCTTTTTCATAATTTGCAAATTTATCAAGAGGATGCGGTGTAGAAAGCATTGCTATGGAAGATTGCAAATCATCTTTTGCTTTTAAAAAATCTTCTCGATAAGGTTTTGCTGCATCAACTTTAGACATACAGGCAACAACACCGACAGTTCCATTTTGAGTTATAGTTTCTAAAATATGAACATCTTGTCTATTACGAAGTTCTGTAGAAACTTGAGATTGTTGATCTAGAGATGATGTAATGTTTTCAGTTCCATCTGCTAATACGTCTGATTTTGTTTGCATTGTACTTGTTGATTGAACAGAGCTTTGGATTTGTTCTGCAATTTTTGAAATAGCATAATTTAAAGCTTGATCATAATTGGCCGCCACACCAGAACCCCGCAAATTATTTGCCGGGCATGAAAAGGAATTAAGAGTTTGTGAAATAGAAACTGGCGCCGATTCTTGAGAAAAAGCAGATGATTTAGGTCCGCTAGAAGCACACCCGAAAAAAGACACTATTAAAAAGAAGCTTATAATGGGAAATAGTTTCATAAAATATAAAATCCTCACATCTAGTGATGTGAGGCGTTGATTGTTACTTTGTTGCTTCGTCTAATTCAGCGTAAGCTTTATTAGCTGCAGCTCGAATTTTTTCTTTCAATGCTTCATTTGCTGCATCAGCATCTTGCAAAGACTTTAAATATTCTGCAACAAGATCTGTCTCTATAGTCATGATTCCATAAATCTTGAATGATCCATCTTCCAAAGTTTCAACTTTGATTTCAGTTAAAGTAGCTCCATTTAAACGAGTATCCACTACTGTTTTTGAAGCACTTTGGAAGTGATCTGCAACATCGCCACCAACTTCTTCTTTGAACATTTTAGTTAAGCTTTTCATTTGAGCATCTACTTCTTTTGCTAAATCAACACGGGCATTTTGATCTGCCTTTTCCATAGCAATTTGCTCATTTTTTGATACACCAATTCCAAGCCCTGCAGGAATACGTTGCTTTTTAATTAGGTTTGTTTTCTTCATTTGCATTTCAATTAACATATCCGCAGTTTTTTCTTGAGGAGTGCCAGCACAACCAAATAATAATGCAGCCACACAGATTGTAATTATTTTCTTCATTTGATGCCTCCATGAATATGTCGAAAATATTTTACATAACTGCTTCGAATGTAAAAAAAAAAAAACAAATGCAAGTAAATTTTCATTTACTCGTAATTTTTCAATATTCCTTAATATTTACCTATATAAAATATCACGTTTTTTTAGCAATACTAAAAGAGCCGCTTAGAATATTAAGGAAAAATCAAAAAAAAACAAAAACTTCTAAGGGTTTAAAAAAAAGCATACCCTTTTTTAACGGAAAATTGCTTGTAACTTAGGGAAAGCTTCTGGCATAATAACCTTTATAGGTGAAGTGTCTCCATCACTCCAACCCACAAAAACTCCGCCAGGATTTGGTACTGCTTCAAGCATTACAGAAAAACCTGTAAAGAAAGGCAGAGCAATTGAAGATACTGGTAAGGGTAAATGATGAACAGAAATATTTCCTTGCCCTACAGATTCTAATTGAACCGTAGCAACACTTGACAATTCAAAGTATTCTTGCATTTCTTGAAATACAATACCTGAACGCGTACTAGCAAATTCGTAAATCAAATTTAATTGATGCGCCATGTGATTTTCATTTTTATTCCAGCGTTCTTGGTCTCGCGGAATTTCTGCTTCAAATTCCGACATCATCGCATCAATTTTTGTTTTAAGTAGCGCTGGCGAAAAATATGTTGCTAACAATACTACAAATCGATTAATAAACGCCGATTTAAATTTTTCATTTTTCATTAGCGTGCGTTGCAAAAAAGTAGATTCAGGCCCGTTTGGCCAAGAAGGACCAGAGTCTGTTAAAGTGAAATCAAAAATATTTCCCTTGAATTCAGAGTATTCATTACCCCAGCCAAAATCTAAATCGTAAAGGAACCATTTCCACTTTGTGGTTGGCGAACGCCATTTTTTCAAATTATTGCTAGGCCAATCTCTATTGTTTGCAAAAATTTCAACTTGCAAGTAATTCATGAAATTTTCAACGTCCATCCATTGTTTAATTTGCTCATAATATTCATCTTGTTCGGCTCCATTTGTTTCCAAATAAGAAATCATTTTTAAGTAATCCACTGCAGAACCATTGCTTGCAGAATTATCAGCCTTTAACAAATCGATTGTTTCTGGGTTTAAACCATAATTTGTTTCAAAGTAGTATTCCGTTGAACGTTCCCGAATATTGTGAATACCAAAATATTCTCCGTTATAGAAAACAATTGCCGACCTAGACTTTTGATAATCTACGCCCAAGCCTTCTGAAACAGAACTCGCTAAGCGGTCGCGAATGTAATCGTTTGGAAAATTGGACCCATTGTTACGCAGTAAGAATACTCTAAATTCTTGCAAGTGCGGAAACTTTGGAAACAGCGGATAATTCAATCGCGTTTTGCCATATTTTTCCTTAAAAGTAATCGATGCTGATTTTTTATCATTGGCGCGGCTATAATTGCCAAAAATTTTATAAGCGGCTTTTTCAGAAAATGCTGGCGCTACATGCCCCGGCTCAAAGAAATCTACAACCACCGGGACTTCTTTATCTAACCAATAATTAGCGCCATAATGTGGGTCCGCGGACTGAGCGTTCGGTCCTTCCATATAAATTCCTGTGTCTGGGTTAAACCATGAATTTGGATCCCCCGTTAAGAAAACTGTGGCTATGCTTGGCTGCGTTTCAAAAACATAAGTTCTGCTAATTACCTCGCTAGGAAGAGCGCCTTCTTTAAAAGTGGCGCAACGAAGCACGGTCGTTTCTGAAATAGAAAGCGGTTCTGCATAAATTGGACTATGAACGCCCGGTAGCGCCCCCCCTTTTTCACAACGAATTACTGACGAAGGTTCCACATTCATCGTCAATAAAAATGGCTCAGAATAAAAACCCGATGGCGGCATTTCTAATTTCTGCGCTTGAACGGGATAAAGTTGAGTCGTCGCTTCTTGCATTGGGCTCGGGTCTGCAAAGCCCCAATTTCCTAAAGCATCCGTTCCCCAGGTTTTTCCTAAAGGTAATTCCGGATAAGTGACCGAATCTAAAATTCCGACCCCATTAGTTAAGTAAAGCGTTCCGCCCGTGTTTTTTATTTTAAAAGAGGCATGAGGTTCTGTTCCGCGATTGCGAGCAATATAATGGTGAAAATCAAATTTCACTAAAGTCATTTCATTGTCTTCTGGAGAAAAACGTGTTCCGTAAATTTGAGTCAAGTCTGGAAAATTCAAACCTTGCGGCAATGAAATCCTATAAGTGGTTGAAGAATCGCCCGTTCCTGTAATAATAGAACTCCAGCCTTTCCAATCATCTAAATCCGGTTGTGCTAAATTGAGTTTTAACTTGGCGTTTTTAGAAAGGTAACCTGTCAGCAATAATTCATTTGCTTTTGAAATATCTAAAACATCTGATGAAGAGGAATTTCCCGTTCCAATAAATAAACAAGCCGAATGCCAACCTAATTCTTCATTTTCGCCATACTGAATTTGAGCTGAAAATTGAAAATTTCCCTCAGGACTTCGAACCTTGTATTTTGGATCATACGCCCAAGGTCTTACAAAACTAGTTCCAGGAATTTCAGCATTGTCTTCATCTGCCCAGCCCCAAGCTCCGCTTCCCACCATATCTATAGAATCGTGAGGCGCAATAAAATGCGGTAGATTTTTTCCTGAAAGAAAGATGACTAAACGTTCCCCGACTCCCATGGGAGCATTTCCAATTTGCCACTTTGCTGGTTGTGACGGAGAATCTGTTAAATAAAGTCCTTCCAAATTAATAGGAACTTCCGCAACATTCAAAAATTCTACAAAAGGAGGGTCTTCGCCTTCAAAATCGGTAAATGACAAGTTTACCGGGTCTATTTCACTAAATTTTACAGGAGAATTTCCAAAATAAGGCATTGAGACGACTAAAGAATCCTCTCCTGGTTGTTTTTCTACATCCATTTCAACTTTTTGAGAAGATTCCCCGCTGCACCCAAAAAAGAATAACCCTATTATAACGCACCACAGAAATTTCATTCGTAGAATATACTCTATTTAATATAATCAAGCCAAATGAAAGTTTTTTGTAAGTTTCGAGAAGTTCTGGATTTTTGCTCATTTGTTGAAATTTGTTCTTATTCCTTGCTTACGTTTGATAGTAAATCACATTTTCTTTCCATTTTAGATTATGTTGTTTACATTCCCCCCTTTTTTGACTATTTTTGGCTTATTATGGAATTTAAAACGAATATTTTGTGTATTGGCGCTGGCTATGTCGGTGGCCCAACAATGACCGTCATCGCCGATAAGTGTCCTGATGTTAAGGTAACTGTTGTAGATATTAATCAAGCAAGAATTGCTGCTTGGAACAGCGAAAACCTCCCTATCTTTGAACCTGGGTTAGATGATGTTGTAAAACGTGCCCGTGGTCGAAATTTATTTTTCAGCACAGATATTGTTAAAGGTATTCAAGAAGCTGATATTATTTTTGTTTCTGTAAACACTCCAACTAAAACATTTGGACATGGAGCCGGTAAAGCAAGCGACCTTCAATATTGGGAAAAAACTGCACGCCAAATTTTAGACGTTTGTGATTCCGGAAAAATTATCGTAGAAAAATCCACTTTGCCAGTACGCACCGCAGCCGCTATGGAACGCATTTTGAATTCTAACGACAAAGGAATTCATTTTGAAGTTTTGAGTAACCCGGAATTCTTAGCAGAAGGCACCGCTATACAAGATCTTTTCGAACCAGACCGCGTGCTTATCGGAAGTCATCAGACTGAATCTGGGCTTGCTGCTTGCCAAAAACTCGTAGATGTTTATGCGCATTGGGTTCCTCGTGAACGTATTTTAACTACAAACCTCTGGAGCTCAGAACTTACCAAACTTACGGCTAACGCATTCCTTGCACAACGCATTTCTTCAATCAATTCCATTAGCGCTCTTTGCGAAAAAACCGGAGCTGATGTAGATGAAGTTGCTTTTGTGATGGGAAAAGATTCCCGCATTGGTCCGAAATTTTTAAAGGCCTCTATTGGCTTTGGCGGTAGTTGCTTCAAAAAAGATATTTTGAATTTGGTTTATCTTTGCGAATATTATGGTTTGCCTGAAGTTGCCGCTTATTGGGAAAGTGTAGTCAAAATCAATGAATGGCAAACCCATCGTATGGTTTCAAAAATGCTTGAAGTGATGTTTAACACCATTGCAAGCAAGCGAATTGCCGTTTTTGGCTTTGCTTTTAAAGCCAACACCGGCGATACTCGCGAAAGTCCGGCAAATTTAGTAGTTCGTGATTTGCTTGCCGAACATGCCATACCAGTCGTCACAGATCCAAAAGCTATTCCAGACGCTAAGCGTGATTTGGCTGATGTTCTAGAACAAGTTCAGTTTGAAGAAGATCCTTATGTAGCAGCCGAAGGCGCCCATGCAGTTGTTGTTTGCACCGAATGGAAATGCTTTGCCGAATTAGATTGGAAGAAAATCTACAATTCCATGGCCAAGCCGGCATTCATTTTTGATGGCAGAAATATTCTTGATGCTCAAGAACTCAAAAACATTGGCTTTGAAGTCGTTAGCATTGGTAAAGGTAAGGCAGAAGGATAAATGGCAAACATTAGCATTTTTGGTTTAGGCTATGTTGGTTGTGTCGGAACAGCTTGCCTTGCAAAGTTAGGGCATAAAGTCATTGGTTATGACATTGATGAGACAAAAGTTTCTTGCATTAACCAAGGAATCCCTACTATCGTAGAACGAGAAGTCGATGAAGTTATGAAAGAAGCCCATACTCAGGGTTTAATTTCAGCCACCTCTTCTACAGAACAAGCTGTATCCAAATCGAGTATTTCTTTTCTTTGTGTAGGCACTCCAAATGCAAGCGATGGACAATTAGATACTTCTTGTTTATTTCATGCTATTAGAAACATTGGTAAAGCCTTAAGGTCTAAATCTACTTTCCATATTGTTGTTATTCGAAGCACAGTGCCGCCAGGAACGAACGAAACCGCAACAGAAATTTTGGAAAAAGAATCAGGAAAAAAAGCAGGCATTAACTTTGCTGTTGTTTCTAATCCAGAATTTTTACGCGAAGGAATGGCCGTATCTGACTTTTTAGCGCCGCCTATTACTGTTTTAGGTTCTGCCAACCCGCAAGCTTTAAAAATTTTACGCAAAATTTATGAACCTCTCAATAGCAATATTATTGAGGTTCCTCCAAAAGTTGCAGAAATCATCAAGTTTGTAAATAACTCATACCACGCTCTAAAAGTTGCATTTGCAAATGAAATTGGTGCTGTATGTAAAAAACTAGACATTGATAGCCATCAAGTGATGGATTTATTTTGTCAAGATACTCAATTAAATCTTTCGCCATATTATTTCAAACCTGGATTTGCTTATGGAGGGTCTTGCCTTCCAAAAGATTTGAAGGGATTGAATTACTTGGCAAAATCAAATCAGGTTGATGTTCCTATACTCGCTTCAGTTGAACACAGCAATTCTCTACACATTCAACGGGTTTTAGACCGAGTGCAAGAAATTGGTATTCGTTCAATAGGAATTATTGGTTTAACCTTTAAAGCAGGTACCGATGATTTGCGTAATTCGGCAGCCATTAGACTTGCAGAAAGCTTAATCGGAAAAGGATTTTCCATTCGTATTTACGACCGCTTTTTAAATATAGCTCGTGAAAAGTCTGATGGAAAAAAAGAATTATCTCACAGAATCCCACACTTGCTCCCTCTTTTAGAAGAAACTCCAGAATCACTTATTCAAAAAGTTTCTCTGGTTCTTGTTACGGTAAGAAATTCAGAAGTACCTCAACTAATTATCAATAATCCAGGCATCCACTTTTTAGATTTAGTTCGTTTAAAAGATTCTTCTGTTGAATCGATGCCTAATTATGAAGGATTTTGTTGGTAATGAATCAAGAGTTGTTTGGGAAAAAAATTACAATCGTTGTAGAAAACCTTCCTGTTCCTTTTGACAGACGTGTTTGGCAAGAATCTCTATCTTTAAAAGAAGCTGGAGCTGAGGTTACGGTAATTTGTCCTAAAACCAAAGCTTATCCATTAGAATATGAAGAATTAGAAGGAATCCGAATTTATCGCCACTCTTTAATTGAAGCGAATAGAACTTTGGATTATTTTAAAGAATACCTTTCGGCCTTATTTCACGAATCTCGCCTTTTATGGAAAGTATTTAGAAAGCAAGGAAGGCAAGATGTAATTCACGCTTGCAACCCACCTGATTTAATTTTTATAGCAGCCCTTCCATTTTTCCTTTTTACTAAATGCAAATTTCTTTTTGATCATCACGATATTAACCCAGAACTTTGGATTGCAAAATTCGGCAAAAAAGGCTTGGGATACAAAGCCATGCTCTTGGTTGAAAGATTGACTTATTTTTTCGCCAAGCACGCTATTGTCACCAATGAATCTTATAAAGAAATTGCCATAAAACGAGGGAAAAAATCTCCAGAAAATGTAACCATTGTTCGTTCTGGTCCTGATTTATCAAAACTAAAAGTCGGAGCACCGAAACCAGAAGTCAAGAATGGTTTTAATTTTCTTGTGGGCTATATTGGCGTAATGGGTAAACAAGAGGGTATTGATTTACTCTTACAATCCATTGACTATATAGTCAAAAAAAAACGCGAAGATATTCGTTTTTGCTTAATGGGGGGCGGCCCCGCTCTTGAAGAATTAAGAGAGTTGAATCAAAAGCTTGGATTAGAAAAATTTGTTGAATTCCCCGGTCGCGTTTCGAATGAATACCTAGCAGACATTCTCAATACAGCAGATGTTTGTGTAAATCCAGATGTTCCTTCTGAAATGAATGACAAATCCACCATGAACAAAATCATGGAGTATATGGCTTTTGGAAAACCAATTGTACAATACACTTTAAAAGAAGGCATGTTCTCGGCAAAGCAAGCTTCATTGTACGCTAAAAATACAGATACTATTGATTTTGCAGAAAAAATTCTTTGGTTATTAGAGCACCCAAAAGAAGCTCAAGAAATGGGCGTTTTTGGCAGGAACCGCGTAGAAAAAGAACTTTGTTGGGAATTTGAAAAACCAAAGCTTATTAGCGCCTACAAAAAAATTTTAAACCTAGATTAAACAGCAATCCTTGCTATTTTTTCAATATGTCGATTGCTTGGTATATTCAACGTTTTAGAACATTTTCCATTCCTGAAATTCTTTTTCGTTTTCATCAACGAGCCAGAACTCATATTTTAGATAAACAGATTTATAAGCGTTCTTCTAAATCAAATTATTCTTTGCCGGAATCTTCGATCATTCAAAATAAAAACGCCTCTTTTCTTTACCCTATTTTTGAAAAAAATATTGATATATTCAAGCCCATTGATTGGCATTTAGATATTCAAAGTGAAAAAAGATTTCCTCGGAAGTTTTCTCATCAAATTAATATTCGATCCGATGAGTACGGAAGTGCTAAACATGTTTGGGAAATCAATCGACTGCTATTCCTAACTTATATTGCCTTACAATATAAAGAAACTAATGATTCTGACTTTTTAGATCTTTTTGTTTTTCATGTTACTAGTTGGGTTCAAGAAAACCCGTATTTAGAAGGAGTAAATTGGTATAGTAATATCGAAATTAATATTCGTCTTATCAATTTCTACTTCTGCTATCAAATTTTAAACGCCGATCTCTTACGCCAAACCAACTCTAAATTCAGTGAATTTTATGAAAAAATTTGGCAGCCCTGCATTGAAAAACACGCAGAGTTTTCTTTCAAGCATCCATCACTTTTTTCATCTGCCAACAACCATCTTATCTCAGAATACGCCGGTTTATTTGTGGCTGCTTGCGCCTTTGACATAAAGCAAAAAGAAAAAAAAATAATTTATGCAAAAAAAGGATTAGAAAGAGAAATAATTAAACAGAATTCCCTTGAAGGCGTAAACCGCGAAGAAGCCGCAGAATACATTCAATTCATCAATGATTTTTTCCTGATTGCCGCTATTGTTGGGCAAAATACAAATCACAATTTTTCAGAAAATTACTTTAAACAACTACACAAAATCGCTCACTATTTAAACCAAATATTAGATCAAAATGGAAATTATCCCATGTATGGTGATGGCGATGATGGTTTTGTTTTATTGCCCGATGCACACAAACATTATAACAATTTCTTATCTCAACTATCTTCCTTCGCCGTTCTTTTTAAAGATGCTTCACTAAAACGAGAAAATGCTATTTGGGATAACAAAAACGAACTTCTTTTTGGTGAAAAAGGGAACGTTATATTTAATTCCTTAGAAAGTTTAGGCACTCCAAATCGTTCTTCATTTTTTGAAAAAAGCGGCCACTTTATTTTCCGAAAAAAATTTGATAATAAAGAAACGTACTTACACTTTGATGCGGCTCCATTAGGTTTTTTAAGTATTGCCGCTCACGGTCACGCAGATGCTCTAAGTTTTATTTTACACGTGGAAGGAGTTCCTTTTTTAATAGATTCAGGAACGTTTACTTACCACACCCACAAAGAATGGCGAAAATATTTTGTGGGAACCTTGGCTCATAATACCATTAGAATTAACAAAAAAGACCAAGCAACTCTTGCGGGGCCTACCATGTGGCTAAATCATTATGATTGCCAAATAACAAGCGTTGGAGAAAATTTTGTGGAGGCTTCGCATAACGGCTACAAATCAGAAGGCGTCTCTCATACAAGGAAAATTGAATTTCACCCTGAAGAAGATTCTTTCACTATCACGGATTCTTTAAAAAGTAAAAAGCCGTTTTTAGCTGAAATACCTTTTCATTTACATCCTAAAATTATGGTTCACACTATAGGGGCTAGTTTTTTACTTAAATCTGAAAATTCACGTTCTGTACAAATTTTCACAGATGCTAATTTAAATTACGAAATCAAAGAAGGCGAAATAAATCCTATAACAGGCTGGTATTCCGAACACTTTGGCGAAAAGTTCAAGTCAAAAACTTTATATGCAAAAAAGACTTGTTCCGGGAATGAAACATTTGTAACAAAGATAAAAATACAATAATTCAATATTTACTAGATTGTTCCTATGCTTGAAAAAGTTTGTCATATTGGCCCAGGATTTGCCGTGCAAGGCGGAATCAGTTCTGTTCTCGTAAGCTACAAGAAATTGTTTAATTTATCTAAAACCAATTTCATCAGCAGTTATAACGGTTCATTTTTAAAATCAATTCCCTTATTGCTAAAAACATGTTTTAAAATTTTATTTAAAAAAAATCATAATTTTGAAATTTTTCAAATACACACTTCTACCTACGGAAGTTTTTTTCGAAAATTTATTATCAGTTTATGTTTGAGAGTAAAAAAAGAAAAATATGTAGCGCACATTCATGGAAGTATTTTTAAAAAATTTTGTTCATCTTCGCCAAAGCTCATTCAATTTTTTATTCGTTCTTATTTAAAAAAAGCAGAAGTCATTATATGCATTACTCCAGACATGCAGGAATTTTTAGATAACTTTATAGGGAAAGACACCTGTAAATTTTCTATTATACCCAACCCATGCGAAAACATTGCAGAAAACCCTATTGATTTAGCACAACACACCCTTCCAGTAAAAATTGTTTTTTCCGGAAGATATGGAAAAAGAAAGGGCGTTTACGATTTAATCGAAGCTTTTGATAAAACAGATTTTGATTTTCCTACGGAGTTATATCTTTTTGGAGATGGTGAAACCGAAAAAGTAAGGCAAACTGTAGCAATAAAATCTAAAGCAAATCTAATTCATGTTTCTGATTGGTTAACCCATAAGGAATATTTAGACAACTTAATTCAATATGATATTTTAGCACTACCTTCTTACGCAGAAACATTTGGAATGAGTCTTGTTGAAGCGATGGGAAACGGGATTCCTGTAATTTCAACTTTTTCTGGCGGAGTCCCTTACGTTGTTGAAAATAATACCACAGGATTTCTCAACGCCCCTGGTGATATTGAAGCTCTTTCAAAATCTATTAAAAAGTTAGTGAATAATAAAGATTTACGAATAGCAATGGGAAAATCTGCTTGGGAACACACCAAAAGTCATTTTTCCGGCCCAGTGATACTAAAAAAATTAAATACTCTATACCAGGAATTATTATGAAAAGAACTTTTAAAATTTTATTTTGGAATGTGACACGAATATTCTTTTCACTTTTTTTCCGCTTAAACAAAAATCAAATTTATTTTAGCTCTTATAATGGTCTAAAATACGCTTGCAATCCAAGAAGTATTTCTGAAAAAATTCATGAATTAGATCCAAATAAAAAAATTATTTGGTCGTTTAAAAATCCAGAATCCATAAACGTTCCTTCTTATATCACCAAAGTTAAAAAGAATTCTTTTGCAGATATAAAAGCTTTATGGACTTCTAAATTTTGGGTAATGAACGCCGGTTTTCTTGTTCCTCAAAAAAGAAAAAATCAGTTTTTTATGGACACCTGGCATGGAGACCGAGCTTTTAAGAATGTAGATAAATCAGCCGACGGGAAAACCTCTCTTGCTGATAGTTATAAATGTGTTGATGTTCTACTTTCTGGTTCAGATTACAATGATAATGTAGCGAAACGTGCTATGAAATTCAATGGGGAAATTCTTCATTCCGGATCTCCAAGAAATGATGTTTTCTTTGCAGATTTTACTTTAAAAAAAGAACAAATTCGACAAGAGTTAGGCATTTCTACATTTGATAAAATCTTAACCTACGCACCAACATTTCGAGAAAAAGATAAAGGCATGGAAGTTCTTGATTTTTCTTCTTTGATTGATGCGCTAGAAGCAAGAGATCAAAAGAAATGGGGCGTTCTTATTCGACAACACCATAAAGTCAAGATGCAAACCCAATGGAATAACGACAAAAGAATTATTGACGCCTCCTCGTACCCAGAAATGCAAGATATTTTGCTTATTTCTGATGTAGTTATTTCTGATTATTCTTCTCTTGTCGGTGATTTTATTTTATTAAGGCGCCCGATATTTCTATATGTACCCGATTTAGAGGAATATAAAGAAGGAAGAGGTTTATATTTTGATATTCAAAAGAGCCCTTTCATTTTCGCCACCAATACTTCGGATTTATTTCAGAAAATATTAGACACAAATGAAGCGGTCGCTAAACAGAACTGTGAAGATATTTTAAATTTTTATGGAAATGTCTGTGAAAAAGGAACAGCTTCAGAACAAGCCGCAAATTGGATTTTGAATAAATGAGGGTCTGATGGATTTTGTAATAATATGGGTAGATGGAAATGACCCAAAATGGCAACTGGAAAAATCAAAATATTCTGGGCAAGCAACATCAAAGGCCCAAAGCGATGGAAAAAGTCGTTATAGAGATTGGGAACTCTTAAGATATTGGTTTCGAGGAGTAGAGCAATTCGCTCCTTGGATAGATAAAGTTCATTTTGTTACCTGTGGACATTTTCCAGAATGGTTGAATTTAAATCATCCACAATTAAATTTTGTAAAACATTCTGATTATATTCCCCAAAAATACTTACCGACATTTAATTCTCATACCATTGAACTTAATTTACATAGAATCAAAAATCTTTCTGAGGAGTTTGTTTATTTTAATGATGATATGTTTCTTGTTGGAAAAACCAAACCATCCGATTTTTTTCAACAGGGATTACCTTGTGAAGAAGCATTAATGCAATTCCTTGTTTTTAAAAAATTTAGCATGGTCAAATCCATTGATAATTATAATACGGCATTCATCAACAAAAACTTTAAAAAACATTCTTGTTTCAAAAAAAATCTTTTTAAATATTTCAACGCTAAATACGGATTAAAATCAAATCTATATTCTTTGTACACTTTCTTTCATCCTTTATTTACAGGTTTCAAACATACTCATACAGCTCAGTCATTTTTAAAATCAACTTTTGAAAAAGTTTGGGCAAAGGAATACGATTTTTTAGATCAAACATGCCAAAGCAAATTTAGAGGTTATGAAAATGTAAATCAATACATTTTCCATCATTGGCAAATTGCCGAAGGAAATTTCGTTCCTTGCAGTTTCAAAAAAACAAGAGCTAGATATGATTTGAACATCATTGACTCTAAAACTGTAAGTGCTCAGGTCCTAAAAAAAGAAAAACAAATCATTTGCCTAAATGATGAAGAAAATCTTATTGAGCCTTATGAGATTATGAAGAATAATTTCATTCAAATGTTTAAAACCTTACTACCGATTAAATCAAATTTTGAAATTTAATATATGCGAGCATTAACTAAAGAAGAAATACGAACTAGACAATTAGCTATTTTAGATGCTTTTGTTGCTCACTGCAATGCAGAAAACTTACAGTATTATCTATGTGGCGGAACTCTTCTCGGAGCTATTCGACATAAAGGTTTTATTCCTTGGGATGACGACATTGATGTATTCATGCCACGACCAGATTTTGAAAAAATTCAAAATACAAAAATGCAATTCCCTTATGAAATCCACTTTTATAAAAATGGGAAAACTCATCAACCTTTTATAAAAATTGTAGATTCAAAAACATTTGCCCAAGAAAAGAATAGCAGGCAGCCAACTGCTTTATGGGTAGATGTATTTGCAATAGACAGCCTTTTTGAAAATGATTTTTTAAATAAATGGCATTACCGAATTACAAAATTTTTTCGAAAAGGTGTTTATTATGGCTCAAGACCAAAAACTGGTTTGTTTGGAAAAATCTCCTTAAAAATTCTTAAGTTATTTAAAATTTCTCCAATCCGAGTTAATGACTTTTTTTCTTTTCTTATTGACAACATCTCAAAAATAAGACCATACCAAAAAGGAAGATTTTTAGGCGGAATCAATTGGGGGTATGGTCCTCAAGAACGTATGAAACGAGAAGATTTGGAAAAATCTGTCATAGTAGAATTTGAGGGTAAATATTACAACGCTCCTATTGGCTACGAAAAATATTTACAAAATCTTTACGGCGACTTTATGAAGCTTCCTCCTGAAGAAAAAAGAAAATCTCATGGTCTTCTTGTATGGGAAAATGAAAACTAATGTTTAAGGCTTGCTTTAATTTCGCTAGAACTCACTCCATTTGTTCTTGGCAAATACACAACATCACAAACATCTTTTAAGAAATCAAATTTTCCTTTCCAATCATCACCCATTATAAAAACATCACACTGCTCTCGTAAAATATCTTCTCTTTTCTGTTCCCAGGAATCTTCTCGTATAACTTTAGTAACCATTCGTAAGGCAGCAACAATATCACGCCTATTTTCAAACGGAATAGCACAAGACTTTCCCTTTAACCGGTTAAATTCATCAGAGGATACAGCAACAATAACCTCATCTGCAATATTCGCTATCCGCTCAAGAAGCCTTAAATGACCAATATGAAAAAGATCGAATGTTCCATACGTAATAGCTCTTTGATATTTTTTCATACAGTCCCCTCCTTATCATTTTCTAATTGATTTACTTTTCTTATTTCTTTCAAGTTCTTATCTTCATCAGTTTGAAGATACAAAGCAGCCATAAAAAATGCACTAATAATGGAGAAGTTTGAAATCATAGAATCGCTAATGAAAAAGCAAACTATATTGAAAAGAACCCACACACAAACTACTAATCGAGCATTTCTGTTCTTAGAAAATCGGTTCACCATCACAAAAAATAATAAAACCAAAAATCCCGTATAAAAGAAGGTTCCTAGCAATCCTGTTTGGCCGATAATTGAAGAGAATCCAGAATCAGCATACACACTTTCATTTTCTTCAGCCCATAAAAAGAATTGATAATAATCTGAGAAAATCGGAGAATCATAACGATACGCATTCCATGTTCCAATAGTACACCAACCACTACCTAATGGAAAATACCTAATAGCTAATAAAACGGCGACAATGTAAAAAGTAGCTCTAATAGAATCTTCATCTGTATAGTAAATAATTTTCTGGAAAGAAATCATACCGGCGATTGCTCCAACAACAACAACCAACGGTATCAAAAGTTTATAATTCAACGAATCTTTTCGAAAAAGAAAAGAAAGTGTAAAAAACAATAATAAAAATAAATAGCCTCTATCTCGCGCAGACAACAAACAAAGAAGACATAGTAAAAAAATGAAAATTTTTCTTTCCTTTGACAAAATCAAAAAAGTAAATGCGATAACCGTTACAAAATAAGTTCCGTGATAATATATAAACTCATATGGAGGGAATAATCTGTTTGATATGTCGTGCGATGTTAACCCAATTCCATAAGATTGCTCTACCACCCAAAATACAGCCGTAATCACTGTCAAAATCTTAAAAAATAAAATTGTCGGTTTCAGCCATTCTTTTACTTCCTTTTTAGGTGTATCATGAAAAAAGATAATCGTTCCATAAAATGCTAATACAAATGAGCTATAATTAACTACATCCATAATTTGGGCATACAACCTCATAGATTCATCGGATAAAAAACAACTAATAGTTCCGCAAACCACAAAACAACCAAAAAAAGCAAACATCCACTTTTCTAACGTATTGAACTTAAAATCTGAACGATTGTGAAAAATTTTTAAAGCGCAACCAAATAAAACAACCATTAACAATATTTTAGGAGGCATGTTTACAACTTCTCCACCAAACCCCAAAGCACTTTGTAAAGCACGCACTTTTCCAAAAACGAGAATAATGGAGAGAAAGAGAAACAAATATTTCATACGCGAACAAAAATAAAAAAACTAAACTATTGCAATTGGTTTTACTTTTAACTATTTCTAATATTTTAGCATGATTTTTAAAAAGTTTGTATTTTTTTCGTTTTTTTTATTAGCATTAGCAAAAACCTTTGCAGAGCCTATTCGCATAGCAACTTGGAATATTCGTTGTATAGATCAAAAAGATTCACTAAATGGCGATACCTGGTTAAAAAGAGCTCCTGAAATTTCATTATTAACTCATTTTCATCATTTTGAAATTATTGGCATGCAAGAAGTTGATTCGATTCAACAAATGATGCTATCTAATTTACTACCAGAATACAAATGGATATCTGGAGAACACCATGGAAATCCTATCGCTTATCTTCCTTCTCGTTTTGAAGTTGTAAATCAAGGAACATTTTGGTATTCTAAAGATGGACAGTCAAATACTAAGGGATGGGATGCAAGGCACCCTCGTTTTTGTAATTGGGCTCATTTTTTAGAAAAAAACACAAAGAAAGAATTTTTTATTTTCAATTCCCACTGGGATCACAAAGGAGATACGGCGCGAATAGAAAGTGCAAAATTAGCTCTCAACAAAATTCCAGATATTGTGAAAAATAAAACTTTCTTTTTCATTGGAGATTTTAACTCAAAACCAAACAGAAAGGCCTTGAAACTTTTAGAAAAAGGAGGTTTATTTGATGCTAGAACAAAGGCAAAGTATGTATATGCTCCCAAACCCTCATTCAATCATTATAAAGAAAATAATCCGGAGGATAACAATTTAGATTACATTTATTTTCTCGGAAATGTAAATATCATTCGATTTGGAATTCTAGATAATACCTACAGAGACGAAAACCGCCTTCGCTTTCCTTCCGATCACTTTCCGCTAATGATTGACTTCGAATTTAAAAATCAAATAATCGATTCTATTACAAATTAAGATTTTACTGTAACAGACTCTGAGGACTTTTTTAAACTATTTAAAAGTTTTTGATTTATGCGGTTCATTATAAAAGCAATTAATGTTGCTATAGCTACTGTGCTTAATGCCACTCCAATTCGAGAATCCCAATGCAAACAATACACTGAATTTTTCCATGGAGGATTTATTGTAGAATTATTTAAGAAGAGAATAACTAAATGATGTGCTATATATAATTCATAAGAAACTTTACCCCAAAAAGCAAGTAATGAACTCTTAATATGGAATTTGTAAAGAAGAGTTATAATAAACAAAACAAAAAATGCGCATGAAATTTGGTGTGTAAAAAATTTTAACAAGCCTCTGGCTTGGTAATCCACTATTACTCCGTTAATAAATAGCAATAGCATTAAAATACTTAATATGAAATGTTTCTTTCTAATGATCGCATATATCTTTGAATAATATTGGGCAAAAAGAATACCTAACAGAAACAAGGATGTAGTTCCATACCATGAAATAGAACGTCCAAAATGTCTGCATAACATACAATAAATTGCTATTCCTAATGCCGTTAAAAGAAAAGCTTTAAAAAATTTAAAATAGCGAAAGAAAATTCCAAAAAACACATAAAATAATACAATAGCTATCACATACCATGCAGATGTAATAAATAAGCTACGTTTCATCATTGGCAAAAAAAAGCTTCGAAAAACCATATCTATAGTTGGAGTAAATCCAAGCCCAAATAAAGCAATTATGTAAAAAATATTCATTGTATAATAAGGAACAATAACAGAAGGTAGTCGATTTCTAAAAAAACCTTTTAAATAACCGGGCTTTTTTTTCAGGGAAAGCATAAGTCCATATCCAGAGAAAAAAAAGAAAATGCCAACAAAAAGAAAACCATGCTTATAAAAAGGTATAACCCCTGTATGCGTAAGGATAACGCATACTGCTGCCGCCCCTCTTATCGTTATAGTATTTTTTAACGATAAAGCATCTTCAAAAATTCCTTTTACCCCTGCAAATTCCAACTTGTGCAAAATAAGCAAAATCAACATCAAGAGTAAAATAAAAGAGGAGGCATTCATAACATTTACACTCAATTAAAATATTTATTTTAAATCAAAAATAGTTAATTACTTCATTACACGCTCAATAAAGTATTGTCAGCCCCCATTTTTAGGACTTGTTTAAAGTATATAAAATTTTATCGCCATTTCCTTTGCTCAAATTCTGAAACTTATGTGAAATGAATTTTGAACCATTATCACAACGAATGTTATCTGATTTATCCGATTGGGATACCACAGAAACTATCGGAAATTTTATTTCAGAAACAAAACTTCCGCTTAATGTAAATGCTGCTGCAGATAGTCTATTAAATGCAGTAAATGCCTGGACATGGATTTTAGATAAAAAACTCCTAGCACCTATTCAAGATAATTGAAACTAAACCTCTTTAGCTACAAGGCTTATTAAAAAATTCATTTTCTACCCTTTCATTTCCCTCATAATTCTTACTATATCCTTAACATCCCCAGAAATTGATTCTTTTAAATTCTGACGAGATTCCTCATTGTAAGGAGACTGTATTGCTTCCTTTAAATGAGCCAAAATATTTTTAGGTTCCCATTCATTTTGTTTAAGAAAGTTTGCAGGAGCACCAATTTTTTTTCCCCATAAAGTAAATTTTTCGTTCCAGACCAAACCTACTGCGGGAATATTTAATGTATATGCAATAATGCACGCATGTAAACGCGTAGCTATGACTGCTTCAAATGAATGAATCAGAACAATCAATTCGTCAACATTTTTAGGTTTTTGTACGTTAGAAATAGAAACTCCTACTGAATTTAATTCTGAAAAAATTTCATCCGCAAATTCATTATCTTTATCAAGACCATTTGTAAATAACTGAACCTTAAATCCTTCTTGCTGTAAAATTTTCACTATATGTATATATAACAGTTTCGCTTGAGCTTTTGAAAATTGCAGACCATTCGCTTCAAATATTTCTCCACGAGCAATACCAAGCCCAATTAGTTCTTTCTTTGACTTTTTATTTTCTTCTAAAATCTCTGCAAAAACCTCTTTTACCCACACTGCTGGATCAGCCACCTCAAAACTCATGGGATTGGATTTATTATCTAAATATTGTTGACAAAAAAGTGGATAATCATCTCTAATAGTCACCCGCATAAGAGATTTATTTTGGAGAGCTTTCTTTAAAAATTGGCAGCGTTCATTTTTTTTATCATACCCCTCCACACCTAAAGAATTAAAAAATACTGGTATATTTAATTTATCTGCAATATGCAAAATTACAGATAAATGCAGCCAAAATAATTGATATTTATATTTAACAAGGCCCCCACCAACAACCACAATAAAATCAGAACCGATGAATTTAGATTTAAAATATTCACAATCTAAATTCCACATCAATCTTTGGTAGTTTTTTCGACGCCATTTTCGCAAGCGAAGTTTTTTTGTAATCTGTCTTACAATTTTGTATAAAAACGTTTCTTTTTTATGAAGTTCTGTATAATCAAGAACAACTCGATTAACTTGTATTTCTTGTGGCTCTGTATGTTTTAAAAATAACCACTCTGTACACCGGGCAATTACCGGATCTCCTAAATTCATTTCCTCATAAAGACCAACAAATGATATTTTCATACTATTCCTAATTTTCAAGAAATGAGGTTACCCGACAACTCAAATCATCTGCTAATTTTTTGTAATCTTGACGATTTTCAAAACTTAAATTTCTACTAATTTTACCTTCAGAAAGTTTTTTAGTAATCTCTGGAGAGTTCACTACAATTTTTCCTGAAGTAAAATTGAGCTGATGCAATAAATCTAGTAATCCTTCGAAGCGACCTGAAGAGCGGACTCCACTACCTTGTAACGCTTCAGAATTAACAAAAAGAACAGGCGTTTCTATCCCTAAACAGGGTAAAGCACAATGTATTCTAGAAGTAACTATATATTTTGCTTGACTATATCTTTTAATCAACAAACGAGCATATTCCATTTTTTCTTCATTTGTAGGAAAGTCGGCCTGGCTAATTTTATGACTTATATAACTAGCATTTAAAAGGACATCATCACTAAAAATATTTGAATAAGCATTGTAAAATGAAGCAACTAATAAAAGTTTCTTTTTCTTTGAAATCTTAGATACAGGAGATATAAAATCACTTTCAAATTTCTTATATAAATTCAACACTTTAAACGGACTTTTAACAAACATTAAAAGAGCTTTTACCAATTTAACCCATTTCTTTGCCTCGTTGTCCCCACCCAATTCAAAATATGGATCAACAAAAATTATTTCGTCTCCATGTTTGGAAGCTTTATATTTTTTCCCTAAAGTTAATGTAAGACACCCAGAAAACCAACTTTTAATTCCTTTTGATTCCAACAGTTTTAATGTTCCTAAATCACGTGCGCCAATAGGTTCATATTTTTTCAAATAAGCAATTGTTTTTTCAGAAAAAAAAGTATCAGCAATTTTAGGAGTAATATGAAAAGAAAGAAATAATGGTTGTATGATTTCGGAGGGTGGAAAATTTTCTGGATGGTGCATAAACCAACCATTCATAATTAATTTTATAAATTCATTTCCTTCTACAGAATTCAAACTTTCTCGTTCTATAGATTCAGAATTCTTTGGCAGAAATTGTTCCTGAGCAACAGATTGCAAATAATCACCAATATTTTTTACTTTTCCCGTTCCTTTACAAACTAAAATTCCAGTTTTCATTGTCACTCCTTCTTTATTTTCTTCCGTATTTTTAAAAATATTTTTTTTCTTGTTTCTTTATCTATTGCAATAAAATATGTTGTAGTAAAATAGACAACACCAAAAGAGATAATGGATAATACTAATCTTTCAAAATTTTCTGTTTTATATGAAACAAAATAAAGAACGCCTGCAGAAATTACTGACACACATGCAATTTTCCACAATACTCTTTTAAAATAACAAACAAATGAAAACTTTATAATTCGCTTTAAGAAACAAAAACGTATTATAAAATAAAGAACATCCAAAACACATTTAATTTGCAACACCCTTACAGCAGCAGCTCCATAAGATAAGAATATATAAGATAAAATTATATTCATCACCATAGCACTACTAATACAAAGCTGATATTTTTTTATTTTACCTGAAGCTTGAATTGACATCCACATAGGAGCCGACAAAGTTTCTAACAAAGAATAAATAAACATATAAACACAAAAAATACCAGCACTTTCTGGAGGCGTCTTTAACCAAAGATTTAAAACATATTCAATATTAAATATTAAAGGACAAACTATCGCAAACAACAACAAATACGAGTATTTTGCCGAATTATAAATCAATTCTGCCAGTTCAGAATATTTTTCTTGTGCATAATACTTAACTATCTGTGGTTTATATGCAGTTTGAAAATTAGATACAAAATGTCTTGTAGCCGAATTAACTTGACTTGCTATTCCCATAGCCGCATTTATCGCAAGTCCATAAAAAATATTCAATAATATATTCAATCCTTGATTTGCTGTCATCACCGCTATAGAACCAAACAAAGTCCAACTAGAAAATGATATCATTTCTTTAAAAAGCTTTTTGTCAAAAATATTCTTAAACTTTGCCGCAATAAAATTTCTTTTGCAATAAAACAAAAACCAAATGCATAAAAAAGCGTCTATTATCAAATGATTTATTGCGTATATTTTCAATTTATCATAATCAAATATCTCTAACGAAAAAGCGTTCAAAAGTTTAAAAACAACTTCTATAATACTTGTATAAGCAAAAAAAGACATTTTTTCATTGGCGATCACCATAGCACTAAATGGCGTTTTCATAATATTAAAAGCTAAAGCAAGCAAAGAACAATAAAAGCACCATTGTGCAGCGGGAATTCTATCTAAAGGTATTTGCATTTTATTATTAATAAACCATTCTCCAGAAAACCCTATTAATACTATTAAAACGAGAGCTAATACAGCATATATTCGTAAACTTATATTAAAAACCAGATTGACCTGACTAACATTTCCTTTTCCTATTTCAAAATTTAAGAACCTCTGTGTAGCAGAATTCAAAGGACCTTTAATAAAAGTAAAAGCAACAATAAATGACGCAACTACATTGTAAATGCCATAATTATCAACACCTAAATTAGCAAGAACTATACGACTTGTATAAAGCTGAACAAGCATCACCAAACCCATCCGAATATATAGGAATAAGGTGTTTTTTATGATTCGCTTATTATTTTTACTTTGTTCGCTCAAAAGCCCTATTACTCCATTTCCGCAATCATTCTCACAAACATTTCTTTTAATGTATAATTGGCAATCCAGCCTAATTGTTTAAGTTTGCTTACATCTAAATTCATTTTCAAAACAGGCGCGTAACCAAATTTTGAAATATCTTGTTCCTGAACAACAACTTGAATTTCATTCTTTGCACATTCTCCAGCAACTAAATGAGCCATTTCATAAATAGAACAATATGTTTCCTCATTTGCTGCATTATAA
The DNA here is from genome assembly GCA_017625775.1 of Fibrobacteraceae bacterium. Classification (GTDB taxonomy): domain Bacteria; phylum Fibrobacterota; class Fibrobacteria; order Fibrobacterales; family Fibrobacteraceae; genus UBA1765. Next base: position 40,160 of record JAGAKE010000019.1, read on the forward strand.
GCTTCCCCAACACTTCCCTTCAAAAGGACTGCTAGTATTGCAGAAACAGCATCTGCTGTATAAAGATAATTCCGTTTGGTTTCGCCTTTGGTTTTTAAAACAATATTTCTTTTTTCAATTACACAACGAGCAAATTCTGCAAATACACGACCGTCATGGTAAGAAACTCCTGGTCCAAATGTTTGCGTCAATCGAATCACTTTTACAGGAACAGAATATTCTGAAGCATAAGCTTTGCAAAGAGATTCACACAATCTTTTACTTTCTGGATAACTAGAACGAATCTCCATTGTATTCAAAGTTGTCCCTTGCGTTTCAAGAATTTTACCATCTGTAGCAGGTGTTCCATAAACTTCCATTGTTGAAAGGTAAACCAAACTTTCAACATTTTTTTCTCGAGCAAATTCCAAAACATTTCGTGTTCCTGTTATTGCAGTTTCAATCGTTTCAACAGGATTCTCTACAAAAACTTTACTTGAAGTTTCACTCGCCGCATGAATAATGTAATGTATAGGTTCATTTTTTTGAATTTTTTCTTTAATATCTGATACTAAAAAAGAAAGTCTTTCCCTATAAGGAACATTAAAAAAAATAGCCTCTGCTTTTTCTTTATTTCTAACATGTGCTATGACATTTGCAGATTTCGTATTTTGAAGAATACTCAATACTAAAGTTTTTCCAATTAAACCAGTCGCTCCTGTCACAAGAATATTTTTCCCATTCAACGAGTCAAAGAACGATGAGTATAATTCCCGCAAACGCTCTATATCTTCTAAAAGGATTTTTTTATGGTTCACCTTTAATTTCCTCCAAAGGATTCTTATTTCCTTTCATAAACTCATTAATAAGAAAAGCGATATCTTTTGCAGCATGACCTGTTTCGAACAGCCCTGTTTTCAACTTAAAAGCTGACCACGCATTTTTGTATTCCATTTCATCAAAAGCTAATATATTTTGTTCCAATTCTTCATTATTCTTTGCATAAGGAAAGGGTAAATCTTCCATTTCATAATAGACACCCCGATCTAATTTGTATTCTTCAAAATCAGTAGCAAACGTAAAACAAGGAATTTCTCTAATTGCCGCATCAAAAATACAACTAGAATAATCCGAAACAAAAGCATCCGCAGCCATTATGAGATCTTGCATTTCTGGATAACATGTTGCATCAATAACAGAAGATCCCAATGACATTTTCGTTTCTGTTACATATCGAAGCATTAATGGATGCCAACGAGCCAAGATTTTCCATTCACCAGAAAACCTTTTGTTAAGAGCATGTTTCAAATTCATAAAATTAATCGCATAAACGTCTTTATTTATACCCTTAGACCAAAAGTCATCTCTGAATGTTGGAGCATAAACACATATTTTATCATCTTGATTGAAATTAAAATATTGTTTTATTTTCTTCTGATAAGGTTCATTATCAAAAAAAAGCATGTCATTTTTAGGATAACCTATTTTCCAAATTTTTCCTTTATAATCAAAAGCGGATCTATAAACTTTTGACAAATGAGAAGATTGTGAAATAAATATATCAGCAAGAATTGAAGTCGTTTCAACTTCTTTTGAGATTCGTTTCAATTGACGAAATTTAGAGACGTCTCCATCGATTTTCTTTATCCCTAATCCCCCATGCCATGTTTCTATAACTAACTGTCCTTTCCTTTTTTTTGCATTAGAAGGAAAACGATGCGTATCTAGCCAAACTTTCGCAGTCGCATATTCATACGCCACTCGCCAAAATGAAAATCTTGAAATAGGTTTAATATTGCTTGGAAGTTGGTATTTATAATTAAAATTTTTTACCCATTTAATTTCTATTTTTGGATCAATTTTTAATAATTCTTCTACAATAAATTTTGTATTATCTCCATATTTTCTTCCCATAAAAGTGCTTGCAACTACTTTATTTTGCAATGGAAATAAACGAGCAAAATAATAAATAGGAGTAGATGTTGTAAATGAAAGCTTATCAAGAATGTGGTGAAACCCAGCCCAAATTTTCAAAGCCATCTTAAATGGTGGAAAAGTTGAATTTTTCACCATTTTTTTTATTCTATTTACATTCATCCTTCCAATCCATAAATTTGAGCATCTTCTTTGACTTGCAATATAGCACGCATAGTATAAAAATCATCTGGGGTTGTTATCTTGATGTTTTCATAAGGGCCGTCTGTCATGTGCAAACGATAACCATAATACTGCATCATCGAACAAGAATCAATAAAATCTTTTTTTCCTTCCGCCAATGCTTTTTCATGAGTTTCTAGAATATCATTCAACAAAAAACACTGAGGCGCTTTTGCTACTCGAGAATGAGCTCTATCAGGAACATTTTTTATTTCACCATCATCAAGTATTTCAACGATTGTTTCTTTAACAATAGCACTTGTGATTGATGAACCAAATTGCTTGACGCAAGCTATATTTTTAGACAACAATTCGCTATTAATTAAAGGTCGGACTCCATCATGAATCAGCACAATTGCTTCTTCGTTCGAAACAATTTCTTTTGCTGCTTTTAAACCATTATAAATAGAAAGTTGCCCTGATTCACCGCCCGGCACGACTTTTACGACTTTATCTAAACGAAATTTATAAACCAATGAATTAAAATATTCAATCCAATCTTCTACGCAAACAACAACAACAGCATCTATCTCTGGATTTTTTTCAAAATGTTCTATGGTATGCACAATAATAGGCTTATTATAAATTTCCAAAAACTGCTTTGGGCGTTGTTTGGAATTCATCCGAGAGCCGACACCACCTGCAAATATCAAACCAACATTTTTCATGCAATTCTACCTACTAAAATTCTAACAACAATCCACCATGCACATAAATATGACCGCCACGGCTTCTTAATTTTTCATAACCAGCAAGAAGCAAAATAGAAGAGCGGTCGCCATTTTTAATATCAACGCCACCACCTAATTTCCATATCATGCGTTTATCGTCTCCAAAGGCATAACCATAATCCCCCGTAAACACAGGCAACACCGTACTACCAAATGGAAAGCGAACCCAAATAGATGCAGTTACAGGAACATAGTAATGACCATAAATATCTTGATAACCACTTCCAATTCCTAAAAACACCATTTGATCAAAGCGATACCACAAATGAGCGTTAAAATCTAAATTAAAGATTCCATCCTCTTCTAATGGCGTTAAAGAACCTATTTCTGCCGATAATCCAATATCAGCGGATGCGTTCGTTGGAAGAACAAGCATAAAAGCCGCAGCAATTCCAACAAGCGAAATCCAAATGGAAGAAATCGTTGTTTCTTCGCTTCTTGCTTCACGAGCCCAACCGCCACCTTTTTGTTTACAAAAAGACAAAAAGAATCCTTTTAACATAGCCATATTCATAGATAAAAAATAATAAGCTTGAGGAATAATTTTTAAAAGAGCTAGTAAAAAGAAGAGCAAAATAGAAGCAAAAATCCCAATATAAAATGGCTTTCCGGAAAATGCGAGTATAGCAGAAGAAATAATGCAAAGAATTCCTAAATGCGGTGAAAACCAACGAAGTAATTTATGTGAAAAGAATAAATAAGCAATTAAAGGTCTAAAGGGATTTAACAATGGTAAATAAGAAAAAAGATAATTGAAATTAGCCCGTCCAATTCGGACTTTTCTACGATATTCTCCAATAGCATCTTTTGAAGTTACTTCTGTTCCAATTGCTCCATTTGCAAATGTGCAGAAATAGCCCTTCTGCAAAATTTTTACTGTCACAAAAAAATCATCCATCACACTTTTTTTTGTAGGAAGTGGCGAATAAAGGTCTCGACGAATCGCATATAAAGCACCGTTTCCGCCTACCATACGATCTAACGCCCCTTCAAATTTTTTGATTTCTGATTCTAAATCCCAGTAGGCGCTTTCTCCTTTTCCAAGAGGAGTGCCGCTTAAATCAGAAAGGATTAAATGTCCACAAACGCAGCCGATTTTCTTGTCTCCAAAAGGAGCGACTAATTGACGCACTACATTTGGAAAAAACATGGTATTCGCATCACAAAATAGGAGAATTTCGCCTTGCGCTATTTTTTGCAGGCGATTCAACATAGCCGCTTTTCCTGCATTTTTTTCAGCTTGAACAAGCGTAATTCCTTCAGACTCATAATGCTTTACAATTTCAGCCGTTTTGTCAGAAGAACCATCATCGCCTATTAAAATTTCTAACAATTCTTTAGGATAATCAATTTCCAACAAATTCGCAATTTTTCTTTCAATGATAGCTTCTTCATTAAAGGCGGAAATAAGAATAGAAACCTTTGGCAAATCATTCCATTCAGACTTTTGTTTTCTTTTAAAAATTTCACTTAAGAATGGAAGCGATAAAATAAAAAATACATACCCATGAAATAAGAGTAGCAATGAACTCCAGAAAACAACCGTCGCTATCAAAAAAATATTTTCCATTGTTTCTCCGAAATTTTAAAATCCTTCATAAAGAACTTTATTCAAAAAACGCAACATACCTTCTGTTCCCATGGCGCCGCTTAAAGAAAGCAAAGACATTCCATTAGAATCTAAAATGACAAAAGAAGGAATTCCCCGCAACTGAAGTTTTTCAGTATAACATTCTTTCACAGGCAACTTTTGTCCTTCACAAAAAATAACATCTTCCGATTCTACATTTAAGCGAACCGCGTGAAAGTTTTCCGTTATCGTAGTCTGCACGCTAGAATCAGAAAAAACATTTGCTTCCATCACTTGACATGGCACACACCAATCAGCAAAATATTCCACAAATAATGGCTTTTTATCTTTCTTCGCTTCAAGCAATGCTCTATCAAACGGAATCCAAATAGATTCAGCAGAAAAAACAGAAACAGCTAGAAATAAAAACAAGAGATATTTCATGGTTTCCTTTTTTTCTTTTCTATCAAAGAATCCAACTCTGAAACCACTCCCGATTGGAAAGTTTCCCAAAGGCGATAATCAGAGCGCAATCGATTTACTTCTTCTGAAAAACTTATTGCCGTAAATCCATATTTTTCTAGAATGGCTTTATGCAACAAACCGGCTTCTGGACGAATCCCATAAATTTCAGAAACGACTCGCATTTCTATGTACGCACTACGAAACTCAGCCGATGGTGGAGTGTCTTGACGACAAGCAAACATCGCAAAAAAAAGGCCTGCAAGAATAAAAACTTTTAGCGCCTTAATTATCACTGAGAGCGTTTTCAAAGAGACCTTCCACAAATTCCTGTTTGTCAAATGGAACCAATTGATCTATGCGTTCTCCAACACCTATCCAACGAATAGGAATGCGAAGAGAGCCTGCTATGGAAAGTACAGAACCACCACGTGCGGTCCCGTCGAGCTTGGTAACCACAATTCCTGTTAACGGAAAACTCTTATGAAAAATCTTTGTCTGATTAATTGCATTTTGCCCGGTAGTTCCATCGAGAACTAACCAAATATCATGCGGGTAGGCAGCGTCATGTTTTCGCATTACACGAACTACTTTAGACAATTCTTCCATCAAATAATCTTTATTATGTAAGCGTCCAGCTGTATCTACAAGAACAATATCGCAACCACGAGCCTTCGCGGCGGCACAAGCATCAAAAGCAACGGCCGCAGGATCAGAGCCTTCTTGGTGACGAACAAATTCTGCCCCGGAGCGTTCTGCCCACGCTTCAAGTTGTTCAATGGCCGCTGCACGGAAAGTATCGCCTGCAGCTATCATCACCTTTTTGCCTTCGCTTGCAAAACGAGATGCTAATTTACCTATAGTCGTGGTTTTTCCTGCCCCATTGACGCCAATCACTAAGATTACATGAGGAGAACCCTTCAGTTCAAAAGGTGGCGGATCTTGCAAAAGACGTTCCGCTTCATCTCTCATAATGGAAAGGACTTCTTTTTCCGTCAAAGATTTTCCTAAAGCATTTTCACGCAAAGCATCTGTTAAAAGAAACGCAGCATCAACGCCCACATCTGCTTTGATTAAATGCTCTTCTAAATCTTCAAGTGTTTCGTCGGTAATTTTTCCAGCACCAACAATGCCTTTTAATTCCCCAAGTAGAGCATCTCGGGTTTTCTGTAATCCTGATTTTATTGCTGAAAAAAAGCCCATTATCGATAGCTCTCAATAAGATCAACTAAACCATAAATTTTAGCTGCTTCTGCCGCAAACCAATTATCTCGTTCTGTGTCTCGATCAATTTCTTCAACACTTTTACCTGTATGACGAGCTAAAATCTCAGTAGTCACTTCACGAATGCGAAGCATTTCTTCTGCCTGAATTTGAATATCAGACGCAGGCCCAGTCATTTGCCCATGAATCAATGGTTGGTGAATCATAATTCTTGCATTCGGCCAAGCATAACGTTTCCCTTTCGTTCCTGAAACAAGCAAAACAGCACCCATAGAAGCGGCTTGTCCGCAGCAAACAGTAACCACATCGCTTTGAATCGCCTGCATACAATCATAAATAGCAAGGCCACTTGAAATCACACCGCCTGGACTATTAATGAAAAGCACAATATCGTCATGAGAAATAGAATCTAAATACAAAAGCTGCTTAACAATTCTTTCTGCGCTTTCGTCATCGACCCCACCCCAAAGAAAAATACGGCGAGAATTAGCTAAATGTTCTTCTGCTTGTTTCAGAAAATCACTCTTTTTTACTTCTTCTTTTTTTTCGCAATCCATAGAAATCATAATTCTACTCCAATTTTGTCCAAATTTAATTTTTTTTTAAATACTACCTCGCCAAGATTACCCATATTTGATATCTTTTGCGTATGATTTCGCATGGTCACTTAGTAGGTTTGCTTGGACCGCGTATTCTTTCCGAATTAGAACACGATCCCAATGGAGAAATCGCTCAAGCGGTCGCTCTTTGTTCAGCTCTTGAAATTCGTTATGATTGGTTTCCCAAAAGAGTGGAATGGCCTAATCTTTCTGGTCGTTTACGTAAAGTTTGCCCAAATAAATTACAAATTGGAACCATTAGACTCGTTCGTGACGGCGGAAATTTTCCAAACACAAAAGCTCCTATGAGAATGAAAAATTGGGGTCCGATTCTTTCTGCGGAATCTGTTCCTGACATTTTAGATCTTGAGCAGGATTGTCTTTTTGATTTTGAAGCTTTAAAATCTTTTGCATCTCTCAAGGGTTCTAAAATTATTATTTCTCAACATAATTTCAGCAGAGTGCCGCCTTACCCTGTTCTTGTTACATTAGTGCAAGACGCTTTACGAGTAGGCGCCGATGGCGTAAAGATTGCAGCGATGAGCAATGCTGAAGGTGACTGCGAGCCGATTTATCAATTCATCAAAGATTTTTCAAGTCAATTCTCTTATTTTTCCGCTTTCGCCATGGGAAACTCTGGCCAAGCCAGCCGCTTACTTTCACTTTTGAAAGGTGCGAATCTTTCTTACGGCAGCATCTTAAGCACTACTGTTCCAGGACAAATTTCTGTTGTTCAAATGAATGAAATTTTGAAAAATATTAATGAAAACACATCAGAAACAGAAATTCGTAAACTTTTAGACAAATCTTTTCTTTAGAATTAAAGATTATCCTTGGTTTTTTACCCAAACTAAGATATTTTTTTCTAAAATATCTTTAATTGTTTCTTTTTGAGGCTTTTCTATGCGTCTTTCTGAAAGATTTGTAGATAACTGCATTATAATTGATTCCTCTTCTACAGATAAAGAAGGGATTCTTAATGAAATGGTAGATACGCTTTGTCGAGCATACCAACTAGAACATCGTGATGAAATTTTTGAAGCCGTTTGGGCTCGAGAGAAATCTCGTTCTACAGGCATCAGTTGCGGACTAGCTGTTCCTCACGCTAAAGTAGATTATGTTGATCGTATGTGTATGGTTGCAGCTACCGTCAAAAATGGTTTAGATTTTGACTCTTTTGATGGAGAACCCGTATTTCTTTTAATCCTAATTGTTAGTCCAGGAAACACGGTAGGGCCACACCTTAAAGCTCTTTCTTCTGTGAGCCGGCTTTTAGCTGATGGTGCTGTTCGCCAGGATTTAATTGAAGCCGAAACTCCAGCTGATTTCCTTGCAATTCTCCACAAAGCTGAAGACAAATACCTCTAAGCTTTCAAAGAAATTTGCTTGACGAGTCTAAAAGCCTTTTATATCTTTGGATTTGTCGAAAGGACGATTAGCTCAGTCGGTTCAGAGCGCTGCCTTCACACGGCAGAGGTCACTGGTTCGAGTCCAGTATCGTCCATAAAATTAAGTTTCTAAAAATCTCACTTTCGGTGAGATTTTTTTATTATGAAATGAGCGGTTCAAGGAACCGCCCATTGAATTTCTGATCTAAGGAATTTCCCTTAATTCATAAACGCCTCATAGATAGAGCGAATAGCTTTTTCTGTATCGGCTTCATCAACACCTGTGATAATATTAATCTGCGAAGACCCTTGGTCGATAATACGAACGTTCACTTTGTTCTCAGCGAGTGCTGTGAAAAGCTTTGCTGCCACACCAATCTTGTTCGTCATACCATGACCAACCGTTGCAATCAAAGAAATTCCTGGGAAAACCTTAATGCGATCTGGTCGCATTTGTTGGGTAATATCTTCGAGAACCACTTCCTGAACAGCTTCAAGAGCTTTTGTATCTACAACAATACTCATAGAATCAATTGCACTTGGACATAGTTCATAAGAAAGCCCTTCTGATTCTAATACAGCAAGAACTCGACGACCAAAGCCAACTTCTTTATTCATCATAGACTTTTCAATATAAATCATGGAAAAGCCTTTTCTACCAGCAACTCCTGTAATAGGACGCAATGCTTTTTCTGGAGTAGGACCAATAATCGTTCCTGCATCTTCAGGGCGATTAGTATTTCGAATATTGATAGGTATTTTTTTTACACGACAAGGCGCGATTGATTCGTCGTGCAAAACACTTGCACCAGAATAAGCAAGTTCGCGAATTTCTCGATAGCTCACGTATTCAATCGGGAGTGGATTTTCAACAATTCTTGGGTCAGCCATAAGCATTCCGGAAACATCGGTCCAGTTTTCATATTTTTGAGCATCAATACCATTTGCAAGAATTGCCCCTGTAATATCAGAACCGCCGCGACTAAAAGTTTTAACTTCTCCGCGAAGATTAGAACCATAAAAGCCCGGCAACACATAAAGTTGGTTTTCATCAGAAAGGGCTTTAGCAATATCTTCATAAGTTTTTGAAACCACGCGATACTTATCGTCAAAAGTAATCAACGGAAATGTATCGACAAAGTTTGCACCTAAATATTTAGCCATAAGCCGAGCGCACAAAAATTCACCACGACTTACCAGAAAATCAATCGTTACAGATTCTGGGTGATTTTTTAATTTAGCTTCTAAGCTATCTAAATCCTCTGTTAATTTATTTTCAAGCCCTAATTCATTACAAATTTCATTATAACGTTCACGAATTAAATTCCAAGGCGTTGAAAAATCAAGACCTTTAGAAGCTAAATCATAAGTACTATATAGAAGGTCGGTAAGCTTTGTTTCTTTTGGATTACGCTTACCTGGGGCAGAAACGACAATAACTTTACGATTCTTGTCTGATTCAACAATGGCCTTAATTTTTTTGAATTGGCCTGCATCGGCAACAGAACTGCCACCAAATTTACATACGATTCTTTGATTCATTTTTTCCTTTCGGGCCGCAAGACCTCTCGCACTTCGAGCAAAGCCGCTTGACTCGCGACAAACCTGCCCAAGCCTACCCATCTAGCCAGCCACTTGGTTTTGTGTTTTTCGTTCGATTTGTAAAAAAATCTAACGGTTTGTAAAAATAGTAATCTCTGGTGTTAAAAAAATCATTTTCAAACGTTTTAAAAAGAAGAAGACGGAAAAACCGTTTTTTTTCAATTTTAAACCAAAAAAGGGCTTTTATGTCAAAACACAAAAATCTTTTATCTATCGCAGCAAATGCCGATGTACCTGTTCTTATTCTCGGAGAATCTGGAAGTGGTAAAGAGGTAGCAGCCAAAACGCTCCATTCTAAAAGCAGTCGAGCCAATGGGCCGTTTATCGCTCTTAATTGTGGTGCTATACCGCAAAATTTGATAGAAAGCATTCTAGAAGGTTCAGAACGAGGAGCTTTTACCGGTGCCATCACAAGCAAGATGGGCGTAGTTCGAGCCGCGGAGGGCGGAACCCTTTTCTTAGATGAAATTGGAGAACTTCCTTTACAAAGTCAGGCAAGACTTTTAAGAATTCTACAAGAAAAAAAAGTGCTCCCTGTTGGAGGAACCCAAGAAATTTCTGTTAATTTTCGCTTAATTTGTGCGACGCATCGGCACTTACCAACTCTTGTAAAACGCGGAGAATTTCGTGAAGATTTGTTTTTTCGCCTTAATGTGTTTCCGATTCACTTACCACCACTTCGAGAACGAGAGGCGGAAATGCACTCTATTATAACCTCTGTTTGGAAATCTATTGAATCTGAAAATGCTGATTATCGTCTAAATCGAGATTTAAATCACGATGAAATTTCAGCATTAAAAAACTACCCTTGGCCAGGTAATATTAGGCAATTACGAAATATTCTAGAACGCTACCATCTTTTACAATCTTACAATGTCTCCTTACCTTCTCTACTTGCAGAAGGATCCGCTATTTATTCGATAAATTTACCCGATAGAAAAAAACGTGAAAAAGCACCGGAATACCACATCCTTGAAAAAACTCTTTACGAATGTGGCAATAACAAATCAATGGCGGCAAAAAAATTAGGCATTAGTCGTGGCAGTCTCTACTATCAACTTCGTCGTCAAAATTCCCCACACTAATTCTTTAGCTAAAATTTTATTTTTTTTCACTTTCTCTAATGCCTAATGAGTATCATAAAGCTATTTTATCCAAAGACAAATCTCTAGAATTCTCTAGAGTCAAATTTTTGCAACTCAAACAGAGGTTTAAATGAAGCGCGTTTATCTTATTCTTCCTGTAGAAGCAAGTATCCAAATGGATTCTCTTCTATCAAAAACTTTAGAAACAGCAAAAAAATATGGGGAAGCAATACTCTTCTCTCCTTTAAATTCTGAAGCATTCTCTAAAGCAGCAGAACTTTTCTCTAACGGAAATGGCGCTGTGGCCATGGAGCAAATCGCTCTTGATTTTTCAAAAATCACCAAAGAAGATCAAATTGTAATTGTCCAAGGCGCAACTCTTCAAAATTCTCCTTTTGTAGCGAGAAAGTTAAATGAAATGCTCGCTCTTGCTTTAGACGCTTCTGTGGTTCTCGTTTCTGAAAATGATTCCTCCACTGAACTTCAATGCCTTAATACAGAACTTCAAGAAAATCGAGTCCGAGTTGTAGCCAAAGGCGCAGAAACAAATGTTCTCTCCGTTTTAGAAGAAGATTTAAAGAAAGTCCCTAACGAAAGAAAAATTTCTCAAGCAGAATTTAGAGCTAGTTTATTAGTCAAAGCTAGTGAAAAGCAAAAGCGCATTGTTCTTCCTGAAGGAAACGAACCTCGCACCATCGAAGCGGCGATTCTTGCTTATGAACGTAAAATTGCCATTCCTGTTTTATTAGGCAACCGAAAAGAAATTGAAGAAATCGCTCGAGCCAAAAATCTAACCATTCCAGAAGGGCTTGAAATTTTAGAAGTAACTGAAGAATCTGGGAAAAAATACGTTCCAACTTTGGTTGAATTAAGAAAAGCTAAAGGAATGACTGAAGAACTAGCGACAAACCTTTTGAAAGATTCTGTTTGGCTCGGAACAATGATGCTCAAAATGGGAGAAGTCGATGGTCTTGTAAGTGGAGCGGTTCATTCTACAGCGGATACTGTTCGCCCAGCCCTTCAAATTATCAAAACGGCACCTGGAGTAAAATCCATCAGTTCTGTTTTCTTTATGTGCCTTCCTTCAGAAACTTTGGTTTATGGGGATTGCGCCATTACACCTAACCCAGATGCAGAAACATTAGCAACCATAGCAGCACAATCTAACGACACAGCCAAAGCCTTTGGTCTCCCAGCTAGAGTAGCCATGCTCAGTTATAGTACTGGAAAATCCGGAAAAGGTGACGATGTAGATTTAGTCGTTGCCGCCTTAGAAAAATTAAAAACCGAACGTCCAGATATTCTTGTAGATGGGCCGCTTCAGTACGACGCCGCTTCAACAGAAAGCGTTGCTCAGAAAAAAATGCCCGGAAGTCCTGTGGCTGGAAAAGCGACTGTTTTTGTATTCCCTGATTTGAATTCAGGTAACATTTCCTACAAAGCAGTTCAACGCAGTGCTCCAAATGTGATTAGCGTAGGGCCAATGCTTCAAGGTTTAGCTAAACCTGTAAACGATCTTTCTCGAGGAGCTCTCGTTGAAGATATCGTTTACACCATAGCACTTACTGCTATTCAAGCTCAATAATTAATTTTAATTAAAATAAATGTCGGCTTTGCTTCAAAGCCGACATTTATTTTTGCGCTACGCCAAATTTCAAAACCTAAAAAATTAAGAACCAATAATTCATTAAAAACAAACCTCATTCTCATTTAAGTTTTTTATTCAAAAATCAAAACGAAAAAATGCAATAAAGAAAAAATTTATTAAGGTTCGTTTTTTTTATTTCCCCTTTTTTATATTTGTAAACGATGAATTCATATTTTTTATTAATTGCTGGGGCTCTCATTATTTTAAGTGCATTTGCTTCAAGAATCAGCACTCGATTTGGCATCCCCGTTCTTCTTATTTTTATGGGAATCGGAATATTAGCCGGTCCTGATTTTTTAAATCTTTTGACTTTTAATAGCCAAGAAACCGCAAGTACCATAGCAAACATAGCTCTTATGTTCATTCTATTTGATAGCGGTTTCAACACCAAAAAAGCCAACTTACACGCTTTTGCCGGACCATCACTTACCTTAGCCACTTTTGGCATTTTGGCAACTGCTCTGATTCTAGGTCTTCTCATTCATTTATTATTAAAGCAAGATATTTTATTCTCTATGATGATTGGAGCGATTATTTCCTCCACGGACGCAGCCGCCGTTATGACTGTTTTGCGCGAGCGCCCCATTAAAAAAAAGATTTCCTCTACTCTAGAAATTGAATCAGCCGCAAACGACCCCATGGCCATTCTTCTCACCCTGTTCATGATAAACCTCATTCAAAATGCAGGGAGCGCTACCACAGGTGATTATGTATTTTTTGTAATTCAATTAGCTTGGCAATTTGCTGGCGGAATTTTAATTGCGTATGCAGCAAGCAAAATCGGCATAAAAATTTACAACCATTTTAAAAGTGAAAATTTAGGTTTATTCTACGTACTTTACATTGGAATTCTTTTTGCTACCTATAGTTCTGCAGACCTTTTAAAAGCAAATGGTATCATAGCCATTTTCTTCGCCGGCTATTGGATGGGAAACCAAAAATTCGTCTTTAAACGTGGCGTTTCTCATTTCGTTTCGGCGTTATCGACTTTTGCAAACATGTGCGTCTTCTTGCTTTTAGGTATTCTTGTTGTGCCGCACTTAATGATAAACGTTTGGTGGGAAGGAATTATTTTAGCAATTGTATTAATCTTCATTGCTCGACCTTTAGCCGTATTTTTAAGCTTACTTCCATTCAAATACAAATGGAAAGAACAAACTTTTATTGCATGGGGTGGTTTAAAAGGCGCCGTTCCAGTCGTTCTTGCAACCTACCCAGCAGCTTATGGGCTTGATCCTGATAATTTTGTATTCAACATCGTTTTCTTTGTGGTAACTCTTTCTTGCTTAGTTCAAGGAACTACGCTCTCTCCTTTTGCAAAAACGCTCGGATTTTCTGTTCCTAAAGACAAACATTCTCCTTATTTTATGGAACTTTTCTCTTTAGCTCAAACCAATTTTGAAGTAATGGATGTTCTCATCACAGAAACAACACCGTATGATTCTGTCACTCAAAAACCTTGGCATAAATCAAAAATCAAAGAACTTACTCTCAAAAAATCACCTGAAAATTCTGATTTAAAACAAGATGAACATTCAGTCGTTATCACAGCTATAGTCCGCAACAAAAAAATCATTTCTCCGAATGGGGAAACAAAATTAAAAGCTGGCGATATTCTTTTCCTTTTAGGTACTCATGAAAGCCTTGAAGAATTTGTTCCAGGCGTTGAATAATTCACTTGATACAAGAATCTGTATTCACACACATTTCAATGAGTAAATGTCAGCAGATTCTTTATTGTTGTTTTTTCTTCACTTTTTTCAACAATTCTTTTAAATGCCAACGACCTCTTTTGTCTTCTAAAAAATAATCCGTACGAACCCCTAAATCTAAACCTTGCTGAATAACTTGTTCCGCTTTATCATATTCAGATTGATCAAAGTATAATTCTGCTAAAAAGAAATATGAATACGGATCTTTTGGACCTTCATGCACAGCCTTTAATAAATATTTTAATGCTAATTCTTTATCTGGCCAAGGTAAAATCAAAGGGATATATGGCAAAAGCTGGTGCGTTCTTCCTAAAATTTGAAAATCTTTAGCGCTATCTGCTAAATCTCTTACTCGAGCTGCAGCTCCTTGTTTCACGGCCTTCAACGGACCAATACTTGCTCCCCACATAGAATAAATGGTAGCATAAAGACTAGTCAATTCCCGATTATTTGGAAATCTTGAATGTAGAGTATCTCCAAGTGCCTTGGCTGATGCAACAAATTTGTCTCGTTCTTTATCATTTATGGTGGCAAACCGAATCCTAAAATACTCACTTCGCATTAAGCCTAGTGCCGCTTTTTCAGACACAAGAGAATCTTCTAACACCGAACGATACAAGCGAATAGTGTTATCAATATGTTTTCGATTCGCTTTATCCCCTTTTGCTTTTTCAGCGCGAAGTGCATAACAAGAATCCGCTTGGGACAAAATTTTAACCGGATCTGCCATAGAAAACAGGCAGCCAATCAAAACTAGCCATGCAGATTTCTGCCACCTCCCAAACATTTGAACCTTAGCTTAAATTTTCCAAGTTTGCAACAATTTATTTAATTGAGCAATTCGAGCTTTTTCTTCCGCCGTTCCATGAAAAGCTTTAAACAAAAGATTTCTGTATTCCATAAGAGCGGTGCGGATTAAAATTTTTTCTTCTTTTTTTAACATAAACCTATCCTCCTCTATTATTTATTTTTTTCCTTTGTACTTTCCTGAAAAATAGTCCTGTTGTCTTGTCGCACCAAGAACAGCGTGCCACAAAACTCCAGATGGATCAATCTTACGTCGCTCGCTTACCGCAAATTCTATAGGAACATGCGTAAAAGTTCCATTCATACTCCCCACAACCATATTAGTTTTGCCTGCCATTGCCGCATGTACTGCGTTTTCAGCTAACTGATAACAGAAAATCGCATCAGTACCTTTCGCGGGAATGCTACGAACCATATAACTTGGGTCAAAATACTTGATATTGATTTCCTTGCCTACTTTAGCAAAATGAGCTTTGATTTTTTCATGCAAGAATTCACCAATATCGTTTTTCAAAAGGTTTCCGCTGGCGTCACGACGTTCTGGCTGATTTTCAAAGAAATACTGCCCAGCACCTTCTGCAACTACAAGCACGGCATGTTTTTTTCCAATATCGTAACGATTTTCTAAAGCTTGCAATAAGCCACCTTCTCCTTCTAACTGGAAAGGAACTTCCGGGACTAAACAGAAATTAACTACAGTAGTTGCCAAAGCGGCATAAGCTGCAATAAAACCTGAATCACGCCCCATCAACTTTACTAAACCAAGACCATTGAAAGCCCCATTAGCTTCTGTATGAGCGCTCGTAATTACATCTGTGGCAGAAAGAACGGCTGTTTCAAAACCAAATGTTCTATCGACTAAGTTCAAGTCATTATCAATCGTCTTTGGAATTCCTATTACTGATATTGGCTGACGACGTCTTTTAATTTCTGCCGCAATATCTTTTGCACCACGCAATGTGCCATCGCCACCGATACAAAACAACATATTGATGTTTAAGCGCATCAAAGTATCAACCATTATTTTCGTATCTTGGTTTCCTCTTGAACTTCCTAGAATAGTTCCACCATCTTCTTGAATAGCATCTACAACTTCTGGCGTTAATACTACTGGAGAATATCCGTAATCTGGATTTAAACCGCGATAACCATACGGAATTCCAAAAATATTTCGAACCCCATAATCGAACCAAAGAACTTGCACCAAACTTTTTATCACGTTATTCAAACCAGGACACAAACCACCACAGGTAACAATTGCCGCACGAGTCCAGCTTGGATCATGATAAATCGTTTCCCTTGGGCCCGCTGCTTCTAAAGAAGGCACTGGTAAATGATTAGATGACAACTGCTCAAGAGTTTGCATATCCGTAGTTAAGCAAACTCTTTGCTCATCACTAACAAAGCGAACACCGCTCATTGGAGAACGTAAAGTTCCCATTCCAACGGTCTCAATAGATAGGTCATAATCTTGTGGATTTTGAATAATATCTTCTTTTTTCATATTGTTACCCGATTCTACCTAAATTTAATAAACCACACAGACTTAAAGCAGTTTAAAGACCAATGGAAGAAAAATGTATTTTTGTGCGCAGCCCAGGATTAGCATTTTCCATTTCAATACGCATATTCGTCAAAGAGCAAAGTTTCTTTACCATTGATAAACCAATTCCCGTCCCTTTTGTTGTTCTCGTCATTTCATCTTCAACTCGATAAAACTCTTCAAAAACCTTGGTCATTTCATTCGGCGGAATACCTGGTCCATAATCACGAACTGCAAAATACACATCATCGTCTTGAACAGCTAGCCTCAATTCTATCATTTTATAACGCGCATTTTTCGCAAATTTTATAGAATTGTCAACCAAATTCATTAGAATTTGCATAATAGCGTCTTTATCCATCGGTATTTCCAAATTACAAGTATCACAAGAAACTGTTAAATCGAATCCATTATTTTCAATATTTTTCCCATAGGCTGCCACAAAAGCATCCAAAACCGTTTTTGGATTTCCCTTACGAATTTGTACCGCCCAACGATTTCTGTCTAATTTGGAAAGATTCAAAACATTTTGAATCAAACGAGACAAACGTTCTGTTTCTGAAGCAATTAATGAATAATATTTTTGTTTTTTTTCTTCACTAGCACACCATGAATTTTGAAGCATTTCCGCATACATACGAATCGCTGTCAAAGGCGTTTTTAATTCATGACTTACTGCCGAAATAAAATCTTGCCGTTTACTTGCTAACTGCAACTGCGTACGCATTAATCGATACAAAGCAAAAAGACCGCCACCAAGAATTGCAAACATTAAAATTCCAAGAACAAGCACCATGTTTTCGCCAGGAGCGGTTCCCTTCTGCGATAAAAATACATTCAAATACATATCGTTTAAAGGAAATTGAAGTGGGGCTTTAAAAATCATTTCCGAATTATCAGAACGAGTTCCAAACAAAACTAATGGCAACGTTTTTGAAGAAAACTCTAATAATAATTCTTGTTCTTGAGGAGCAAAAATATTTTCTTTACGTACAATGGATTCAAAATAATCCTTCAAACGAACCACGTAGCCTTGAATAAAACGCTCTGTTCCACGAGTTACATTTCTATAAAAAATGATAAAATCTCGATTAAAATGTGCTTGGAATGGGTCAATTTTTACAACCATCACATTTTGCATTGATTCCGACGATTCATCAGCGTTACTTAACTTTTGAATTCTTGAAGATTCTACATCGAAAACAAAGGTTTCTTTTTGAGAACTCTCTTCAATGCGCGATTGAAAAGAACCATTTCTTTTATCAAGACTTAAATCTTGACGATAAATTTTATCTAATATGGAATTGCTTGAATCAGGCGCCCGAACGGGTTCTGGCAACGGACTGACACGAATATCTAATCGTTTAATAATAACTTTTAAAGTGTCTCTTACTCGTTCGCGTTCAGCTCTATCTTTCATTGAAATGTTTTCAAGGAAACCATCTGGCAAAACTGGTGTTTGAACAGAGCCATCTGCAAAAAGCTGAAAATACCCAACAATTCCTTGATAAGCACTACGAATAGGAAGCTCTGCCAAAGGAGAAATCGTTACCTCCTCGCCGCCTAAAACAGGAACTGTTCGAATAAATCGATAATCCGAATAAGAACGCTTTTCTTCTGTCGCTAAATCATTATGAATTCGATCATTCAACATTCGCAGCACAAGATAGGCATGCTCTTGATAGGCGTATTGAGCGCCCAGCTGTAATTGGGAAAACGATCGGGAAAGCAAAATCCCGACCGGAATTGCTATTGCTAAAAAAATTGCAATAAAAGTTAGCTGAACACGATTCATTCAGAAGGAACTCGGAACTGATAACCTTCCCCACGGAAAGTTACTAGTAACTGAGGGTGCGACGTATCATCTTCTATTTTCTTTCGCAACTTGGTGATGTGAATATCTACTGTTCTAGTATCTACAGATTCAGCATTTTCATAACCCCAAACTTCCCGAAGAAGTTCTGCGCGAGAAACTGCTCGTTCTCTGTTTTTCCAAAGGTATTCAAGAATTTCAATTTCTTTTCTAGTAAATTGTAATTCTTCTGTTCCGCGAGTTCCTGCATATTCACGGAAGTTCACGCGTAAATTTCCTGCTACCAATTTATCATCACCTTCTAAAGATTGACGACTGCGGCGCAAAACAGCAGAAATTCGAGCAAGAAGCATTGGAACAGAGAAAGGCTTTGCAACATAGTCATCTGCACCATACTTCAAGCCATTAATAATGTCATCGTCTGAATTTTTGGCAGAAAGAATAATGATTGGCAAACTTTTGTCTTGTTCACGAATTTTATCACAAACGGTAAATCCATCAAGACCAGGAAGCATCAAATCAAGAAGAACAAGACCATACTTACCGCTTAAAGCTTCCGTGAGTCCTGATTCACCATCTGCCACATGTTTTACTTGATAGCCATTCATTTCACAAAGATCTACAAGACCTTCGGCAATAGCCAATTCATCTTCAACAATCAATACTGAAATAGAGGGTGTCATTTCTGTCATATATCACCTTACAAAAAAAATATTTTTGCTTACAAAGCAAAACCAACGCCCGCTTCAACACTATGACGACCATAATCAATTTCATCGTCAAATTCTCCGCCGAAGTATAGCTTGTAGTTTGCATAAGCTACAATTGGAATAATCGGGAGTTTTGCACGAAGGCCAACCAAGAAATGCCCACCAATTCCTGTATTCAAACCTTCGTCAGTCAAAGCATCAGACAATTCATTTGCTAACTGCTTTGCTTCTTCTGCCGTCATGTTTTCTGCATTAAGTAATGCTTTGCCAGCAGTACCCATGAATTTTCCAACAAATTCGTCTGAAAGAACTGGCGTGCTAAGATAATATGTTATACCTCCACCAATATAAGGACGAATTATTGGCAAAGAAGTAATTGGAAGCGTAATAGAAAGATCGCCGTTCATAGAAACAAACTTTGGTGATGCTTTCCCAAAAGGAACTCCATCAAATTCAAGTTCAATCTTTTGTTTTTTAATTAAATCGCCTTCTGGACCATAAAGCGATAGGGCTGCATCATAAGAACCAAATTGAACATTGTAAGTTGCTTCCACATCAATAATCGGAAGAATATCAACCCACAATTTCAAGCCAAAACCTTGCATATTAGAAAAGCTACCATGAGCATACTTTACAGAGCCTAAATTCACTGAACCAACCTCGGCCGCTTCTCCACTTAAAGACATTACTTCTTTTTCAGCGGTTGATTTCAATTCGGTTCCAAAATTCGGGGCATAATGAAAACCCAAACCGATGATAGCAAAAGACTGCGAAACACAAAAAGCAGCTGCTGCAGCAAGAATTTTGAAGTTCATATTTTTCTCCTAGTTACAGAACATCTTGAATCTATATAATTATTTGAACGAACGAACATAATTTTTAATTTTGTAAAAAAAATAACTCTTTTTAACTTTAGATTTGTTTCAAATTTCTTCTTTGGGCGGAGAATTTAACAAGTAATCCATCTGAATATGGCGCATACTTTCAAAAAGATTCCGCTTAAGAGAAGATTTTCCCTCTGTTAAAAGCTCTATTTGGCGCCGAATATGCAAACGATTGCTATTTAAAGAAACACCGCAATTACAAGCAGGGCAACTCAAATCTAAGTCTTTGATAAATTCAATAATTTCAGATTCTTCACAATAACAAAGCGGACGAATTACGGAAACTGGATATTTTTCATAAGGTACAAATGGAGGCATTCCAGAAAATTCACCTTTGTACAACATATTCATCAAAAGCGTTTCTATTATATCATCTAAATGATGGCCTAATGCAATTTTATTAAAACCATTTTCTCGAGCAAAACGAATTAATTCCGTTCGACGCTGCGTACTACACCAATAACAATTCAAACGCCTATTTTCTTTCAACCGAGCTTCTATCGCCACATCTAAATAGTAGAACGGAATAGTCATAGTTTCTTGTAAACTTTGAACGAATTTCCGCGGAGTTTTATCACCAAAATCACTTTGAATATTTAACGCAGCTAATTCAAACGGAGCGCCAAATTTTCCCAATCTGTCATACAAAGATAAAAGCAAAGCCGTTGAATCTTTTCCACCACTAGCTCCAACTAGAACTCGATCACCAGGCTCTATCATGGGAAAATCAAAGAGCGCCTTGGTAATCTTTTTACTTATTCTTTTTCGTATAATACTAGCCATAAATAAAGGGCTCTCCCGAGCCCTGGTTTTAAATATTTTCAATTCGTTAAATTATTCATCAGCAAAATCTCGTAACGGCATCAACAAGAAAGAGAAGTTCAAATCTTCACCAACCGGTTCAACAACGCAGGCACCTTTAGCACTTGTCATTTTGATTTTCACTTCTTCTGTTTTGCACATTCCAAGAATTTCAACGAGGAAATTTCCGTTGAATCCAATGCAGAACGAACCTTCGCCTTCGTGAATAATAGCCATTTCTTCACAAGAGAATCCGCCACTTTCAGAATCCGTTGCTGTTAATTCTAGCGAAGAATCTTGAATCTGCATGCGAATTTTACGAGTACGCAAACTAGCCATAGAAATCACGCAGCGAATTTTATTAATAAGTTCTGTTGTGCGAACTTGAATTTCATGTGTAAAATTCTGCGGAATAACATTCTTGTAGGCTACATATTTTCCATCGACAAGCTTAGAGAACATTTGAATGTTGTCGTAGGAGAAGAGAACATATTTTTGAGAAATGCGAATTTCTACAACGGCATCGGCAGGAACGCTATGCAAGAAGTTACGAAGAACTTTAGGAGGAATAATCACTCCTTGTTCAAGCGTTACGTTTTCCATATCAATGGAAGCTAACCCAAGACGATGACTATCTGTTCCTACCATAGAAACCTTGTTGTCAGCCGCTTCCATATAAACGCCACTCATAATTACACGAGTAGGGTCAGTTGTTACCGCAAATGCCGTCTTTTCTACCAAGAAAGCAAGCTCTGAAGCTGACATTTGCACTTCGGATACTTCTACTACTTCAGGGAATGGAGGAAATTCAGTGATGTCAAAACCAGTCAATGTTGAATAACCGCGTTCACTCCAACGGACATTGACTACATAATCCTGAGCATCGAAACTTACAGTAGTAATGCTTGGATCCACAAGACTTTTAATGAGATCTACCAAGCGACGAGCATTCACAATGATGCCGCCATCGCGTTCGCCTTCTACTTCTACTGTTTTCCTAATACCTTGGTCAAGGTCAGTAGCACCCACTTCTAAAATATTTCCTTCTAATCGGAATGAAAAGTTATGAAGCACTGGGAATGTAGCACGGCTCGGAACTACTCCAATTAGAGTTTGAAGAACATCTTGCAATTCTGCTTTTTGAATTCGAAATTTCATAATAAACCTTTATTATGCTGAATATTTCAACAAGGTGGAACCAACGAAAAAAACAATGGCGACCACAGCCATCAGTATCAAAACCCGCTTATCTATTTGACGGGATTTTTTGGGAACGAAATTCTGCGCTTGACGCTTGGCGCGACGGCGTTCACTTCGACTCATCGGTTAACTCCTTGATTTTCAAATTTATTTTTCTTAAAATAACTATTTTAGGGAAAAAATGTGAAGGTCCTTATGGTAAAAACATCATTAAATCGCATAAAAAACACTGCAACACACTGTGCTTCTTCTGTTCTTTTACGTTTAGACATTGCTACGGAAGAATCCAGACAAGAAAAAAGATTCAAATTACTTGGCGAAAAGGTCTTACAGGCATTGCTTGACGACCGTTTAGACACTCTAAAAGAAGACCCTTCTATTGTTGAACTCATTGGAGCGATTCAAGAAAAGAAGAAACTTATTTTAGAACTACGTCAGAAAAGTAATGCTAAGGGTCAAAACAAGTGAAGAAAATAGAAATTCATGTTTTTCCTGAAAAAACCGGCAAACGGAAATTTTTTCGTATTTCCATAGGGAAACTCATTTGGATTTTTATTGGAATTGCAACAGCCGTTTTAGGTTTTATTTTATTTGATTCTCTTGGAGCACTACACCTTGTCCTAGACAAACAAGTGGTGCGGGTTTATCAAGAAAATAAGTATTTAAAAAAAGAAATTCAAAAAGCCGAAACTCAATTGGATTTTGCAAAAGCGGAATTAGCGAAAACAAATATCTTAAAAGATTCTCTTTTCCAAAAAAAATCCTTGCAACATATTCAACAAAAAGATTCAACTCAAACAACACCTCTGCCTACGCTAGCTCAAAACATTCCAACTCTAACCAAGCGGAGAAATAAATTACTTCAATCTCTTTTAGCCAATAAAGATTTAGCTGAAGCTCTTCCTTTAGTTTCTCCGGTTCAAGCTACGCACACCATCACAAACAGATACGAAACTCTTTTTGATCCTTTTACAGAACAAGAACTTCCTCATTTAGGAATTGACTTTGCTACAGCTCCTAACGACACGGTCTTTGCTCCAGGGGCAGGAATAGTTTCTGAAACTCGAGAACACAGAGGTTTTGGTTTAACGCTAAAATTAGAACACACTAAACAGATACGAACTTTTTATGCTCATCTAAATAAAGTTCTAGTTTCTTCAGGTCAAAGGGTAAAACGAGGAACTCCTATTGCCATTGTTGGCAATTCTGGCCGAGTACCGGGAACTTCTCTGCATTATGAAATTCGATACGACGGAAACGCTATCAATCCAGAAGATTACTTTCTTTTGCCATTAAGTACAAATTAAATATAAGGAAAGCGACATGTCAGTAGCGCCCTTCTCTCAAAATGTGATTGCAATGGTTTGGGATTTTGACAAAACCTTGATTCAAACTTACATGCAAGAACCTTTATTCAAACGTTACCAAATAGACGACAAAACATTTTGGACAGAAGTTAATGCCCTGGCAAATTATTATTCGAAACAAGGAATTCACATCAATAGAGACACTTGCTATCTCAACCATATTCTTACTTATGTAAAAGAAGGGAAGATGAAAGGACTTAACAACCGAATTCTTCGAGAATGTGGAGCTGAGCTAAAATTCTACCCAGGTCTTCCTCTTTTTTTTAAACAAATCAAAGAGTTAATTGAAAACGACTCTAATTATAAATCTTGTGACATTCGTTTAGAACATTACGTAGTAAGCACAGGATTTGCCGAAACCATTCAAGGAAGCGCTATCGCTCCGTATGTTGATGGAATCTTTGGTTGTGAATTCATAGAGACTCCTGCTCCATCAGGGTTTATTGCAGAGTATTCAAATTCAAAAGAAAATGAAATTTCTCAAATTGCTATTGCTCTTGATAACACTTCAAAAACAAGATACCTTTTTGAAATCAATAAAGGCTCTAATAAATTCCCAGAAACCATTGACGTCAATTCATTTATAGAACCAGAGAACCGTAGAATTCCATTCCGTAATATGCTCTATATTGCCGACGGGCCTTCCGATGTACCCGCATTCAGTATTTTGAATAACCACCAAGGTTCTACTTTTGCTATTTATCCAAAAGGTGATTCAAAAGCCTTTAAACAAGTAGAACAATTACGAAAAGATAAACGCATAGAAACTTTTGGAGAAGCGGATTATTCAGAAGGAACTCATACTTGGATGTGGCTTACCACAAGAGTTAAAGAAATTGCTGATGGGATTTTAAAACGTCACAAAGATACTCTACAAAAGAGTTCTTCTGTTCCTCCAGGACATTTGAGCCTATAAAAGCACAAAACACTCAAACCAACTCATAACAAATTCACTATATTTTCCTCCTAGGAATTTATTTCTCTAAGTTTTTCTCTTGTAGAAAGAAATTTTTGTTTTAGGAGTTTGAATGTCTATGAAACAACCCGCTACCAAGCGGAAAATTTTGATTAGCAAGACCCCTTATGAAAAAAGAATCGCTATTATGGAAGATGGCGAACTTTCCGAACTTGTCGTGGAAGCATCTTCTTCTACTCGCGTACTTGGAAATATTTATAAAGGTGTAGTGCAAAAAGTATTACCTGCTTTAAAAGCAGCTTTTATTGATATCGGTTTAGAAAAAGCTGGATTCCTTCATCAGGATGATGCCATAGACCGAAATATTGAACTAAAAAAGGAATTTGGTGATAGCGATGACGATGACTCCGAATCTTCTGAATTGTCTATCGACCAAATTTTGACCGAAGGTCAAGAAATTATGGTACAGGTTATTAAAGAGCCAATCAGTACCAAGGGTGCTCGTTTAACAACACACCTTAGTTTTGCCGGTCGCTTTTTAGTTTGCATGCCTGGAACCAATTTTATTGGTGTTTCTAAAAGAGAACGTGATCCATCTAAACGCCGTGCGCTGAAAAAAGTGGTTCGTCATCACAAAGCGCAAGATGTTGGTTATATCGTTCGCACCAATGGTCTTACAGAATCTGAATTTGAAATCAAGCGTCAAATGCAAGAACTTGAAGCGAAATGGGAAGAAACGAAAATCAATTTCGAAAACATGCCCGCCGAATCTTGCATTTACGAAGAATCTGATTCCATTGAACAGACTATTCGTGAATATTTTAGCGAAAACACAGAATCCGTTTTTATTGATGATAAAGATGAATTTATGGCTCTTCGCGACTACTTAAGAATTCTCTCGCCAGATAAGGTCAATAAGCTTAAATTTCATTCGGCCGGAAATCTCTTTGAATTATTCCATATAGAAGACGATTACGCCAGAACTCTGCAACGCCAGGTTCCGCTTCCTCATGGCGGAAACATCGTAATAGAACAAACAGAAGCGTTAGTTTCTATTGATGTGAATACGGGACCAAAAGTTCATGGAAAAGATCAAGCCAAGATTATTCTAGAAACAAATCTTGATGCTTGCCATGAAATTGCAAAACAGTTACGTTTACGCGATATTGGTGGTTTGATTATCATTGACTTTATCGATATGGAAACAGAAACCGATCGTGAAGCAGTTTATCAAGAATTTAGAAGAGCTATTCGTCGCGACAAAGCGCCTATTAGCCCATCTCCAATCAGCCAATTCGGTTTAATGGAAGTGACTCGCAAACGCGTTCGTGTAAATCTCATGACAGAGAAAACAATGAATTGCCCTGTTTGCAAAGGTGCTGGTCATATTTTCCGCTGGGACACAACTCTTGGTATGATCGATCGTTCTCTTTCTAGAGCCGCTCGCAAAGGTCACTTAAGTGAAGTTACGCTTGTGGCAAGTTCCACAATTATTGATATCCTTTGCCGAGATATGGGAAAGATGTTCCACTATCTTGAATACAAGAATAAAATCAAAATCGACCTTGTGGAAGATGAACGAGCTCATGTAAATCAATTTTTCTTATACAATAAAGAAGGCGAAGAAATCACTGATTTGTTCAACTTTTCGTAAAAGAGAAAATGAAATAAAAAAATCCAAGCTTAGCGCTTGGATTTTTTTTTAAAACTTCAAACCTAACCGAAGGTGATGATTGCCGCCTAAACTAGGATTAGCGGCGTAGGCATATTCCACTTCTATTTTTCCAAAATGAATTCCAAGACCACCGCTCAAACCATCCTCGGTATCTGGTCGAAGAGCATACCCCATTCGCAACACAAGAATATCATGGTAAGCAAGTTCAAGACCTGTTAAAAAATGCATGTCAGAATCAGCGCGGCGGTACAAATCAGCATGCAACGCTACGCTAAAAATATACAGTTTAGGAATTAACGCTGTGATACCACTTTGCAATGCTGTTGGTGGTACCTCGTGTTCCGATTCGTAGGAAGTAACATAACCAACGTTTGTCAAACTAGCTCCAAAGGAGAAATACTTATTCAAATTCACCATCGCTCCAGCATCAGCTAAGAAGCCAAAGGCTGTGGCGTCATCTATTGTTTGCGAGGCAAACCGAGCAGACACCGCCCAACGAAACATATTTGGCGAAAACCCAACTCCTAATTGCAAAGCATAAGCTGAACTAGAATATTCCCCGGTTAAAAAACCATCTTCGTCACGGCCTTCTAAATCTCCATAGCCAAGAAATTCAAGCCCGGCACTAAAGGCAAATTGTTTATAAGGCAAAGCGTAATACAAGGAAGTAAAATGAGCATCAACATCATCTGAAAAAATAATTTGATTCAAACCAATTTCTGCTTTTTCAGCAGATAGTGAAGCCAATGGATTTCTCGCTAGTTCCGCTGGAGATGCAGGGAAAGCAACACCAGCTCCACTAATAGCTGCCTGCCTTGGCGAAGCCTTCAAATAGAGAAATTTCATCGAAGAAGCGCCAGGATCAGCGTTCCAATAATCTCCAGCAAAACACGCCATGCTTAAAATACTTAATAGAAAAAGAATCTTTTTCACATTATTCTCCGCGGAAAGATTCCAACAATTGGAGACAATCCGACAAAAGTTTAGATGAGCGTTCTCTACTTGCCGTTTCTACATAGCATCGCAATTCTGGTGCATTCCCGCTTGGACGCAAATGAATAATTTCATCTGTATCAAAGAACATTCGATAACCATCTGTTTCATTTACCTCTATGAGCTTGCCAGAAAATTTTCCAAACAAAACTTCGCCTAAATTCCTTTCTCGAATTTCAAGAATTTTCTTTTTACTCAATTCAGTTGGAAAATTTTTTAATCGATCACTAGCAGAAAAACGTTTTGGTAATTGACTTAACAAACTAGATATAGTTGTATTTTGTTCTTTAGCATGAACAAGCACGCTGATAATTGGCAGTAAAGCATCTCTTGTTGGTAGGGCGTTTAAAATTTTCCCATTTTTTTCTACTGTAGTTTGTAACAAGAAACCTCCGTTTGCTTCATAACCAGCAACATGAATTTTTCCGTCATCTAACGATTCCATACCCTCTATCACATAAGGACTTCCAATTCGCGTACGACATACTTGCTTAAACAATAGAGATTTTTCTAATGCGGTATTACAACTCACAGGAGTCGCTACGCTAGAAATCCCAAGCGCATTGGCGGCTAATATTCCAAGAACATCTCCTCGCAACCATTCTCCCGTTTCATCAGAAAGTAATGGTCTATCAGAATCGCCATCGGTACTTACTAACGCAAAGTAATTGTTCTTTGCCCATTCCTTTGCAAGTTCTGAATCTTCTTTACGAATCGCCTCAGTATCAACCGGCACAAAAATTTCTGAACGCCCTAAGGGAACCACCTCAGCACCCAATGCCGATAAAACTCTTTTTAAAATATCTCGTCCGACGGCAGAATGCTCATACACCCCAAGTTTTAGCCCTTGAAGCGCAGTCGTTCCAAAAAATGAAATGTAACGAGCAACATAAGATTCCTCCGCAGAGCAATCAACTTCAGAAAGTTCCTCTGGAATTAAAAGCATTCCCTGCTTATCAAATAAAGTTTCATCTACTTCTATTTCTTGCTGAACGATTCCCTGTTCATCTTTTTTTGTGATTTCTCCTTGCGGATGATTAAACTTTATTCCATTGCGATCTTCAGGAATATGACTTCCAGTAACCATTACTGTTGGTAAAGATTTTTCAATTCCGTAAAGTGCTATAGCCGGACTAGGAATTCGTCCACAATGAATCACATTCCAACCAATACCTTTTGCAGCACATGCTACTGCACTTAAAATTCGCCCTGTACTTGGTCTTAAATCACCGGCAATCGCTAGTATCTTTTCAGAAGGATGCTCTTTTTCACAATGCAATAAAAAAGCTTTCGTATAAGCATAGCAAACAAAATCAGTCATCTGCACCACTAAGCCACGCGCACCGCTAGTTCCAAAACCAACGCCACTTTCTTTCATTAATTTGCCAATGGACACTTTCATAAAAACTCCAATTTTTCTCCAAAATAGGAAAATTTACACATCAAAATCTATTTGAAATTCTAAATTCCGCAATATGGACAGAGCTAGACGTAGAAAATTCGGACAAAACTTTCTTGATGATGCAATGGCGCGTTTAATCGCCGAGGATTTAAAAGCAAATAACGAAACTCCTATTCTAGAAATTGGACCAGGACATGGTGCCATGACTGTTCATCTACTGAAAATAGGAGCGCCTCTTACAGCGATTGAAATTGATGAGCAATGTGTTGAAATTTTAAAAAAGAAATTTGAAAATAACCCTTTATTTGAAATTGAGAATATTGACTTTTTAAAATTTGATCTAGACTCTTGGCTTCTTTCTCATTCTACTCCATGGATTACCGGGAACCTTCCTTATAATGTTTCTACAGGCATTATATCTAATATTTTGCCAAAAATACATAAAACTCTTGGCTTTATGGGAATGGTGCAATTAGAAGTCGCAGAAAGACTTTGTGCAACACCAGGCAATAGCGCTTATGGTAGTTTGAGCGTTTACCTTTCTTCCTTTGCAAATGCAAAAATTCTTCGTAAAATTGGGCCAGAACATTTTACGCCCAAACCAAATGTAGATAGTGCCACTGTTTTGATTACACCAAAAGAAAACCCTTTAAACGCTCCCAAAGAATTTTTTGATTTTGTTCGACAGTCTTTTGCTCAAAAAAGAAAACGCCTAGCAAATTCTCTTTCAAAAAATTATTCTAAAACTGAAATTTTTTCGGCGTTAGAATCCCTCTCTCTTTCAGAAAATACTCGTGCAGAAGAACTTTCTCCAGAAATCTTTTTTAAGTTGTTCTCTATTTTGAAATAAAATCTTTCTAAAGAATAAAACTATATTTGCACACGTGATTCAAATACAGAACATAAAAAAAGAATTCGGCGAACAAACCATTTTTAATGACGCGAGTCTCTTAATTGCTTCTCAAGAACGCGTTGGGATTGTCGGAAAAAATGGTTCTGGAAAATCTACTCTTTTTAAAATTTTATTAAATGAAGAACACCTAGATGGTGGCAACATACAAATTCCTAAAAATTATTCTTTAGGTCATTTAAGCCAGCATTTGCATTTTGAAAAAGATACCGTTTACGAGGAAGCTTGTTCTATTTTAAAACCAAATGAAGATGGTTGGTTAGATACTCATTCAGTAGAAGCTATTTTGTTTGGACTTGGCTTCAATCAAGAAAGTCTAAATATTTCACCGACACTTTTATCAGGTGGTTTTCAAATTCGCTTAAACCTCGCTAAAGTTTTAGCCGCAGAACCAAACATTTTACTTCTTGACGAACCAACAAACTACCTTGATATTGTTTCTACTCGTTGGCTTGCTCGTTTTTTACGTGGTTGGAAAGGAGAACTTCTCTTAATCACTCACGATAAAAAATTTATGGATAGCGTTTGCACACACACTGCGACCATCTACCAAAATAAATTCAGAAAAATTCAAGGCTCTGTTGATAAACTTCTTGAAACGATTGCTACAGAAGAAGAAGTCGCTCTTAGAACAGCCGAAAATGATGCAAAAAAAAGGGAACAACTCGAAAAAGTCATAGAACGTTTTAGATTTAAAGCTTCAAAAGCTGCAATGGTTCAATCAAAAATAAAAGCCGTTGAAAAACTTTCAAATACAGAAACTCCAACAAATACTCCTACTCTAGATTTTTCTTTTACAGAAGCCTCATTTCCCGGGAAACGACTCAGTAAAATTGAAAATCTTTCTTTTGCATACGAAAAAGGAAAGGACTTAATATCAAATCTTTCTTTAGAAATTTTTAAGGGTGATAAAATCGCTGTCATAGGACCAAATGGTCGAGGAAAAACAACTTTACTTAATTTACTAGCAAGCGAATTACAGCCAACTCAAGGCGAAATATCCTTAAACCCCAATGTTAAAATCAATTATTTCGGGCAAACAAATATAAACCGGTTGAATTTGGATAACACTGTTGAAGAAGAAATTCAAAGTGCATTAAAAGATTTTACTCGCGGAAAAGCCAGAACGCTTGCTGGATTAATGATGTTTTCAGGCGATGCCGCTATGAAAAAAATCCGAGTGCTTTCTGGTGGAGAACGCAGCCGTGTTTTATTAGCAAAAATTCTTGCTACTGAATGTAATTGCCTATTACTTGATGAACCGACAAACCATCTTGATATGGATTCCATCGAAAGTTTATTAGAAGCTCTAGAAACTTTTTCTGGAACCGCTATTGTTGTTTCTCACGACGAGGCGTTATTACATGCATTTGCTCAAAGACTTGTTGTTTTTGATGGGGGCGAATGTTTTGTTTTTAATGGCACCTATAAAGAATTTTTAGAAACTGTTGGTTGGAAGGAAGAAAAAGAAATTTCTGAATTTACTCCAGAAAAAAAGCAAACTCATAAGCCAAAAGAAGATAGAAAAGCTAGAGCTGATTATGTCGCCATGCGTTCTAAACTTTTAAAACCGCTTGAGCAAAAAATCAAGAAATTAGAAGAAGCAATTCAAACTTCAGAAAATTTAGCGAAACAACTAGAGGAAAGTTTAGTTACTCTTTCTCAGGAAAATGACGCAATCGGCATCACAGAAACTGCGAAAAAATTAGATATAGAAAGAAACAAAGCTGATTCTCTATTCTGTGAATGGGAGCAAGTTTCTGAAGAACTTGAATCCATCAAAGAAAAATACCCACTATAAAATCATTTTCGCATCAATCCAAAGGCGCTTACCGAATGTTTCTTTGAAACTAAAGTTTTCTTTTTCTTTATTTTCAAATCTAGCTTAGAAATATATGCTCCATTTCCTGCAAGCCTTCCGGATTCACTACGCAAATTCCACGCAAAATAAACTAATCCAGGTGATTTCCTACAATCACCGTTAAACATTTTATCTCCGCATGAAATTTTCCCTTTTTCTGAATTCACATAATTTCCTAAATTCGTAAATATTCCATTTTCCCAGTAAATCACAATATCTGAAGGTTTTAGATTTTCCTCTCCTAAAAGTAATTCACTTAAATCAAAACGCAATAATTGTCCAGGAAGATTTATTTCTTTTTCTATAGCCGCAAATGATTTTTCTGCAGAAACTATATGCATACTAATAGGTTTTCCATAATTAGGAATGTTTTCTGGAGAAATAAAGAAAACTTTTGATTTTTCTATACGAATTCGTTGTTCCCCTTCAATCCTTATCCATGGATGATTTTTATGAGCCGTATTTCCACTTAAATCAAGTGCTTTTCCATTTATCAATCGAATACTATCACCTACCGCCGGCAAAACACTTTTTTCATCTAGTTGAGAAAATAATATTTCCAAATACGATCCATCTTGTGACGGCGTTTTTCTTAAAATTTTCATTTTATCGGAAACTTCTTCACCTTCTCGCCAAACTTTAAATTCAAATAATGAATCCACTTGTTTTTCAAAATCTAAAGACTCTGTAAAATAAATACTTAAAAGACTTGCCTTTTCTCCTTTTGGAATTACAATTGCTTTAGAAATCATTGGAGAAACTCTATCTGCTATAGGGAATAACAGAGGGAATGGCACTCGTTCTCCTGTGGAATCCAAATATGTAAAATGTGATTTGCTACTTCCATAATATTTTTCATCGAATACGCCTGTAAATCTTTTCTTGTATAAAGAATCCCGTTTAAATATAATTGTAGAATCTCCGCTTAAATGTTTTTTTATCGCAGAAGTAGAACTAGTCACTCGCCACAAAGAATCACCAAACATCCAAGCTAGCGTATCTAAACTATAATCATCAGATTCTAACTCATCGCTATAAGAAATCACTAAACTATCGCCGATACCATCTCCGTTATTATCATGCATTTCTGCTAATTGAGGAATTGGAACTGGAGGTTTTTCTAATGAAATATTTTTCCATTCTAACTCATTTTCCACTTCGCTTCCCGATACTTTAAAAGAAGCGTTCTTTAAATCCGTATTTCCCATTACAAAAAAATATGCAAAGCCTGTTGAATCTGTTTTTACAAATTCAATCGGTAATGATGTTCTATCAAAAAAACTTAAACTGTCTAAACTTGACAAACTTAAAGAAACAATGCAATCTGTACAGATATCTCCATAATACAAAACTTTAATTTGTACAGAATAAAGCACAAAAGCATATTGCCCTAGTTCAACTGTATCAGGAGAAATTTCATTGCCCAAAGAATCAGCAAAAACTATTGTTGGTAATGGGTATTCAGGAACTGTAAAATAAACTTTTGAAGATTGTTTTAAATCAGATTCTAAAAAGAAATGCAAACAATAATTTCCTGGAGGCAATTTTCTAGACTTTACGATAGCAGTTGTGTCAATTGTAAATCCAGACATTGTTTCCGTTATATCAATTCCTCCATAATTCAATCCAGGCTCTAAAGTTATTCCAGCAGAAGGTAAATCACCTCCAGTCAATAAAAAAACAGAAGCCGCAGGAATTGTATCAATTTTTGTTACACTAGAAATATCACAACTTAATGATTCATCCATCAATAATTGCCAAATTTCATAGGAAATCGTCCCATCTGCTTTCGGTATTTCTCTTGGATAATAAGTCTTTTCCGTTTGAAGATTAATAGAAGTTCGCATCTTAAAATTAGAACCAGTTGCGTTTCTTTCTGAAAAGAAAATATGGAAGGGATATGTATTTCCTTCAATAAGCCCAAGCGAATCTAAATCTACAGCTCCTTCTATTGGACTATGGCACCCCCCAATATCTACTACTAAACGATTATTAATAAAAACCCAAACATCGTCATCGCCACGGAATTCAAAATACTGACCTTTTACATACTGAAATTCCGCAGAAACCTTCATTGCAAAACTATAATTATGATGTTTTCCATTAGCTGTACTCAAACTTTCCTTCCAATCAAATTTTGAATTTTTGATTGTTTTAGAAGAATCTAAATATTGAAAATCATCTAATGGAAAAAAGCCTCCTTCTTCACTATTTTCTGAAATATCTGCAAGCCAAAAACCTTCTTCATCTAAAGTTAAATTTATATCTCTGCAAGTTGCATTCGTATAAACATTACCAGAAGCATCTTTTGCTAATTCAACAGGAATAAACCATTTTTCTATTTCTCTTGCCGCCGAACATTCCCGCCAAGGATAAACTAATGAATCGGCTCGTAATGGATATCCTTCCTTACCTAATTGATTTTGAACCATTCCTTTTACGTGCCCCTGACATTTTTGAAA
This sequence comes from Fibrobacteraceae bacterium, assembly GCA_017625775.1. GTDB lineage: Bacteria > Fibrobacterota > Fibrobacteria > Fibrobacterales > Fibrobacteraceae > UBA1765. The sequence continues at coordinate 73,661 of JAGAKE010000019.1, forward strand.
AACAGAATCACCAATCGTCACTTGTGTATATGCATTTCCATCATAAATTCCTCCAAAATCAACATCAATACTATCAGCAAAAGCTTCTCCAGCCCAATCTAAAAGCATTGCAGAAATTTGAAGCGTCGGACAAACTCCTAAACGCCCTGGAAAATGTTTTGATAAACGCGGAGCGCTTCCTAATGTAGGATACGGCATTACCCAAATCGTGTCGTTTTTTTGTAAAATGGAATCCAATACAATCGCCGGGCCATCTTTTGTACCAAGCATTGAATAATATTCAAAACCAAATGTTTGTTTAAACAAAACCTCCCATGATTCTATATGCTTGTAATAAGCAGCTTGATACCAACCACATGTATCCTGAGAAAATGGTCCCATTTTTATCGTTTCACCGTTGACCAACAAAGATGGAGACATATCATCCCAAGGACTCATTAATCTTATCACTTTTTCCTCTAACGGAGAGAAAGATATATCTAAGTGCCCATCTTTTGTTGTAAAGAGCCATGCTTCATAAACGCCCTTAGGAAAAAGATCTGAAATTAATGGACGCTGAGATTCATTAAAATATGTTACTGCCGGCCATTCATTTTGACGTCGATATATATTCAAATAGGCCGAAGAGCTTTTCCATTCTTGTTTAGAAATAATCTCCGCAGAAAAATCATATTTCCACCAACGATTGTATTCGTCTGCTATCATAGCGGTTGGATTATTCAAAATATTATTTCCTACGCTAATATAAAGCGTGCTATCTCGATAAGTCGTATTTGTTCTCCATGGATGATAAATATGAAGCGTTTTAGAGGAATCAAAACAAGAACCGCTTGAATCAAATCCAGAAAGAATTTTTAAAGAGTTTGAACTCCCATCTATGTAGATAGTATCAGATTTAGAGAACGCCTTTGATAAATCAAATGTTCCTTCTGCTGGTAACGAAAGATATGGCGTATTGAAACGTTCAAAATAGACACTTTGCAAAGGATTCGCAGCAAACATAGAAGGAGAAATTGCTCCATAAAACCAACCACAAGAAGACGAATCATTCGGCACAAAATGCATAAGCACAGAATCCGCACCAAAAAATAACAGAGGTAATGACTTATTTCCCCAGGGACTTTTAAACCAAATTATTTTCGAGCCTGGTGGTACAATGCTTTTAGAAAAATCTGTATGATTTAATGAATCGACATAAAACCAAATTTCTTCTTCAGAAGAAAAAACATCGGTCATTTTAAATTCAAAACTTTTCCCTGAAGAATCAGACCAATACGGACCTCCATTACAGTTTTGATCACTTTCAGGAGCACACGCCCTTATAGTAAAAGATTCCCACGAAAAATTAGTAACGGATTTTTCCCAGACAAAAGAAAACCATCCATTTCCTTCAGGCTGCATTTTATTGGATTCTGTTGCTGAATATCCACCAGTAGCACCGCCATACACATAAAGAGAATGCGAAGAAAAAAGTGGATCATCTCGCCAGGGAGACTGTATATGTAAAACTAAAGCAGCTTCTGCGTAAAAAGCAATAAATAAAACTAGGATAGACCCAAACTTCGCCATCCAATTCTCCTTTCACCCAAACGATGGTAAAAGTAGAAAAAAGACAAAAGAATGAGAGAAAATAGTAAGGAAAATTTACTTTAAAATATTTTTTTTTGATAAAAAAAAGGAAGGCCCCCTGAAGATGCATCAGGGGGCCTAAGAATCCGGCGGCGACCTACTCTCCCAGGCCCGGAGGCCAAGTACCATCGGCGACTATTGGCTTAACTGCCGTGTTCGGAATGGGAACGGGTGTGACCCAACGTCGATAACCACCGAAAAAATTCAAAAGAAAGTTTGGCAAACGCTATCTATCATAAATTTAATAGA
>JAGAKE010000020.1 GCA_017625775.1 Fibrobacteraceae bacterium
GAAGAAAAGGAGATGATTATGGATTCGCTCGAAGTTATTCAAAATAAAGGCTATGTCTCAATAGCCGATGCTGACTATAATCGTGGATTCTCCGCCGGCGAGGAAAAAGGATTCTCTACAGGTTTCTCCAAGGGGGAAGAGAAGGGGTTCTCTACAGGATTCTCTGAAGGGGAAATAAAAGGCATTACCGATGCTAAATTAGAAATGGCAAAAGCGATGCTTATGGAAGGTATTCCTATTGATAAAATCAGAATTATTTCTGGATTATCGGAAGAGGAAATTCTAAAGTTGTAATTTTTAACTTCATAAATCTCCTGCTAGTTTTAGTAGGAGATTTTTTGATTTCTTTGGTATTCTTTTCTTTGGAGGGAACCCAGCTCGGAGTTGCGAAGGCCGCACAATCCCCTCCAAGCCACCCCTTCCTTGGCTGACGCTCTTGCTGCTTAATTTTAAGTGTGCTTTGATTTTTGATAATATTGTTTTGTTTTTGGGTTTAGTTTTTGCTTTTTCTCTTGTGGGTATGTTTTGTCACTCGTGCGGGTTTTGTCTCTCGCGAGGACTTAGTTTTTCTTTTGCAAATTTTTTCTTTGGAGGGGACCCAGCTCGGAGTTGCGAAGGCCGCACGGTCCCCTCCAAGCCACCCCTTCCTTGACCGACGCTCTTGTGTTTTAATTTTAAGTGAGATTTGTTTTTTTTAAATATTGTTTGGCAGGAATTTTTCTTTTTGTCTGCGGTTCTTGTTACTTGCGAACCTTGAAATATTTTTTTGCAAAGATTAAATGTGAGCCAGCCACGAGCCACACTTGTGGCGTGGTGGAAACAATCTCATTGCAAGCAACACTTTTTTTTTCTCATTACTTCGCTACGCTCGTAATGAGAAAAAAATTAGATAGCTACGAGGCTTAAAGCCCCTCGCCATGACAATTCTCACTACGTTTGCCGTGACAAGCCTTTTTGCATTTGCTCGCAATTTGTCAATCACGATGAAGTGGAATGACGGAAGTAATCTACTGGTGTCAATATTTTCAAAAAAAAGAACTCCTCAAAGGAGTTCTTTTAAAATTAACTTTATGGATATTACCAAGTTGTAATACTAAAATTTCCATCGGTTGCACCGGTGATTGTTAAGCACACTTCATCACCTGCTGCCACACTAAAAGGAGTTCCAGGACTTGCATTACAATTACTTATGTCATATGACGGTTGAGCGGTTCCGTTAATAGTAATTGTAACTGTACAAGATTCATTTTGCCAACCATGAGTAAAGCGTACGTTACCAGCCATGCTTGCTATTCCACATTCTCCATTAGTAAAAGAAACTTCCGTGCCAGATATTTCTTTTGCTCCACTCTCTCCACCACCAGCCGCAGCACTTGAACTTGAAGTTACTGCTACACTACTTGAACTTGGAGTTGGTGTAGGGGTAACAGCAACACTGCTTGAACTTGGTTTAACAGCCACGCTACTTGAACTTGGAGTTGGTGTAGGGGTAACAGCCACACTACTTGAACTCAAAACAGGGCTAACTGCTCCAGGAGGAATATCTACAGAAGAACTAGACTGAACAACTGCTCCAGGAGGAATATCTACGGCACTACTAGAAGATACTATTGGAGTTGGGCCTGGGTTCACAGTTGCTGCAGAAGAAGCAGGGGCTTCTGCTGTTGCGCTAGAAGATTCTGGGGTTTCTTCTTTTTTAGAAGAGGAAGAAGGTGCCACGCTTGGCAAACCACTTGCACACATAGGGTCGCTTTCACAAGCTTCAATAGCTTTATCTACTTCGCCATTGATATTTTCAACGAAAGTATCTACATACATTTCGTCTAAATCACCAGGGGCTTCGATTGAACCAGAACCGCAAGCCACAAAACCAGCTCCAATAAGTGAGCCAGCAGCTAAAATACCTAAAAGCCATTTCTTATTCATAGACAATACCTCGTATTGATGAAATAATTTAAAAAAAAATGAGTGCTTTCGCAAGCATTGAACATATTATTTGAATGTAAATTGCTATAAAAAAAGCAAAACGGAATGAAATCACTCCGTTTTTTTTGTTAAAAAGTGAATTTTTAATTACTAGGCATTAATTTTGTGAATCATCTTCAACAGAAATTTTTCGTTGGCCTGTAATGAATTGATGAACAAATGGGTTCGTTGTATTCTTAATTTCTTCAACAGTACCGACTTCAATAATGCGCCCTTTATAAAGCATAGCGATGCGGTCAGCCACTTTGAAGGCGCTAACCATATCGTGCGTTACTACAACAGATGTCACACCGAGTTTGCTTTGCATATCAAGAATCAAGTCATTGATAACGTCACTTGTAATTGGATCAAGGCCTGTTGTTGGTTCGTCGTAAAGGAGAATTTCTGGGTTAAGTGCTATTGCTCTTGCGAGGGCGACGCGTTTACGCATACCGCCAGAAAGTTCTGAAGGCATTTTAGTTCTAAATTCAGGAACCAAGTTAATCATTTTAAGTTTCTCTGTTACAGTTTCCTGAATCTGTTTCTCGCTAAGTTCCGGGTGGTGTTCGCGTAAAGCAAATGCAATATTTTCGCCTGTATCCATAGAATCGAAAAGAGCGCCCATTTGAAAAAGCATTCCCATTTTACGGCGAATCGTATGCGTGTCAAAATATTCAGGAGTGCTAATGGTCACTCCATCAACAGTAACGGTTCCATGATCTGGTTGAAGTAAGCCAATCATGTGTTTTAAAATAACAGATTTTCCACCGCCAGATTGCCCAATAATCACCATGGTTTCCCCGCGGCGAATATCAAGATTTACGTCGAGAAGAACATCTTGTCGGCCAAAACTTTTTTTCAAGCCACGAAGTTCTATCATTATATCATCAGGATTTATGTTTACATTTGGCATAGAATACCTATTGGAAAAGAAGAGCGGCCATAAAGAAATCAGCTATAAGAATCATTAAGCAACTAGCAACCACAACGTTCATAGTAGCAACACCAACACCACGAGCGCCTGCTCCAGCGTTTAGCCCATGATAATAACCAAGAACAAAAATAATTGCTCCGAAAATAAAGGATTTTATAACACCGGCAAATAAATCCATAGAATGAAAAAGATATTGCATACCGGTGTAATAAGTGTAAGTAGTAATATCAAGTGCTAGCACGCAAACAATCCAGCCGCCAATTAGCGCCAAGCAATTAGAAATAATCGTTAAACAAGGAACCATAGTCATAAAGGCTAGAAACCTTGGCATGGCTAAATAGCGGTATGGGTCAAGACCTAAAACAGTGTATGCATCTAGTTCTTCTTTTTCTCGCATAGAACCAATTTCTGCCGCAAGGGCGCTTCCTACACGCCCAGCAAGAACAAGTGCTGAAAGAATTGGCCCAAGTTCAATTAAGATCATTTTACATGCTGCTGTACCGACAAATTTGTCTGCAACCAAATCTCTAAATTGGAATTCAGCTTGAATCGTCGCCACCATGCCGGTGAAAATGGAGGTCACAAACAAGAGCGGAATGGAAGACACTCCAATTTCAATCATTTGCTTAACAATTAAATTAGGGTGTTTGTAAGCGTGAGGCACATGGCGTAACGTACGAATGAAAATCATCATTACTTCACCGACGTTTTCAATGCCGGTGATAATTAGCTTTCCAATCCATGCGATAAAACGTTTAAAAATCATCATAAGAAAAATCTTGGTAGTCGTTTATATCCGCGTGATCGTTTGTATAGCCACTAGCGATGCTAGAACCTCCCATAGAAGTGTCTGCGTTGTAGAAAGAGGTGTATTCTGGCCTGAAAATCAAATCAATGTCGGCAACTGAACCGTTTCTGTGCTTGGCGACAAGCAGTTGTGCTTGAGTTTTGTCTTCTTCCTTATTGGAACGATAGAATTTTCTATCGACAAACCAAACCATATCAGCATCTTGTTCAATAGAACCAGATTCGCGTAAATCAGAAAGTAGTGGGCGTTCTCTTCCTTTTTCCTCGGCTTTACGGCTGAGCTGAGCTAAGGCAATAATTGGAATCCCGACATCTTTTGCAAGGATTTTTAATCCGCGAGAAATGGCCCCGATAGCAACTGCACGGTTTTCTTCTTTACCAGTGCGCATCAATTGTAAATAGTCTATAATTAACAGGTCGAGTCCAACGGTGGATTTGAGTTTTCGAGCTTTAGACATTAATTCTGAAATACCCAAATCGGAGTTGTCGTCGATATAAAATGGTGCTGGCGAAAGAGTTTCACACGCCCAAGTTATTTTTTGTAAATCTTCTTGGGAAAGTTTTCCTGTGCGCAAGTTGTGTAGCATAACTTCAGAACGCCCGGCCAAAATTCTCATCACTAATTGATCCGCGTCCATTTCTAAACTAAAGAAAGCAACCTTCTGCCCGTAATCAATAGCCGCTTTGGAAGCAAGCGTTAATGCAAAGGCTGTTTTTCCCATACCAGGGCGCCCAGCAAGAATAATTAAATCGCCTTTTTGAAGACCGCTAGTGAGTTCGTCTAAATCGGTAAAGCCTGTTCTAACTCCTGAGATACCTTCTTTTTTTATTTGGATTTTTTCAAGCAGCGAAGGCAAAACGTTTGAAATCGGTTTAAGAGAATCGCGAGTCCCTTTTTCTGCTAAAGCAAAGATTTCTGCTTGACTGCTTTGTAAAACTTCAGAGTGTTCTGCAGTAGGGTCCAACGCATCTTTGATAGTTTTGTTTGCCGTTTCAATTAACTTGCGTAAGATGTATTTTTTATGAACAAGTTCCGCGTGATATTGGGCGTTTGCTGCCGAAGGAATGGAGTCAATTAATTGAAGAATATATGCTTTTCCCCCAACTGCGTTTAGCTTGTCATTTCTTTCTAGTTCGTCGGCAAGGGAAATAAAATCAATAGGTGTGTTATTTTCGTAAAGTTTTCTGAGAGCCGCCCAAATAAGCTGGTGTCTTTTTTGAAAGAAACAATCTTCTTGTAAAAGAGGTAAAATTTCAGAAAGCGTATCTGGATCTTGAATAAGGCCGCCTAACAAGTAAACCTCAGCTTCCGGAGCTTGAGGCATAGAACGGCCGGCATACTGTTGTAGTTCGTTACTTTCAGGCATAATTATCTCCTAGTGTTAAATTTACTATTCGTTTTTAGTTTTGATTTCAAAAAAAATATTTTTTGATATTTTAAAGGTGATTTATATACGCAGTTCCACCCGATATGTGGGGCAGGACTGGCAGATGGGGGCGACGTTTCTGTTCCAAGAATACGGTAGCCATTTCGTTGTTAGTGAACTTCTTGAAAATATTGTTGAGAAAAATAGTTGCGTAGTTGTTCCTAGCGGTTGCTCCCACAATGAAATATACAAACGAATTGATGACAAAAAATGTCAGTCGTTAAAATATTTTTTTTGGTTAGGTTGAAGGCGCTAACAGGCGTTTTTAAAATCTACTAGAATTACGTTTATTGCTTAAATAAACCACTTTTTGGAATATGGTTACTCCAGGTTTCGCGTTTTAATGCCACATTAGAGAGCATTTCTCGAGCATCATGAAGGACCACGGTTTTTGTGCCAGCAAATTGTAATGGTTCTCCTGCGATTGTTTTTAGCGATTTGTCGCGACCTAAAGCTTGCCGCATTGCTAGTTCTCCAAAAATCACAAGAATATCTGGTTTTACAAGAGCGATTTCTTTTTGAAGAATTTGTCTTAATGTGTTATCTAGTAAGGGCGAAGGGTGACGTTCTGAAAACGCTTTGTACATAAAGCTGAAATAGCAATCCTCTGCGTTTATAGAAAGGGCTGAAAACATTTTTGAAAGCATTTGCCCTACAGGCATTTCTTGCCAATTTTTAGCAGAAAAATCTTCAAGTTTTGGAAAATCTAAAAGCATGAAAATTTTAGGATTTTCTTTTCCTTGTCCTTTGAAAATCTGCTTTCCTTGGTAAATAGAATGAAATGCAATATTCACATAGAGTTCATCTAAAGAAATGACTTTTCCAAATTCATTGAAATTTTGAGATTCAGTTCCTTTGATGGAAGAAAAATCAATAGATTGTTTTAAGGGTTCCGTGGAAGTGACTGGCGGTTTTATCGGCTCTTGAACTTGAAGCGAGGAAGGGGAAGGCTTAGAAACAACGGTGTTTGAAACAACTGGCTTTTGCTTCTTTGGCAATTCCCAAGGTTCATCAAAAAATATTTCAACACTTCCAAGTTCAGCTTGAGCTTCAAGGTAATTTTTCAGTTCTTCCTGAGTCATTATTTCCCTTCCATCTGTTTTTGAACGAATTGCAAAATTCCTAGTGCAAGTTCATTTTTAGAGGCTTTTTTGAGAGCAGGAACGCCTTGACCACGTTCTATCAAACTAAAAGCTACACAATCTTTTCCAAATCCGGAATCATCTGCAACAGGGGTGTTGAGTACGAGTAAATCTGCACCACTACGTTCAAGTTTTTCTAGAGCGTATTTTTCTGGATTGGCGGTTTCAAGGGCAAACCCAACGATGATTTGGTCTGGTCGTTTTTGTTCTACTGTGGAACGTAAAATATTTGGGTTTGGAATGAGCTCAATAGTTAATTGGCTACGGCTATCTTTGATTTTTTCTTCGGCAATATTGGCTGGGCGGTAATCTGCGACGGCGGCACAGTGAATGATGACATTTTGTGTTGAAGCATTTTTTAGAACGGCCTCGTGCATTTCTCTAGCGCTTTTTACTTGAATGGCTTGTACGGAATGAGGAATACTAGCTTCCATAGGGCCTGCTACTAGGGTAACTTCAAAACCAGCATTTTCAAAAACTTGTGAAATGACTATTGCTGTTTTTCCGCTAGAACGATTGGAAATATAACGAACGGGGTCAATGGCTTCTTCTGTTCTGCCGGCGGTAATTAAAACTTTTTTTCCATTCTTTTTTACTTTTGAAATTTCTGGAGCATTTTTTAGTGCTTGAAGAATTTCTTCTGGTTCAGCCATTCTGCCATCACCTGATTCTCCACAAGCAAGTTCTCCGCTTGGAGACTGTAAAATGTGAATTCCATTTGCCTTTAGCTTAGCAATATTTTCTTGAACGGCAAAGGACGCGAACATGGTAGAATTCATTGCTGGGGCAATCCATTTTTCGCCAGCGCATGCCATAAAACAAAGAGATACTGGATCGTCTGCGATTCCACAAGCCATTTTTCCAAGAGAATTTGCAGAACATGGGGCGATTAAGTAAAGATCTGCCCAACGAGGAAAATCAATGTGTTGAAACGGTCTTGCTTCTAAACTTCCGTTTTCTAAGTAAACAGGGCATTTGGAAAGAGATGCAAAGGTTAATGGAGCTACAAACTTTGTAGCGGCTGGCGTCATAGCAACTCGGACTTCAGCACCTTCTTTTTGTAATAATCTTAATAAAGAGCAAGATTTATAAGCGGCAATCCCGCCAGTAATTCCTAACAGTATTTTTTTTCCAGATAAATCCATACTGAAAAGATAAAAATAATGTCCGTTCTCATTTTGAATGCAATAAAAAAGAGAAACGCCAAAGAGCGTTTCTCTTTTTCTTAAAATGAAAAAATTAAGCAGCTTGTTCTGATGAAGCGCTGCAACATTCTGTGTGATTGTGCTTTACTCGATCACGAACTTCAGCCTTTTTTCCGTCGTTAAAACGATCTAAAGTGCCTACTAAATAACCAGTAATGCGACGAATTCTTTCAAAACGAACGCCTTCACCAACGAGCATATCTTTTTGTTCCATACAATACCTTCCCTTAAGTTTGTACCTACAATATATATTGTTTTTGTGGTCTTGCAAACCCCAAGATATAGAAAAATTAAGTTTTTTACAAAAAACTGCCTTTTTGGTGAAAAAAGACGGTTTCGTGAAATTTAGTGTCTTCCAAATCTTCTCGTTTTGCGGAAAGGAGTGTCACCTCGGCTCTCTTTAAAAGGGCGTTCTCTTCTTCTAGAAGATGTTTTTTCAATTCTACCACTATTTGATTTCCCTTTTCTAGAAAATACAGAATCTCTGGAGGTTGACCTTCTAACTACAAATTCTTTAATGCCTTTTGGTGGTTCCTCGGTCATTAGTCTGAATTTTGAAGGATTCCCTCGAATGTACATATTTTCCAAAATCTGTAATAATGGGTCAGGAATTCCTTCGGGAAGTTCTACGGTGCTGAATTTGTCAAATAATTTTATTCTTCCTATTTCGCTAGAACTAATGCCTGATTCTCCAGCGATAGCTCCGACAATATCTTTAGGCGAAACTCTGTCTTTGCGGCCAACTCCAAGATAATAACGCAAAAATCCTTCTTCTACACCATCTAGGCCTTCTTTGCGTTCTTTTCGAAGTCGCTTATTTTCTTCAGCGCCTAACCCAAATGTATTTTCAGCCTTGAATCCTTTTCCGCGTTCATCGGGCGGTGGAAGTTCTTGCATTTCTGGGAAAAGAGGTTGTGATTCTTGAGCTAGAGCGGTAAGTGCTGCGGCGAGCTCTAAAAGAGGTGTGCCGGTTTCGCTAGCCAAGTTTTGAATTAAATCTCGGAATATATCAAGGTCGCCTTGTTCAATTTTTTCAAGGATTTTCTTTCTAAATGCAATAACTCTTTTTTCGCTAATTTGCGAGCCTGTTGGCATATCCATTGGGGCGATAGGTTGCCTTGTTGCTTTTTCAATAGTTTTTAGTAAACGGCGTTCTCTTGGAGTTACAAAGAGAATGGCATTTCCTGTTCTGCCTGCTCTTCCTGTTCTTCCAATTCGATGAACATACGATTCAGTGTCATAAGGCACATCGTAATTTACTACTAAAGAAATTCTATCTACATCAATTCCTCTAGCAGCAACATCTGTAGCGACAACGATATCGAGTTTCCCAATTTTTAGGCGATTGATGGTGCGTTCGCGAAGGGTTTGGGCTAAATCTCCGGAAAGTGGAGCCGCATTAAAACCGCGCGCTTCTAGTTTTTCAGCGACTTCAGCGGTCTCCTGTTTAGTACGAACAAATATCAAAATCCCATCAGCGTCTTCACTTTCAAGCACTCGAGTCAAAGCTTCTAGCTTGTGTTGAGGGCGAACCATAATATAGCGTTGGTTGATGTTTTCAACAGTCGCTGTTTTTCCTTCAATCCGAACTTCTTCGTATTCCCCGAGGTAACGCTCTACAATTTGACGAACTTGTTCTGGCATGGTAGCGCTGAAAAGCGCTCGTTGGGCGTTCTTTGGAATTTCTTTGAGAATACTTTCAACATCTTCCATAAAGCCCATGTCAAGCATTTCGTCGGCTTCGTCAAGAACAATTGCTTGAACTTTGGCTAGAGAAATAGAGCCTCTTCTAATGTGGTCTAATAAACGCCCTGGAGTAGCGACAACAATGGAAATGTTACGTTTGAGTGCTTTTAGTTGAACGTTGATATCTTGTCCACCATAAATTGCAAGAGCTCTAATTTTTGGCATAGCAATCGCAAAAGATTGGATAGCTTCTGCCACTTGAATTGAAAGTTCTCTTGTTGGAGTAAGCACAAGCATAGCTGGCGTTGAATGAGAAAAATTCAAAGTCGAAAGTAGTGGTAAAGAGAACGCCGCTGTTTTTCCAGTGCCTGTTTGAGCCGTTCCCAATAGATTCTTTCCTTTTAACAGAGCAGGAATTGCTTGTTGTTGAATGGGCGAAGGAACTTCATAACCTGCTTTTTGTACAGCTTCTAAAACTTCTTTGGCTAAGCCAAGGTCAGCAAATGAAATATCGGACATAAAAACTCCTACAGTTTGGCGACTAGCACCTTTAAATCCCTAGGAGTCGCCAATTCTAATCCGTGAGTTGCGCAATATAGAAACTTCTTTTAGAATCACTTGTCAATAAAAAAAACATTTACTACATTGCTCGCCATTGGAGAGATGCCAGAGTTGGTCGATTGGGACGGACTCGAAATCCGTAGACTCCGCAAGGGGTCCGAGGGTTCGAATCCCTCTCTCTCCTTTTAAGCTTCGTTTAAACGGAGCTTTTTCTTTTTAATCAGAATTAACTTCAACTTCAGTATTCGGTTTATTTGAAAATTCTCTTTTGGAATTTGTGTGTAGTATTTCATTGTTTTCAAGATGGTAAGAATTGTTTTGTTAGCGGTTTTTTCTAAATTTTCGCTTGAAATTTCATTTTTTAGATAGGTTTAGCTTTATGATTATTCTTCGTGGTTCGCCCGCTCTTTCTGATTCTCGTTTGCAAAAGCTTCTTGCCGATTTTCAAGCACAGAATCTTCCTGTAACTCAGGTTTCTGCTGATTTTATTCATGTAGTGGATGAAAGCGAATGTTTGGCTGAAAAAGAACAAGAAGTTTTATCCAAATTGTTGGAATATGGTCCTAAACGAGAAAGCCGAGAAGTATCTGGCGCTATGTTCGTGGTTTCGCCTCGTCCAGGCACTATTAGCCCATGGAGTTCAAAAGCAACAGATATCGCTCATATTTGTGGACTTTCTAAAATTCGTCGAATTGAACGCGCTATTGCTTATCATGTGCATTTTGATTCTGCTGTAACGCCTGAATTTGAAAACTTTGTTTGTTCAAAAATACACGACAGAATGACTCAAAAAGTATTTCGTTCTGAAGAAGAATTAGAAGTGCTTTTCCATAAAGAAGAACCGCGTCAATTAAATGAAATTCCTGTTTTAACAGAAGGCCGTGAAGCACTTGTAAAAGCAGATAAAGAACTAGGGCTTGCTCTTGCTCCAGATGAAATAGATTATTTAGTCAAAAGTTTTACTGCTTTGAATCGTAACCCAAGCGATGTAGAACTTTACATGTTTGCTCAAGCCAATTCAGAGCATTGCCGCCATAAAGTGTTTGGTGCTGAATGGACCATTGATGGCAAGAAAATGGATAAATCTTTATTCCAGATGATTAAGAATACATACGAAATGCATTCTACAGATATTTTCTCTGCTTATAAAGATAACGCTGCGGTAATGCGTGGGGCAAATGCTAAACGTTTTTACGCTGACCCTCGCACCAATACTTATGATTTCCATGAAGAACCTGTTCACATTTTAATGAAAGTGGAAACTCATAACCACCCGACAGCCATTTCTCCATTCCCAGGTGCTGCAACTGGTTCAGGTGGTGAAATCCGCGATGAAGGTGCTACTGGTCGTGGTTCTAAACCAAAGGCTGGCTTAACTGGCTTTAGTGTTTCGAATTTAAAATTGCCGGGAGCCGTTCAACCTTGGGAAAAAGATTTTGGAAAACCATCTCGAATTGCTAGTCCTCTAGATATTATGATCGAAGGTCCGCTTGGTGGTGCTGCTTTCAATAACGAATTTGGACGCCCAAATATTTTAGGGTATTTCCGCACATTTGAAATGGAAGTCGCTAAAGATGGCGGCAAAGAAATTCGCGGTTATCATAAACCGATTATGCTTGCTGGTGGCCTTGGAAACATTAAAGAAGACCATATTGCAAAAGGTCATATCGAACCAGGCGATCATTTAGTTGTGCTTGGTGGCCCAGCAATGCTTATTGGTCTTGGTGGTGGGGCCGCTAGTTCTGTAGCTAGTGGCTCTGGTAACGAAGACCTTGATTTTGCAAGTGTTCAGCGTGATAACCCAGAAATGGAACGCCGTTGCCAAGAAGTGATTGACCGCTGCTGGGCTATGGATGACGAAAACCCGATTTCATTTATTCACGATGTTGGGGCGGGTGGACTTTCAAACGCATTACCAGAACTTGTTCACGATGGTGGTCTTGGCGGTAATTTTGAACTTCGTAAAGTCCCATGCGATGAACCTGGAATGAGCCCTCTTGAAATTTGGAGTAACGAATCTCAGGAACGTTATGTGATTGCTGTAGCTAAAGACAAACTCGATGTTTTTGATGCTCTTTGTAAACGCGAACGTTGCCCTTATGCAGTTGTTGGTGAAGCTGTTCCAGAAAAGCATTTAACGCTTACCGATTCTCATTTTGGAAACAAGCCTATTGATATGCCTTTAGATGTCTTGCTTGGAAAACCTCCTCGCATGATTCGTAACGAAGTTAGCCGTACTCGCCCAGTTGAAAATGAAATTTTCCCAGAAGGAACAGATATTTCAGCGGTAGCCAAACGAGTTCTAGCAAACCCATCTGTTGCCGATAAAACATTCTTGATTTCCATTGGTGACCGTTCTGTTACAGGTATGATTTGTAGAGATCAGATGGTTGGCCCATGGCAAGTTCCTGTAGCTGATTGCGCTGTAACTTCTGCAACGCTTGACACTTTTGAAGGCGAAGCTATGAGTATGGGTGAACGCGCTCCGATAGCCGTTCTTTCGCCGGCAGCAAGTGCAAGAATGGCTGTAGCCGAATCTTTAACGAACTTGGCAGCTGCTTATGTTCCAGAAATGGGTCGCGTGAATCTTTCTGCAAACTGGATGGCAACACCAAATTACGAAGGCGACGGCGTTGATTTATACAAAGCCGTTCAAGCAATTGGTATGGAACTTTGCCCAGAACTTGGAATTACGATTCCTGTTGGTAAAGATTCTATGAGTATGAGCACAGTCTGGAACGATGAATCAGGCGAACACCGTGTAACCGCTCCGATTTCTCTTGTAATTAGTGCATTTGCTCCTTGCGCAGATGTTCGGAAAACTTTGACTCCGCAATTACAAAAGAAAGATTCTCGTTTGTTGCTTGTTGATTTAGGACATGGAAAAAATCGTCTTGGTGCTTCTATTGCCGCGCAAGTATTCTGCAAAATGGGAGCTGAAGCTCCAGATGTAGAAAGCGCCAAAGAATTGCGTTCTTTCTTTGAAACCATTCAGAAATTAAATGCAGAAGGAAAAATTCTTGCATACCACGACAAATCTGATGGCGGTCTTTATACTACAGCCTTAGAAATGGCTTTTGCAGGTCATGTTGGCGTGACTCTTGATATTTCAAAACTCGCTGGTTCTGAATTAGAAATTCTCTTTAACGAAGAACTTGGCGCAGTTTTACAAGTAGCAAAAGAAAATGTAAACGCTGTTCTTTCTGCATTTGAAAATGCCGGCTTAAAAGAATGTGTTTCTGATATCGGAACTCTTAACGATTCTTACGAATACCGCATTGGAAATTACGTAGAAAATATTTCTGATTTGCGTGCCATTTGGAGCGATACTACACGCCGCATTTCAGCCCTTCGCGATAATCCAGAATGTGCCGAAAGTGAATACAAATTAAAGCTTGAAGAAGCAGACCCAGGAATCACTCCAAAAGTAACTTTCGATATTTCTGTAACGCACGATTATGAAAGCCGTCCAAAAATGGCAATTCTTCGTGAACAAGGTGTAAATGGTGAAGTAGAAATGGCAGCCGCTTTCAATAAAGCCGGTTTTGAATCCATTGACGTTCACATGACAGATATTTTGTCGGGTAGGGTTTCTTTAAAAGATTTCCAAGGCCTTGTGGCTTGCGGTGGCTTTAGCTATGGTGACGTTTTAGGTGCTGGTGAAGGTTGGGCAAAGAGCATTCTCTTTAATGCTTCCGCAAGAACCGAATTTGAAAACTTCTTCCACCGTAAAGACACATTCACGTTAGGCGTTTGTAATGGTTGCCAAATGGTTTCTAATTTAAAAGAACTCATTCCAGGCGCTTCTCATTGGCCACGTTTTGTGCAGAACCTTTCAGAACGTTTTGAAGCTCGTTTCTGCAGCTTGAAGGTAGAAGATACTCCGGCAGTTCTCTTAAAGGGAATGGCTGGTTCTGTATTGCCAATAGCAGTTGCTCATGGTGAAGGCCGTGTAGAATTTGCAAATGCAGATATGGCAAAAAAATGTTTAGAATCTGGTTTGGTTTCTTTACGCTATGTAGATGGAAATCACAACTATACCGAACGTTATCCGCTGAACCCAAACGGCTCTGTTTATGGCATGACTGGTCTTTGTTCAGAAGATGGCCGCGCAATGATTATGATGCCGCACCCAGAACGTGTGTTCCGCACTTGCCAATATTCTTGGCACCCGGCGGAATGGATAAACGAATTTGGCCCATGGATGCAACTATTCCGCAATGGTCGTATTTTTGTGGGGTAATAAATCAAACAAATTTTCAAAAAGACCGTTCAGATGAATGGTCTTTTTTAGAGCCATTTCCTATTAAAAGGCTTTTTAGCAAGACTAACGCATTTATTAATCTCAAGATGGGAATTCAAATGATACTCAAGATGATACCCAAGCTGATACTCAAGAAAAAGCTTTTGATGATTGGATTGAAGAACAGATAAAGAAAAATCCTAAAATTACAACAGAAGAACTAGCTAAAAAGAGTGGGAAAAGTGTCATTACGATTAAACGCCATATCGCAAAGCTGAGTCATATAAAATATAAGGGAAGCGGCTACAGTGGCCATTGGGAGGTGAACGAATGAAAAATGTGAAATTAGACAAGAAACCGTCGCATTATAGAAGAGCATTCGTCGCGTTGTCATTCTCCTACCATGTCATCCAGAGCGTCGTAAGATAAGGGGTGGTTGATGGTCGAAATGAAGAAATATAAGCTTTATGAGGTTTCTGATTATGTGACATCTAAGGTGTCTACATCTCAGTTGTTTTTGCAAGATTATGTAACTACGGATTGTTTGCTGCAAAATAAATGTGGTCGTGAATGTGCAGAAAATCTTCCTCCTAAAAGTGCGAAAGTCACGGCGTATAAGCCTGGTGATATTTTAATCTCAAATATTCGACCTTATCTAAAAAAAATATGGTATGCAAATAGTGAAGGTGGAAATTCTGCGGATGTTTTGACAATACGAGCAAAAGAAAATTTTGAAAAGTTGTATATATATTATATGCTTTTTCAAGATTCTTTTTTTGATTATGTCTCAAAGGGGGGTAAGGGCAGTAAGATGCCTCGTGGTGATAAAAATCATATAATGAATTTGGAAATACTTGTTCCTGAAAATCTACAAGTTCAAAAAAAGATAGCTTCAACTCTTTCTGATTTTGACAAACGCATTGAAAATCTCCGTGCCCAGAATCGCGTGCTGGAACAAACCGCCAAGACCACCCAACGCAACACCCTTCCCGCTTTTCATGACTGGGCAAATTGAGATGTGAAACTTAGAATTTAAGGGTATAAGGGTTTGTATCCTGTGGTTGTATAAAAGGAGAACGTAATGGATTCTTTGACAAATGCCGTTGGT
Organism: Fibrobacteraceae bacterium; assembly: GCA_017625775.1. Taxonomy (GTDB): domain Bacteria; phylum Fibrobacterota; class Fibrobacteria; order Fibrobacterales; family Fibrobacteraceae; genus UBA1765. The sequence goes on from JAGAKE010000020.1 coordinate 15,079, forward strand.
GCTATGGCGTTCGCGTCGGAAGTCTTTTATGCGCTTGTGAAAAAAATCATTTCCTCCGCACGTGTTTTTATAGACTTTATCACTCACATTGTTCTTTCTAGAGTGTCGAGAAGTTTCCCTAATTCTTCAACTATTTTATATTTACCGCTATGAGTTCACAGACAATAAAAATTCAGTATCTTGATGATTCTATTCCAAAGCTTTGTTATGTAGAAGGCAAATCGGATTGGATTGACCTTGCGGCAGCGGAAACAGTTGTTTTGAAAGCAGGGGAGTTTCGTTTGATTCATTTGGGAGTGGCGATGAAACTTCCGGAAGGTTTTGAAGCGCACCTTGCGCCCCGCAGTTCGACTTTCAAGAATTTTGGAATTTTACAAACTAATTCTGTCGGTGTGGTGGATTCTAGTTATTGCGGTGCAGAAGACTGGTGGAAAATGCCAGTTTATGCGACTCGTGATGTGACTATTGAAAAAGGGAGCCGTATTGCTCAATTCCGGATTATGGAAAACCAGCCTAAAATTCAATTTGAAGAAACTGTATTAGAAAATAAAAATCGTGGCGGATTTGGAAGTACTGGAACATTTTAGATTTTTTGAATAAAATTTTTAGGGTGATTTTTAGAGGGGGTAGCGGAAAATTGCGGGAACGCAAGTTGCAGCGAGGGGGAGACTTCCCCCCCATAAACCTCAAATTTTTTCTGAAATTTCTCTACACAGTGCTTAATCATTTTTTTATTTTTTTTCAGCAAATGGGCTTTGAATAAAAGAATTTTCTTCGCCCATAAAGGAAAAAATATGATTCGTATTGGAATTTTAGGTTATGGTAATTTAGGTCGTGGCGTTGAATACGCTGTAAACCAAGCCTCAGACATGGAACTTGTTGCGGTTTTTACGCGTAGAGCTCCAGAATCTCTTCAGATTGTAACGTCTGGTGTCCCAGTGGTTTCTGTAAATGAAATCGCTTCGTGGAAAGATAAAATCGATGTTATGATTCTTTGTGGAGGAAGCGCTACGGATTTGCCTATTCAAACTCCTGAAATGGCAAAACTTTTCCATGTGATAGACTCTTTTGATACTCATGCAAAAATTCCTGAGCATTTTGCTGCGGTTGATGCAGCGGCGAAAGCATCGTCAAAGGTGGCTATGATTTCTGTGGGGTGGGATCCAGGTCTTTTCTCGTTGAATCGTTTGTATGCAAGCGCTATTTTGCCCGAAGGTAAAGATTATACTTTTTGGGGTAAGGGCGTAAGCCAAGGACATTCCGATGCAGTTCGCCGAATTCCTGGGGTGAAAAATGCAAAACAATATACAATTCCTGTAGAAGAAGCTTTGGAAAAAGTTCGTTCTGGTTCAAATCCGGAACTTTCTACAAGAGAAAAACATCGTCGTGAATGTTTTGTAGTTCTTGAATCTGGGGCCGATGCGGCAGCTGTGGAAAAAGCTATTGTGACAATGCCGAATTATTTTGCTGATTACGACACTACCGTTCATTTTATTGATGAAGCAGAATTCGCCAAGAATCATAGTGGAATGGCTCATGGTGGTAAAGTGATTCGTGCTGGTAAAACGGGCGAAAATGGAAAAAATACTCATGTGGTTGAGTATAGCATTAAGTTAGATTCTAACCCGGAATTTACGGCGAGCGTTCTTGTAGCTTATGCTCGTGCAGCAATGCGCTTTGCTGAAGAAGGAACTGTTGGTTGTAAAACGGTTTTAGATGTTCCGCCAGCGTATCTTTCTCAAAAAAGCGGAGAAGTTCTTCGCAAAGAATTGCTGTAAGGCGTTTAAGTGAGAACTATGGCAGATTCAAACTTGTTTTTAATCTGCCATAGTCAAACGCTAGAATTTTAGCTGAAGATACTTGTTGAAAAAATATAGCCTAAGTGACCTTTTTTTTATACAGATTATTTTGGGAGGGGTTATGTCTGTTTTTTTTGTTTTCTTTTTTATTGAATGAATAAATTCAGAAAAAGGGAAATAAATAATTGTTTTTTTTGCATAAAATAATTTGAGTATATATATTCAAGTGTATGAAACTTCTAAATAAGTTAATTATCGCTTTGGCTGCTACGCAGGCGTTGGCGGGGTTTATTCCCATTGAAGGAACTTTTATTCAAGCTTGGATGTATGCTCGCTGGGACGAACCTGATTATATTGGTCCAAAAGATGCGTGGGATCAGGAGGCTTCTTATTGGAAAAGTATTGGAATTAATCAAGTTATTGATGGAGATATCGCATACAAAAATCCTGGTGAATCAAATTGGCGAGCTTGTTATGAAAGTAAGTTAGATAGTGTGGTGGTGGAGTGTCGTGATAAAGACATTATTTTTGAAAAAGCACATAAGTATGGTTGGAAAGTTTATATTGGCATGGGGGTTGATAATGATTGGTGGAATTGGGATTTAACAAATGATGAGCATTATGAAAAATTTAAAGCCGCTATGATGAAAGCTGGCGCTTTTGCTCATGAACTTTATGATATATACAATACTCGGTATCCAGAAAATTTTGGTGGCTTTTATAGTGTTTACGAAGTTTGGAATCATAACAAACAAAATTATGGTGATAGTATTCGGAATCTTTATGCAGAACGCCTTGCCGAGGGGTTTAATATTGTTATAGATTCTTTAAATAAAATTGACCCAACTAAGCCTCTTTTATTTAGTCAATTCGCTACAGATGATCCGTATGCAACAGATATAAGCGATGGTGGGCCTTACGGGTTTGGAACTTTAGAAAATAACGAAAAATTTTGGACGCGGTTTTATGAAGTCGCTCAATTCCGAGATCAAGACAAGAATCTTCCGATGGATGCTGTTGGCGGCGGAGGGCAATTGATTGATTCTGTGGAACCTTGGACTAAAGCTTATGGTGATGCTATTAAAAATAGTGGAAGTAAAATTGATTATTATGCAAATATTGAAAGTTTTCAACAGCCACCATATCATTTTTTATATGACACCAAACGCACGCCACTTTATGGTAGAAACTATAATAGTCCTGCGCCTGTCGGTCGGTTCGCTCGTCAGATTGCTGTAGCTCAACGCCATACAAAAGGAATTTTTAATTTTGCTTTTTCTCATTTTCATTCTCCGGTAAATAGCATTCGTGGTTATTATGAAGTTTTGTTGAATTATTTGCAAACACAAAAAGGAGATGAAGTTTCGCCAACACTTCCAGATAGCATTATCATTATTGATACGGTGGCTAAAAATATTGCTCTTTCAAATGAATTGGGTTATGATGTGATTGATTCTGTCTTTAAATTTTATTGGGTAGGTGCTAAAGACGATCACGGAATTCATCGGGTGAAATTAAATAGAATGGTGGAAGTAAATGGAACACTTCAAGATTCCACATTTGCTTATTCTGTAAGTGTAAGCACCACTTCAGGGAAAGTTGCTCATGAACCAGATTCTATGTATTTTGCTCATAGCACGGGTAGAGAATGCATTGGTTTGCAGTATCCAGAAGAGGAGGATTGTTATAACCCGCGCTACAAAGGCGAAGCCGATTATAGATTTGTTGTACAAGATGTTTGGGGAAATGAAACTTTCTCTAAACCATTCACTCTAAAATCTACAGGTGGTCGCACAACAATTATTCCTGAATTAGATACAATAATTATGTATGAAATTCCAGCAAAAGATACTCTTCGCAGCTACTTTGCGATTGATTCAGCTTGGGCAAAAGAAGGCTCAAAACCAAATCCAATAAATAATCAAACTCAATGGACGAAAAACGGACTGAGAATTTTATTTGATGGAAACGCTTGGAAAATACAATATCGGGTTTATTCTGCTGGAGAATATGGATTAAGTATATACTCTCCGACAGGCGCTCGTACTTATTATAAGCGGCATTCTTTGAAAGTAGGTTCGCATGAACTTCCATTACCCAATAATCAATTAGGATATAGTCGTTTTTATGTTCGAATTGAAAAATTAAGGTAGTTCATTCTAGAACGTTTTTGTTTTCAAGAAAAATTTTTTTTCTATTTACTATCTTTCTTGAAGTTATGTCAGAATTAAGTTCCCTTTTGCCAATTTTATTTGAAGGTTTTAGAACAACTCTTGCCATTTTTGGTTTGACGCTTCTTTTTTCAATACCTCTAGGTTTGCTTGTTGCTATTTTGAAAATGAGCCGTTTTAAAGTGGTTCGTTATCCTGTAACCTTTTATATTTCTGTAATGCGAGGTACTCCGCTTCTTTTGCAAATCGTAGCGATTTACTTCGGTTCTTATTATTTGTCAGAGTATTCAGGTTTTTCAATTTCTTTTGATCGTTTTCCTGCGGTTATTGCAGCTTTTTCTATAAATTACGCTGCATATTTTGCAGAAATTTTTCGCGGCGGAATTCAATCTATTCCAAAAGGTCAGTACGAAGCGGCCTACATGCTTGGCTTAACGAAATCACAAACATTTTTTAGAATCATTTTGCCGCAAGTCGTAAAGCGCGTTTTGCCTGCAAGTGCTAATGAGGTAATTACTCTTGTGAAAGACACTTCTCTTGCTCAAGTTATTGCTGTTACAGAACTTTTTGCTCTTGCTAAAAAGCAACAGGCTGCTTATGCAAGTATTTTTCCTTTGTTTGTGGCTGGTTTGTTTTATTATGTGGCGAATTTATTGCTTTCCACTTTGTTTGCGTATGCAGAACGGAAACTGAACTATTATAGGTAATGCAATGAATTCTACAAATCCAATTTTGAAAGTAAGTCATTTGCGAAAATCATTTGGTTCTACCCAAGTGCTAAAAGACATTTCTTTTGACTTGAATGCAGGAGAAGTCCTTTCTATTATCGGGCCAAGTGGTTCTGGTAAAAGTACTCTTTTGCGATGCATTACTCAATTAGAAACGATTGGTCAGGGGTTTGTGTCTGTAGATGGCAAGGAAATGATTCTTTCAAATACAGGAAACTCAGCAAAATATGCGGCATCTTCAGTGCTTCGTGAAATTAGACTTTCTACTGGGTTAGTATTCCAAAATTTCAATTTGTTCCCGCATCTGACTGTTTTGCAAAATATCACATTAGCGCCAGTTCGAGTTCTTAATATGGAAAGAACTGTTGCTCGAAATCTTGGATTAGAACTTCTTTCTCAAATGGGCTTAGAAGATAAAGCGAAGGCCTATCCTTGTGAATTGTCTGGAGGTCAACAACAACGAGTTAGTATTGCTAGAGCGCTTGCATTAAATCCAAAGATTCTCTTTTTTGATGAACCCACTAGTGCGCTTGACCCAGAATTAACTGGAGAAATTTTGAAAGTCATAAAAAAACTGGCAGAAAAGAAAATGACTATGGTGATTGTAACTCACGAAATGGCGTTTGCCCGAGATGTCGCGGATAAGGTTTTGTTTATGGATCAAGGGGTTGTTGTTGAACAAGGCACTCCATCTTTTGTTTTTGGGGAATCTAAAAATGAACGTTTGCAAGCCTTTTTAGCTCGTTTTTCCGGATGATTTTTATGCGGCTTTTGCTGTTGCTTTTCTTTTTTACTGTTTGTCTAAATGCAGAAAGTCTTTATTTCCCATTTCAGAAAGAAGCCTTTTTAACTTCTTCGTTTGGAGAGAATCGCGGCACTCGTTACCATGCGGGCGTTGATTATTCTACAAATATGGAAGAAGGTTGGGTAGTTTTTGCTCCAGAAAATGGTTTTGTCGAAGAACTTAGAATTTCGCCTTATTCTTATGGCAAAGTTATTTATTTCAAGGGCGAAAGTGGTCGTACTTGGGTGTTTGCTCATTTGAGTGGTTTTTCAAAAACTTTAGATTCTCTTGTATTGCAAACTCAATATCAAACGAAAAAAAATGATGTAAAAATTACTCCTAAACTTCAATTTCAAAAAGGTGATACCCTAGCATTTTCTGGAAGTTCCGGAATAGGAAATCCGCATTTGCATTTAGAAATGCGAGAGGGTATGTATAAGTTGCATTCTCCTTGTCAAAATAATGTGGCTTGCGCCGATTCTATAGCTCCATTCGTTTTTGCCGGAGCAACTTGGAATAATCATGAAGTAAAAACGAGTTTATTTCAATCTGAAAATAATTTTTGTTTAGAAAAACCTATATCAGGGGATTCTTTTTTCGTTGCCTTTAAAATAGCTGATTATTCTAAAACTCCGCTTGAAAATCCTATGTCAATTCGGCGGTTGAAAATTTCTTCTTCAACAGATGTTCTTTACGAAAAAATTCAAGATACGCTTTCTTTTAAAGATATGCTAAAAATAAGAACAGAACTGTTATTTGCAGAAGAAGCAGATACCGCAGGAGATTGGCACTTTATAAAGTCGGCAATTCCTTCAAGTGTAGATACTCTTTTGCTTGAAGTAGAAGATTTTAATTCTAATAAACGAACGATGAAAATGGCTTTGCAAAATTCTTGTGTGGGTAATGTTTCATTGAACAGATTGTTGCATCAAGATTCTTTGTTGTACACTTTTTTGTCTAGAACTTTTGTTTCATTTAAAAATTGTTTGTCTGCAGTTCCTTTATTAACTTCTCAAGGGAAAGTTATAGAACAGGATTTATGTAAAATTTATTCAGGGCAAGACATTGCCGTTTCTGTTTTAACTCAAAAATATCCGAATGCAAAAAAGATTGCTTTTACAAAGGATACTGTTTTTATTAGTGATTTAAAAGGAACAAAAAAGCAAACGTTTACATTTCAAACTCCAAAAGAAAAAATAACACTTCAGCTTCCTCTACTAGAACCAAGAAGTTGGCCTTTAGAAATAGCTTTTCGCAAACGCCAAACAGATTCTCTTTCTTATTTAGAATTTCACCCGAAAGGTCTTCATTTTTCTAGCAAATTAAAATTATGCGTAGAAGGAAATTCGTGGAAATCCCCATTATTTTATTTAGGAGAAACTACACGTAAATGGTTTTATTTTAGTTCTCAAAAATCAAAAAAAAGAGAACGTTGTGTAACTATCAATGAAGTTAGAGACATTGCATCTATTGCCGATACATTGCCTCCAACATTAGGAAATCCTTATTTTGCTTTTGCTATAGTGGCTGGAAAAAAAGATACAGTCATTAGGATTCCTGTAATAGAAACGGGTTCGGGATTGAAAAATGGAAATGCAATAAATGTATTTACAGAAAATAGGGAACAATGGATTCCGGTTGAATTCGATTCTGAGCCAAATGAACTTGTTCTTGAAAAAAGAAATTTGCCTAAAGATTTAAAATCTTTTTGGGTGACTATTGAAGATGAAATCGGCAATCAAGCAACTTACCGAGTAGAAATTCCGTTATTGTAAATGCTTAAAAAAGATCTCGATAGAAAACAGTTTTTTTAAGTTTAATTGTTTTTTCAATCAAGGCAAAAATTTTTGATTCTAATTTCGGAAAATCTACAGGGTGTAGGGCTAAACGAGGAACACCTATTTTAGAGCCCATTATTAAATTTCCATAAGCGAATGCCAAGGGGAGAGTGAGTGAAGGAATTCCTGCGAAACTTACAACTGGAGAATAAATACTTTTCCCGGTAGGAGAGATTATTTTCAATCTTTCTTCAAAAATGATATTTTTCTTTAGAACCTGTTTTTTTAAAAATGGATTGGCATGCCAGGTGGGCGCGACAAAACCTACAGGTGGCTTGAGGTCTAAATTTTGCCAGTATTGATATGCTTGATTTAAACTTTCTAGAGAATCTTTTTCAGAAAGCCCAGCGAATTCAGCTTCATTTTGTGTTAAGGAAAGAGCGAAACGCCCATATAAAGTTCTTTTTTGTGTTAGATTGGCATGGTGAGTGCAACCATGAAGCAAAAGTTCAAAATTATCGTTTTCTAGTTCTTTTAGCATTGAAGAAAATTCAGATATTTTCAAAGAACTAGCATTTGAAGTATTAGGAACAACAAGTACAGGAAAACTTTTTCCAGTAAAACTCTTTATTTTTTGAATATTCGAAAAAACGATTTGAGCAGAATCAATGCTAAAATCGTGGTAGCAAAGTAAAAATTTCCCTTTAGAATTCGCCATACCCTCAAGATAGTTTTTTATGATTATTCTATATTTTGTTTCATGTTAGAATCAATCCTTTTAGGCCTTTTGCAGGGGCTTGCTGAATTTCTTCCAGTGTCTAGTTCAGGGCACTTGGTTTTGGGTAAAACTATTTTGGGTATGCAGGAAGCAGGTATGTTTTTTGATATTATGCTTCATGCTGGCACATTGCTTTCCATTTTTGTCATTTTTCGAAAAAAAATCATTGATATGATTTTGGGTGTTTTCCGTCGGGAAAAAGAACAATTAAATTATGCGTTATTTATTATTTTAGCTTCTATTCCTACAGCGGTTGTTGGCATTGGTTTAAAAGATCAATTAGAATCGCTTTTTCAAAATCCACGAGCGGTTTGTGTTGCTCTTTTGATTACAGGCGTTTTGCTTTTTTGTACGAAATTTGCACCTACCGGGCCAAAATATCCAGACGCTGTAGCAAAACCTATGAATTGGTGGCGAGCGATTATCGCAGGAACCGTGCAGGGTATAGCTTGTATGCCAGGTATTAGTCGTAGTGGTTCTACTACAAGTGCTATGCTTTATATGGGTATTTCAAGAAAATATGCAGGTGAATTTACTTTTTTAATGAGTATTCCTGCCGTTGGTGGAGCTGCTCTTTTAGATTTTTTTGATTGGTTAAAGTGTCAAGGTCCAGAAAAGTTAAGTGAAGCGTGTGCTAGTGCAGGGACTTTAGACTTGGCATTAATTGTTGGAATGATTGTTGCTTTCGTTGCTGGGATTTTTGCATTAAAATGGTTAATGTCCTTTGTTCAAAGAGGAAAATTGCATTATTTCTCTTGGTATGTATGGGCTATAGGAATTTTGGGACTAATTTTCTTGCCATCAGCATAAATATTTTTACTCATTATCCCTTGACAAGTTTACAAAGATAAAGTAATTTTGCTTCAACATTTGGCTCTGTAGCTCAGTTGGTAGAGCAGCGGACTGAAAATCCGCGTGTCACTGGTTCAATTCCTGTCGGAGCCACTTTCAAAAAACTCCTAGAATTTCTAGGAGTTTTTTTGTTTGACAGATTTGAAATAGATTGTTATCTTATATGCGCTTGGAAGAATAGGCTAATTGGTAAGTCAGCGGTCTTGAAAACCGCCGCCGTAAGGCTTGGGGGTTCGAGTCCCTCTTCTTCCGTAAAGGTCTCCTAGTTTAGGAGGCCTTTTTTGTATACAGAAAACTACCAGCTACGCCGGTAGTTCCGTAAAAGCCTTCTGGCGGTGATGAAAAAAATCCTTTGACTATTATTGAAATACAGTCTGCTAACTGCGTAACAATAATCACAAAGGATTTAAAATGAATGATAGAAATAAATCAACAGCTCATA
>JAGAKE010000021.1 GCA_017625775.1 Fibrobacteraceae bacterium
CTGAAGTGTTTCAAGGTTAATTAAGCTGAGGAGTTCTTTCAAATTTGGATTGTTTTTCGCGGCCAGCGAGATAAGGTTGGCAGTGTTTTTCGGGTCCGCAAAAATCGTGCGAAAGAAGTTATCGTGGTTTCTTTTTTGTGAACTTGTCATGAGCGTTTTTTTATTTCCTGTTAATGTTTATATAAAACGAATTAAAGCTTTGCTTAAACCGAGCAATGCCTCTACTTCTATAAAACGCTTGAGAAAGGAAATTCGAACAAAAATTTTTGAAAAAGATATTTTACAGAAATGCGGCAGGAATTGCGAAGGAGATTGCTGGCAACAAGAACCGCAAGCAAGTTACTAGCGATGTTATTTTTATAACTTAATTCTACTGAGTTCTGCTGTAAAATAATGGAGAGTCGAAAATTTTATTATAGGACGTTCAAGATTTTGTTTTGTTTGAATGCTTGTAATAAAATAATGAAGATATTTCTCAATGAGTTGCCTATTATCTTGTAATTCTTTAAACTAGTTGTTATCAATTTTTGTTGGACTGCCTATGTCTTCATCTTCAATCACTAAGGATTTTGAAAAATCCAAGGCAGGAATTCTGCCTTTTGCACTTTTTTCTTTACGAGAGGAGGTCTTAAAAAAGTAACAATGTGAAATTCCGTTATTTTTAGGTTTATGAGCATTAGTTCTAAATGGAATAGCGAAGGTTAAATGGCAAATGGATAGCAGCAACACAAAATGAGGCCGTTGAGGCTTTCCTAGGATTTCAAAATGAGTTTTATGCTTATCAAAATAATTTTGTTTTAAGCAAACAATTGAATAATTGCGCAAAATACCTCCAAAAAAAATGCTGTTTTTTATACCTTCATATAAAAAACAGCGAAATTTAGTCTTTCTTTTTTTTCTCAGGTAGCGACCTACCACCCTGTTTCTTCTATTTAGCCTTTCTTTTTTTCTCAGGTGGCGACCTACCACCCTGTTACTATTACAAATATACAATCTCTTTTTAGAAAAAACAAGAGCAATTTGCAAACAGATTGTTTCTACTCCTAGCGAGTATCAATATTCTCTCGATTTGAAAAATATTCTGTTAATTTTGGTTTTCTTTCCTATTTTTCTTTTCCATATACTGGAAAAAAATTAAATGTTCTAGAAGTTTGGAGTTTGAATGCTAAACAATACAATAAGATTTTATTTTTTTTCAAATTAACAATTCAAAAAAATTAGGTATTAATATTTAAGTTGTTTATGAAAAAAAAATCTCGTTAGCTTTTAACTAACGAGATTTTTGAGGAAATGCTCAAATTACCAGTTATTAAACTTTAAATTCATTTGGCCTTGAGGTTCTAAGAATATAGAGCATGGGCCTCCTACAGGAACAGCAACCCAACCACCGCAAGAATGTGAAATAGTTGTTACTGAGCCATTACATGCCTGCACTTTGACTGAAACAGGAGTTGAAGGAGCCCACCAACATCCTATTTGAATATTCGAAGCAGCATCCATCACATATTTTATACAACCATTTGCCGAGGCACTATAGTCAGCCTCTTTAGCTACACTTGTAGAATTGCTTTCATTACATGCAAATTCACCTCCACCAGAGCCACTTTCTGTAAATTCAACACTGCAATTATGAGAAGTTGAGCCTGTGCTATTGGTTAAAGTTATAGTGTAGTTAGAAGTCCCTGCTGTACTTGGTGCAGTGAAGGACGGTAATGCACCACCTGTATATGAATTTCCTTGAACAGATGTTCCTGAAATTTCATAGTCACAACCACTTGAACAGCCCGCTACTCCTGTAGGAGTAATAGTAACACTTGAATTTACTTCAAATGACAAATTATCTGGACAACTAAATGTTGGTTCTGTACCACTACCACCGCCACCTGAGCCACCACCAGCACATTCGGTAGGAATAGAACCAGAAATAGAAATATCCGTGTAATTCCAAGATGGTAAACTCATATAATAACCACCATTGACCTTCGTAATACCTAAAGCATTTAAATTATTTTCGCATGTAGTAGCATCATAACAAGAATTAGTATTTGTAACCGCAACCCCATTAATTTTTGTTGCTGACCCACCGATATTTAGCTTTGAAGCACTCGTAAAGAATATACAATTATAATCACTAGAATTATAAGTTCCACTATTTGTTTTTATTGCAGAACAATCATTACAATATGATGAACATTCACACGGATTAACAACACTTCCGCCTTCTTCATAAGTAACTTTAAACTCACATTCATCACTACCTTTAGAGTTTGAAACATTCCATGTGTATGTTTTTTCACCAGCGACACCTTCTCCTGTAAATGAAACTTCACCACCTGTATAACCAGAACCAGTAGCACTTGTTCCATCAATCGTATAATTACAGCCGTTTGTACAACCTGTTAATGATTGTGGTGTCACAGAGACATTGGAATTTAAAGCTACTCCTGTTAAATCTGCAGGGCATGTAATTGTTGGAGCAATTTCTTCAACGATGACTGAATAAGAACATTCTGCAGAACCTTTATCGCCACTAGTTACACTAAATGTATATGTATGTGTACCAATTGCTGTCGGAGTAATTGTATATATTGCACTTCCGCCTGTTGATGCAGGAGCTCCGTTTCCAGACAAACTGTCTCCCCATGCACTTCCTGCATAATTCGTGGTAAATTTAAATGATTCTCCTAAGCCAATCGTAGTTTTATCAACAGAACATGAGAGTGGAGATTTAACATTTATTGAGTGAGTACAAATAACTTTACCATTGTGCTTGAGGTTATATGTATAAGAACCCTCGCTCAATTTTCCTATTGATGTACTATTCCAAATAGACCAAGATTGTAATGTCGTTGTTCCGACAGAGGCTCCATCTTTAAAGATTTCTACCGATGGAGTGGTTGCATTACTTGCATTGTTTTTGAATACGAAATACAAATCAGCTGATGTATAGAAATCATTTTCTCCACTAATACCATGATTATATGTAGAAACTCCACATGTTGCACTCACACTACCGGAACCTTCATTAAACCCTACGTTAAAACCACAGCTTGCTGTAGCACCATCTTTTGGTCGTGTAATGTTTATTGTTGTAGGAACAGTTCCTGAGCCATCTGTATTCGTAAAGCTCATAGAACCACCAGTATAACCAGTTCCTGAACCACTTTCATCTGTTGCAGGGGTAATTGTCCAATCACAACCACCAACAACATTACATCCTTCCACAGTAGGAGTAATAGTTACAGGTTCTGAAGCAATTTTATTGTAAAGATCGGCAGGACATGTTAGCATAAGTCCTGGTAATGGTGGCGTATATTCACCACAAGATTGCCCAACTCCATTCAACGTCAAAGTTACTGGGTAAAGAGTTCCTGCAGTCAATTGACTGTTATAAGCGCTCAAATCAATTTCTTTTGTTGTATTCTGATTCATAGAAATAGATTCAAACCCAAGAACATTTCCAATTACGTCAGAAATACCAACCGTTACAGGAACAGCATCACCATAATTAGCGCCTTTTACGGTAACGCTCAAAGTATTACCGCTTACGCTACAAGAAGCTTCCGCTTCAACAGCTTCTATAACTTCAAAAGGACATTCTTTTTCTTTACCCATTGCAGAAACTTTGTAATGATGCGTACCCACAACTAATTTACTGTCAGCTGTGTTTGCGCCACTATAATCATGGGTTGATGAACCACTAGTATAATTACCTTCACCAACACGCGCACTTTCGAATGTAACTGTGTATTGGCAACCAGATGGCGGGCAATTTGCAATTTCAAAAGAAAGTGTTGGCATACCAGCCCCTTCAACAACTTGTTCTGGCGTTACGCTACAAGTAAATTCAGCAGGTTTAATGGTCACTTTATCTGTCACGCAAGAAAGTTCTGTACCATCTTTAGTTTGTGCTTTAATGGTAAATGTATAATCAACTTCTGAAACACCTTCATTCACTCTTGTATAAAGATCAGGGTCAGAAACGGCGAACGTTCCATTCGTTGGGCAAGAAACGCCTGTAGCTGCAGTCGCGTCAATACTACCATCAGAAGGAACTACAGAACAACCATTTTCCGCAGCACCTTCTACATTTTTCATAGTTGAAGTAATTTGCCAGGAAGCGCCATCATAAGTAGCAGAACAATTTGAAATTCCAAAAGCGTATGGGCAATCTGATGCAATAAACGAAATATTAAATGCAGCAGTTCCTTCCATAACTATTGCTGTTACTTTTTGCGGGTCAAAGCCTTCTTTGTTAGAAAGAAGATTTACATTCAGCGTCTGATTTCCATTTGCTTTGATAGTTCCAGGCAAACTGAAATTTTCAGAAGCGTCTTTCAAGTAAACAGTAATTACACCACCATCAGCCAAATCACTAATTTTGAAATTCAATACTGATTCACGTAAATTAGCGCCACTATTTGTTACAGAAAATTCTCTTTCCACCCCATTCGTTACAGGAATAACTTCATTCAAAATAGTATAGCTCTGCGAACACAAACTCTGTTCACCAACCCAGAAATTACCGCAACTTGTATTTTGTCCATTCAAACTAGTGGTATTATCAGGACATTTTACAGCCACTTTAGCATCTTTATTTTCAGGACCGTGAGTTCCTTCTTCACTGAAATTATAATCTTTAGAAGCTAAAGCACTCCCCAACCCATCAACAGTTCCTACGGTTGTTGTTATGTTATCGTTTCCATTGTAATAATATTTGTATTCACAACTATGTTCCGTAAACCAGCTGGAAGCGCCCACCCAAGGCGTTACATTAGAATCCTTAGGAACAAGACCGCCTAAATAATTTGCTTTGAAAGAACAATCTACCGAAGGAACGCTCCAACAATCATCAGCATAATCAGAACTTCTCCAGGCAATATCATAAAGTTTTGTCTCCTCATCAGAAAGTTTAAAGCCCACATATTGATAAGTTAGCGAACTCATATTAAATGCAGAAATATCATACACTTCCTTATAAAGATTTCCATCAACTCTTGCTTCTACAAGTATAGAATCCTTATTTGCTGTTAAAGACATATTAACCATTGTCGTTTGTGAAACATCAATAGTTGAGCCATTATTTTTTAGTTGTTTTTCTGCGCAAGAGTCAACACTCGTTAAGCCGGTACCTTTACAAAGTCTCGTTGTTAAGGTTCCAAAAGAACCATCACCAACACCATACACACTAAGCAACAAATAACTAGAAGCGTTATTGTTTGAGCGTACAACAAAACCAGTATTCTGCACAAGTTCTTTATTCGCAGCAGAAACAATTGGAACTTGCATCATGCTAGTCATTTGTCCATTTGCACCGGCTTGTTTTGTGCTCATTATAAAGGTTTGAACGCCTTTATTTTTACTTGGCAAGTTAATATAACCACTAGAAACAACTGGCTTATTAAAGCCATCATTTTGCATAAATTGCCAATTAGCTGTAGCACTTCCAGAAACCACGCAACCACTAGCCTCTTCGCAATCACGAATACACGTTTCTCTATCGTTACAAGAAACCGTTAATTCAGAGAAATCTTCATAGAAACAGTGCTTATCAGTATCATTAAATTTTGCAGTCACTGTATTATTTCCAGAAATTGGCTGAAGAGTAAACGGAGAACTTGTAGTTAATTCAACCGGGCAATTATCGCCGGAACATTTCCAATAAGAGAATTTATCTGTTTCAGCTGAATAAGAAATCGATACGTTTTCGCCTGCATAAACCGTAAAGTCGCAAGCATCGTCTGTTTTCAAACAAGTTTCAGTTTTTGAATCTGTTGAAATAGTCACAGAAGTAGCAGATTCATTAGCCCCATCGATTTTCACCGTCAAAGTATATGGTTTCTTTTTCAAAGAAGCGTAGAGTGTGTATTCCCCCATATCTTCTGGTGTTGTCACAGAATTATTATCACTTGGCAAGAACAAATCACAGTAATTAGGAGTCGTTATACTCTGCAAAGAAATCGCTTGGTTTGTGCCACAAGTCCAACGATTGTTTTCTTCTTCGACTCGGCAGTTCATACCGCTTGCACGCACCCATTCTCCGGAAGAAATATCGCAATCTGGTCTCTTTGCTGCTTCGGAAAAATCATTGTTGGAGCAAGCATCGGGATAGGCGTTACAATATTCGGTGATTCCTTCACGCTTAATATTCGCTGAACCGCTTAAGAATATAGTGTGCGTAAATGGCATACCAATTACACAACCATCACAAGGCTGCATTAACTGGAACAACATGCTATTATTTTCTGCATCAGAGCCTGCATCTACAGAGAATACTGGAATACTTAATGGCCCTGCTGAAGAAGGCGTAAAGGTTGCCGTGTAAACGACAGACGAGCCATTCGAATTATCGCGAATAGAAACTCCGCTTTGAGGTGTTACAGTCCAACCATTTGGCAAAGCAGAAGCCATAATATCAACAGAAACTGGCATTGCACGAGAAGATTGCGGAACTACTAATTTTACTTCACGAGTCGAACTTTTTAACAATTCCTGATTATCTGTTTCAAACGCTACAGATGGAGCATCACCAGAAGTTCCAGAAACGACAACATAGAATGGAACGCTTCCATAATTTTTTGAACTCTTATATACACAAGTGAAAACGCCTTCAGCGATAGGAGTTGTGCCATCGTAAAGTTTAGCGGTTGTATTCAATCCAGAAGGAGTGCAACTTACATTAGATGGATCTTTTACTTCATCAGCTCCATTTAAATTCAAAACATTATAATAGTCAGGCAATTTTCCTACGGCATCTGTAGTTAAATAAACTACACGAGGAAGCACGATAATTGACGGATTGATTTCTTCTGTTTGATCTACAGTAGGCTCTTTTTCTCTAGCTTCATATTGAGATTCAAGAGTTACACCAAGTTGCGGAGCCGTTGCAATGTAGAATACATCTTTCCCTGCTAAAACAAAATCACCAAGATTTACTCCACCTAAAGACTCTTCTGTAGCAATTTGCCCACCGCAAGGCGAACCATCGTTGTTACAAATAATCGCAGCGTCTGTGAGTTTTTCTACCAATGTTGGATTATAAGTAATTGAAGAACTTTGTAAAGAACCTAACCCTTTACATGCATCTGTAGGAATATAAATTGTTCCATCTAAATGAAAATTCAAACCATCAGTAATCCCCTGTTCTGTGTAAATAAAATAATTTTTTGCTCTTCCACCTAATTTATTTGCGCCTTTTTCTAAATAAAGCATTACAAATGTTTCATCTGTTGTTCCTGGTAAAGTGTTTTGACATTGTATAGGGTCGTCGGCAATAATGATAAACTTTCCATCTAAAGTTCCTGTTGGACACTTAGAATCATCACTACCGCCAGAAACATTAACTACTAAGAATCCATTATACAAGTTTTCGTTTTTCTTAACTGAATCAGCAATATTTTCTGCATAACAAGCATTCAATAAATCAACAAGGTTTGGAGATTTATCCCATTTAGTAATATTCGCAGCACAACCCTTACTTGCAAATGGTTCAAATTTTTCCTTAGCCGTAACAAGTGGGTCTTTTACCTTATATTTTGCTCCATCACAACCTGGTTCTTTTATCCAAATAGCATCACAATCTTCTTTTACAGATTCTGCACATTCTAAATCTTCTGGCTTTTCAGCTGGGAATGTTGATTGGAATTCACCTTTCACCTGGAACCATGGGCGAACACCGCATTCAGGGCGCCATTTTTTTCCTGAAGCTAATTTACAATATGGCGACGCTGTAGGGTTTGAACCATCATGATTAAGGTAACGATAACATTTACCATTAATCAAAACAGAATGTTCACCGTCACAAGAAGTATATCCATCCCAAGAATCACTAAAAGCATATTCCGCTGGATAATCTTTTTGATTATAGGAATTAGGCGCACCAGGATAATTAATTATGTAAGACCCCATTACCGTGTGCGGATCAGAGCAATCATAAGCTCCCCAATAATTGTAACAAGTTTTAGGCCACTTCCAATAAGTATCTTTATATGTGGCAAATGTTACATCTGTCCAACCTTCTGGCATATAATAAATATAAAAGAGGTTATCTTTATATGGCTTATTTTTATATATTTGTTTATCTTCCGCTTCATCAGTTCGTTCATTACTCCACCATTCTCTTGTTTCACATTTTTGATCAGTACCAGAACACATTCGAGGGTGTCCTGAATTAGCCTCATTAGCTTCATAAAAGACTCTATCCTCTCTCAAGGCATTATAATCGCTCCATGGGTGTCCTGCCTTAATATAAATTTTTGAATTTTCATCTTTACCTAACACAATTTTATGATATGAACCATGATTATCAGAATCAGTCCATAAAGGCTTTGTTCCTGGCATCCATATGTTACCATCTACAGTAAATGAATTATTACTAGGTACTGGCTTAATCCAAACATAAGCGTCATCTTCTAAACATAAATTTCCGTGAATAGATAACGGCTTATTATTTAAACTTGTATTCAAAACCCCACCAAGGAAAACATTACCAACTATATTAAATGGACCACCACTAACTTGCGTTACTCCATTTTCAAAATAAGCGTCTTCAGTTATGTTAATTCCTCCCTTAAAATCACCCCCTACGTAAAGATTTTTCCCACTAATTCCTTGGTTTTCAGTAGATGCATTTCCGCCAACACAAGCTAATTCACCAACGTTAACATTATTACCACTTAATGTTGCATCTCCTGTAACCACAAAAGATTTTGTGACTGTTTGAGGGTTTCCCTTCCAATTACCATTAATAACACCAGATGTTAATTGAACATTACCAGCACCATTATACCCTCCCCCAAAATAAGCATATTCAAAATCAATACTAGAAGAATCTTTTGTTTGTGGCACACGAACTTGATACAAACCAGTCACGTTCAAAATTGCTACTTCTGTATGCCGCGTGTCGTTTCTTGATTTCCCAGAAGAAAGTAATTTTAATTTATATGTATTTCCTTCAGTACTTACCCCAGTGAGCCAAACATTATAAGTCTGTTTTTGATTATTAAATGGTTTTAAAACAGAGTCTAATAAAATCGGTTTCTTATCATTTTGAAAATATTGTGTAACTAATCCACCTACATCGTTTGCATGGTAAGTCATCCACGCTCTAGCATTTTCAATACCAGCTAAAGAACTTTGGTAAGCCTCGCGCTGTAACATACGGCCAGCACTAGAACGCCCTTCGGAGGTTATCCATTTATAGGTAGCAGTTGCCGCAATAGTTGCTATCATCATAAACAGCAACACTGTGATAAGAGAAACACCTGCTTTTTTATTTTTTAATTTGTTTTGCATAGGAAACCTCTTTTCCTTAATCCCTTGGACCATTGCTAGGAACTGGCACCACTAAAGAATCTACGCCTGTTTCACCCCTTTGATTCACGACCAAAACAAGGCGCATGGCTTTCACATTTTTCTTGTCTAGCACGTTTATATTTTCTAAATCATCAAATTCGTAAATAGCGCTTTCATTTTTCTTAAGGCTCACATTTTTTAATGTCATTTTTCCGCTAGCAGCAATTGGTGAATAACTAGCAAACGTAAAGCCAAGACAAACATCTTTAATAGAATCTTTCACAGTGAACCGCATAGAACGATTCCCTTCTGCAGCACCAGCTATAGTCGGTGGGTAAAACAAGAAATCATCTATTTCTGCTGGCCTTGTTCCATCATTTGCATAACGGAATCCAACAGCCATGTGATCTCTGCCTGGGCAGAACATACGCCCAGCATCTTCAGAAATCGGCATAGCAAAAGAAATTTCATATTCAACATTAGGAACAAGCGTCACTTTAATGCACAAATCTTTCCAATTGCCTATATTACCGTTTGATTCAGCAACAAAAACCTGATTTGCATTTTTTTGATCTAACAATGGTTCATTATTTTCATAATCGTAATTAGTTGCAAAACCATTCAAAGAAACTGATTCTCCACCTTCTGCCGGGATTGTTGTTACAAAAGAAAGATTTTCTTCACCATATCTTGGCACCAATCTAAACGCTTGAATGGTTGAAGTAGTTGAAGGTAAAATTTGAGCCATATCACTTACAACAGAAGGCGTGGCCGGGGTTACTACAAATTTTTGAATATTTTCAGCCATTTCAACTTCAAAAGGAGAGTCTTTAGGACATTCATCAGCCAAAGCCGTTCCTTTTATCGTTTGGCAAGAACGTTTCAAAGTAGTGCCATTCACATACCAAGCTACTTTTTCAACTGATAAAAATTCCCCTGTTTCTTTATATCGCATACGAAGCAGAGTCAAAGAATCAAGCCCAGTTCCACCATTGTCATGAGTAATTACATAAGAAGAAGAATCCCTTTTGGCTGAATCTAAATTGTCTGGATCAATAAATACATCGTGAATAGCATCTACATAAAATGAGTCTGTATTAGCCGATGTGTTGCGTTCTTTTGAACTTTTCGCTCCCATTTGAGCCACATCTGATTTGAACAAAGTTCCAATATTTTCAGCAACTTGAGTCGCTTTCAACATATTCTGCGTGCGAATGCGGAAACGCGTGGAATCTGTGAACGCCTGGCCAGCAATTAAAACAACAATTCCCAAGATGGCAATATAAACCATCAATTCCATCAAAGTAAAACCGCGTTTAGAGGTTTGCGTTTTCATCGAATCACCCCCGAGACATTGATGGATTGTATTGAGTTTTTGAATTTCCAAGAAACCTTCACGTCTAGCTGTTTTGCAAACATGTGAGTCACTGTATCGTATTGAGATTCTACTTGCACTTTATAAAGGGAATCATTTGAAACTGTAACTTCTGCATCATACAAAACAGTCATATCATATTGTATAGTGCCTGGTTGAGCTTTCCAAGTTCGCTTAATTCCATTTATTTTGATAGGAGCAATTTCTCCCGAACCATCTGTAAGTTTTTCATCTGATAAAGAAGCCAAACCTATTGATTTTAACGAATCAATAATGTTCTGTGCAACTTCTGTAGCACCGTCTCTGCCACGAATGCGAAGTAGCGATTCACGGTTACCGCTTTGAAGATTCAATACCGCTACATAAAGAAAACCAAGAACGGCTGCAGCTACAAGCACTTCTACTATGCCAAAACCACGTTTTAATTTAGATGCTGTTTTTGCACCTTTACTAATAGACATTTCTCTTGGCTCTTTCTTGATAAAACTCATACTTCCTCCTAAAGTTCTACCCAAGAACCGTCCCCAGAATATTTGACCATTGGGGTAAATGAATTCTTTGTTTTAACTTTAGCGGCGGCACCATAAAGGTCTTTGCCTCCATACTGGACTTCAAAAAATCCTTCATAAGGAGCGGCACTCAAACCAATTCGTGGAATAAATTCAGCTCCGTTTTCTTCAAAGTTTACGCCACCTAAAATTTCTGCTGCACTAGTTTCACTTTTGGTTAAAATTTGAACCGGCGGGTCTATTAAAAGGCTGTCTAAACGCGTTACTCCGCTTGAATTACTTTTTACCGTTGCGCATGTTCCTTTAAATGTCACTAATTTCTGGTCACTATCTCGACGAACGCAAAGAGTATCATTTACACGGCGGGCTTCATTGGCGGTGCGTTCCATATACGCTGAAATATTTATTGCGGCATCTTTTATTCGATTATTCGCCACCGCATTCTGTAAACTTGCAAACCCCGCCGCAGAAAGAATCCCTATGATAGCGACAACCGCCATCACTTCTACAAGCGTGAAACCATTTTTTTTGCAAAAAACTCTTTGCATAGCCAATTTCCTATACCACAAAAACGGGGCGCTAACAAGCACTCCTTTGACATTAAAATAACTTTTTATTTACACAAATGCTCATATTTTCTAATAAAAGTGTGCACTAAAAGCGTTTTTTGACTTTATTTTTCTATAAAATCACCAATTTTTGCTGTTTTTTTTTGAAATTCTGTCTATAGGGATTTTTTTATATAAACCTATGGTCTTATGAACATTTTTTAGACATATTATGGCAATGGTCTTTTAATACGATTTTTTTTGCATTTTCCTTACAAATCCCCCCCCATACAAAAAAAAGACTTTTTTGGCAAAGGTCCCACAAACTTTGACAAATCCATATAAAGAATGTTATTTAATAACCAAAACAGTATTCAAAATTTCAGAATAATCTCCTTGGGAATGCAAGATTTTTTCAATTTTCTTATTCCGAGCGACATTTGTTTCATAAAAGAAAAATTTGCTATAATGCCTTATAAATCAAAGGGTTACAATAAAATTAGGTACCCAAATGTCATATAGGGCATAACTTTTTCCATCCCCTCATCAGCAAAGCCTCTTTCAAGATCACGTTTCATGCTACGACGCATTGCATTTGCTAGAGATTTTAGTTTTTGCCTGCGGTTCTTGTCACTCGTGCGGGTTTTGTCTCCCGCGATGACTTAATTTTTTCTTTGATATTCTTTTCTTTGGAGGGAACCCGGCTCGGAGTTGCGAAGGCCGCACGGTCCCCTCCAAGCCTCCCCTTCCTTGGACGACGCTCTTGCAACTTAATTTTTAGTGAATTTTGATTTTTGAAAATATTGTTTGCAAGGGATTTTAGTTTTTCGTTTTGTCTCTTGTGGGTATGTTTTGTCATTCGTGCGGGTTTTGTCTCTCGCGAGGACTTATTTTTTTTGCAATTATTTTCCTTTGGAGGGGACCCAGCTCGGAGTTGCGAAGGCCGCACGGTCCCCTCCAAGCCTCCCCTTCCTTGGCCGACGCTCTTGCTGCTTAATTTTAAGTGAGTTTTGATTTTTGAAAATTGTGTTTTGCGAAGGATTTTAGTTTTTCGTTTTGTCTCTTGTGGGTATGTTTTGTCTCTCGTGCGTGTTTTGCCTGTGGTTCTTGTCACTCGCGATGAAACGTGCTCGCGGTTTTTGTCATTGCGATGAAACGTAGTGACAGAAGCAATTCCCTTCGCAATTCCTGCCGCATTCATGTAAAAATTCTTTTTTCAAAAATTTTTGTTCGAATTTCCTTTCTCAAGCGTTTTATAGAAGTAGAGGCATTGCTCGGTTTAAGCAATGCTCTTATCCGTTTTATATATCAACCACAAACCTAAAGAAGAAGGTTTATGACAAACTCACAAAAAAGACATCACGATAACTTCTTTAGAACCGTTTTCTCTGACCCGAAAAACGCTGCAAGTTTACTCACACTGGCAAGTAAAAGTAAATTATTCTCACAAGCCAAACTTATCTCACAAAAAAACACTCATAAACAAGTTCCTTGTCATTGCGAAGCTTGAAAAGCTGAAGCAATCTAAAAAAATAAACAACTATGAAACCAGCAATGTATATTCTATTTAATAAACCTTATAGTGTATTATACACAGGGGTTACAAATAATTTAGAAAGACGAATAAAAGAGCACAAAGAAAAACTTCACGGTTTTACAGCCAAATACAATGTCATACACTTAGGATATTGCGAGTATTATCAAGATATTCGGGATGCGATAAAACGAGAAAAACAAATTAAGTCTGGAAGTAGAAAAAAGAAAATTTTTTTGATAGAATCATTAAATCCTGAATGGAAAGATTTATCAATAGATCTTTTTTAATTCTCTTTACTAGAAACATTTTAGATGGCCGCGTCGTCTTAAAAGACTCCTCGCCATGACAAATCTCATTGCGATGGAACTGAATTCGCTTTTAAAACAAGGAAACAGCTATTCTTCTGTTTTAGAAGAAATTTTGGTATATTTGAGAGGAATGCTCCCCGAAGAAGAAAAGGAGATGATTATGGATTCGCTCGAAGTTATTCAAAATAAAGGCTATGTCTCAATAGCCGATGCTGACTATAATCGTGGATTCTCCGCAGGGGAAGAAAAAGGATTCTCCGCAGGTTTCTCTGAAGGCAAAGCTGAAGGGTATCTCGATGGTAAGGTCGAGGGTTTTTCTGAAGGAGAAATAAAAGGCATTACTGATGCTAAATTAGAAATGGCAAAAGCGATGCTTGTAAAAGGGTATCCCATTTCTGATATTGCCGTAATATCGGGGCTTTCGGAAGAAGAAATCAAAAATCTATAACTTTAAATTTCATAAATCTCCTGCTAGTTTTAGTAGGAGGTTTTGACTACATAGCCCTGTTGGGGTTCCGTAAATTCCGCTAAAGCAAATTAAAATCGAGGAATAAATATTCAAAATTTTATCAAATTTAATGGTTAGACTTTCTGTTTGCAAAAATCAAAATAAAACAAACTCATTTAATGTCAACATTTTTGTAAATTTCATGATATGAAAAAAATTTCTGTTGCAACAATTCAAGGTAAATGGACTGGTGATTTTAAAAGCAATGCGGCTTGGTACCGAGAACAAGTTTTATCACTAAAAGGAAAAAACGTAGATTTGGTGATTCTCCCAGAGCTATTTCACACGCCGTATTTTCCATTCGAAGAAAATGCTGATTTTTTTGATTTAGCTATCGAAAAAGATGATAACTTAGTGCGAGAATGGCAAGAAATCGCTAGAGAAATTCACGCTGTTGTAGTGTTTCCATTTTTTGAAAAACGAGCTAAAGGAATTTATCACAATAGCGCTTTTGTATTTGAACGTGATGGAAGCATTGCTGGGCTATACAGAAAAAGTCATATTCCAGACGACCCAGCTTTTTATGAAAAATATTACTTTATTCC
The DNA here is from genome assembly GCA_017625775.1 of Fibrobacteraceae bacterium. GTDB lineage: Bacteria > Fibrobacterota > Fibrobacteria > Fibrobacterales > Fibrobacteraceae > UBA1765. Next base: position 14,625 of record JAGAKE010000021.1, read on the forward strand.
TGGGGATACGGGTTTTGAACCTATTAAAACATCGGCAGGAACACTAGGTATTTTAATTTGTTGGGATCAATGGTTTCCTGAAGCAGCGAGAATCATGAGTTTAAAAGGTGCTGATCTTTTGATTTACCCTACCGCAATAGGTTGGATGAAATCTGAACCAAAAGAAATTTACCCACGTCAACAAGATAGTTGGATGACAGTAATGCGAGGGCATGCCATAGCAAACAGAACTTTTGTAATTGCTGCGAATCGTTATGGAATTGAAGGTGATTTAAATTTTTGGGGCACATCTTTCGTTGCCGCTCCAGACGGATTTATCCTAGAAAAAGCATCTGCTGACTCTAGTTGTATTGTACGTTCTGAAATAGATTTTTCAGAAACTGAAGAAAATAGACGGTGGTGGCCTCATTTTAGAGATCGCCGAGTTGAATTGTACAACGACATTTTAAAAATCTGGGGGACTCCATGAGTTCTTCTAAAATTTATTCTCCTGCTGAATGGGAAGAGCAAGCCGCTACCTGGCTTTCGTTTCCGCATCATAAAATAAATTGGGCCGGAGAACTTGGCGAAAAAGCAAGGAAATTTTATTTTGATTTAATTTTAAAAATCACTAAATTTCAGCCTGTTAAAGTTTTAGTTCCCGCAAATTTTTCCCTTCCGGAATCCATTGAAAAAAAATTAAATTCTCAACCTTATAAAACTGAATTTTTAAAAATTCCTACTAACGACATTTGGATTAGAGATTACGGGCCTTTTTTCGTGAAAGAAAAAGGAATGACAAAAATTGTCAAAACAGAATTCAATGCTTGGGGCACAAAATTTCCTCCTTGGGATAAAGATAATGCAGTTCCTGCAAAAATTGCAAAAAAATTAAAAACGCCTGTAACGAGCCTCCCCTTTATTTTTGAAGGAGGAGCAATTGAATTTAATAGTGACGGACTTGCAATTACAACACTTCCCTGCGTTTATGGCGAAAATCGAAATTTGCAAAAAGATTATATAAAAATCAGACGCATGCTAAAAAAAGCACTTGGTTTTAGAGACATTTTGGCCTTGCCAAATGGTTTGCACGGAGATCACACCGACGGACATATAGACAATGTTGCTCGATTTGTTCGTAATAATCGTGTAGTCATGGCGATGGATGAAAATCCAAAATCAGAAAATGCAGTTATTCTTCATGAAGCATATTTTTGTTTGAAAACTTGGCTTACCAAACATTACGGAAATAATTTCAAAATTGACTTGCTTCCATTACCGCCACAAAAGCAATATGGCAAGGAAATTCTTCCGGCTTCTTATATGAATTTTATTTTCGTAAATAATGGATTAATTTATCCAAAATATTACCCAAGAACAGATAAAATTGCTCAAGAATATTTTGAAAAAGTTTTCCCAGATAGAAAAATCATTGGCATTAACGCTAAAGACATTATTAAAGAAGGTGGTAGCCTTCACTGCTTAACAAAGCACCAGAGTGCCTAATTTTCAGCATTTTGTTCTTTTGCTTTCGCTATAGCTTCTTTCGCTAATTTATCTACTAGTTCATTCCACTTGTGGCCGGAGTGAGCTTCTACTTTTTCAAAAAAAACGAATTCCTTATAAGGAGCACTCGCTTCTGCATAGCGAATGGATACTTCACTTTTTGCTTTCCATTCTCCTTTTGCAAAACGAGCAATTCCTTCGTAATCATGGCAAATTATGCCCTTTTCTCCTCTAGAGGCTAACCATTTCATCGCATGAAGCGCTGCACAGAGCTCCCCATCTATATTTCGACTTTCTGCTGGGAAATGTGTTACTCCAGAATTTCTTGCCAATTCTTCATTTCCATTTACGGCAACAAACGCCCAACCTGCATACGGAAATCCAGAAAGGAAAGAACCATCAACATACACACGTAAACCTTCTGGTGCTGGGGCATTAACACCTGTAAGCCAGGCTTCAGCTTCTTCCTTTGAAGCAAATGATTTAAACAGAACACCCTTTACGCCCTTTGTTTCTTGTTCACATTCAGCCCATGTATTGTAAATAAAACACCCTGAAGGCTTTTTTACTGCATAGAATTTTTGCTTTGCCATTTGTAAAATTTATATTTTTACTGAAAAATTAAAGGAGAAATTTTGAAACCTTCACCATTATTTGCAGATACCTTCCGATACTTCTTTATGCGTTTTCGCAAAGAGGGATCCATTCGGAAATGGTTTCTAAAAAAAGCTGGTGAAAATTCCCTTGCATTTTCATATCCTGAAAGTTTCAAACATTTTAAAAAGACACTCATTTTTTTACCTGAAACAAAAGAGTTAGCACTCCCCTATTTAGAGAATTTCAAAAAATGCTGGAGTAAAGAAAATGTTCTTTTTGTGGCACGAGATTCTCTTCGAGAAGTTTTAATACACCATCCTCTTGCTAAAGCTCTATTTCTTACAGAAAAAGAATTCCGTTTTGGAGAACCTGCTTTTGAAAATATTGAAAAACAAATTTCTGAATTTAATCCAGACTTTTGTATTTATTTAGCGGCTCCATTTTTACCTGCTCTTTATTTAGCGAAACGTTCTTCAGCACCTTGTCGCGTTGGTTTTCAGTGCGAATCTCTTTACCCATTTTTGAATATTAGTTTGCAAGTTTCTTCAGAGCCCGAAAAAATCTCACTTTTGCAAAAACAATACGGAGTTCAAAATGCAAATCAGTGAAAAAAGCTTTGGGGATTTACGCGGGTTTGCAGATTTACATCTACATACAAAATTTTCTGATGGTGAACTTTCTGTAGAAGATTTAATTCGGCTTGCAAAGAAAAAAGGGTTGCGTTGTATTTCTATAACCGACCACGACAATTTGGATTCTTTCCAGGCCGCCATCGAACCTGCTCGAGAGGCGAATTTAGAAATCATTCCAGGCATTGAAATTTCTTCCGTTTGGCAAGGTCGAGATATTCATATTCTTGGCTACTTTTGCGACCCAACGAATTTAGCACTGAATTTAGAACTTGAAAATTTTATGAGACAACGCATTACTCGCGCAAAAGCCATTATCAAAAAATTAAATGCTCTGGGAATAGACATTCGCTACGAAAAAGTCGCTAGCTATTGCAAAGGAAAAGTCATAGGAAGACCACACATTGCCATGACGCTTGTAGATGAAGAATATATTTCTTCTTTTGCAGAGGCTTTTACTAAATACCTTGGTGAAGGTTGTGCGGCATTTGTAGAAAAGAAGGGTTTGAATCCACAACAAACTATTCGTTTAATTGAAAATTCTGGCGGGATAGCCGTTCTTGCTCACCCTTATAAATCAGGAATTGATGAAGCCTTTATCGAAGACCTTGTGGATTGGGGAATTCAAGGAATTGAAACTTATTCTCCGGCACAAAAAGGGAATGTAGGAAGGCGCTTTCGAGAAATTGCTCAGCGATTTAATTTGGTGGGAACTGGTGGTTCTGACTTTCATTCTATGCACGGACTTTCACTTCCTAATTGCATGAAAATGCCCTATAGCGTTGTAGCAGAATTAAAAGAAAGACGTGAAAAATCAAGAGCAGAATGGTTTTAAATTATTGATTTTCAAGAGGTTTTTATGAGAATGACGACTGACGAGGCTTTAGATTTATTTTTAAACGCTCCATTACAAGACCTTTGCAAAAAAGCAAATGATTTTAAAGAGAAACTTCACGGGAAAAAAGTTTTTTGGGTAAATAACAGACAAATTAATTATACAAACGTTTGCGTTTTACATTGTCGTTTCTGTGCATTTTCTAAAATCAAAAAAGATAATCCAGAAGCTTACGACTGGGATTTGCCAACCATTCATCAGAAAGCAAAAGAAGCGATTGAAAAAGGTGCTAGAGAATTACATATTGTTGGCGGACTTCACCCAGATCATCCGTTTGAATATTATGTAGAAATGCTTTCTTCTTTGCGTTCTAAATTTCAAGCCGTAAATTTAAAAGCCTTTACTGCCGTTGAAATTTGCCATTTTGCAAAAAAATCTTCAAGAACACCAAAAGAAATTTTAGAGATTTTAAAGCAAGCTGGTTTAGACGCACTTCCTGGCGGAGGAGCAGAAATTCTTGTACAAAGTGTGCGTGATAAAATCTGTGGTAAAAAAGAAACTGGCGAGGAATGGCTTTCTGTACACCGAGCGGCACATTCACTTTCAATTCCAACGAACGCCACTATGCTTTTTGGTCATATAGAAAAACCAGAAGATCGAATTGCTCACTTAGAAATGCTTCGAAACTTACAAGACGAGGCTCCTGGATTTTTCGCCTTTATACCGCTTGTTTATCTTCCGCAAAAAAACGATTTAAATCGCATTGTTCCAAAACGAACTTCAGAAGAAGATATTCTGCGCACTGTTGCTATTTCAAGATTATTCTTAGATAATTTTCCACACATTAAAGCTTATTGGATTCAAATGGGAATTGAAACCGCTATGAAAGCACTTCATGCGGGTGCCTCTGATTTAGACGGAACGATTCTTGAAGAAAAAATTTCACACGCAGCAGGCGCAAGTTCACCAATTGGATTAACGCCTAGTGTCATGCAAGAACTTATCATAAAAGAAGGACTTTCTCCAATTGAACGCGATGCTAAATACGAAACATATCCTTAAACACACAAATTAAAAATAGAGTTTCCTAAACCGCATAGCCTTTACTATCTTTACGCACATGCATACACCTTGGAAAGATGGTTGGGAAAAAACCATAGATTCTCTCGCCGAAAAATGCCCTGAATTCGTTCGGGTCGTTGTAGCTGCTGGAAAATCTTTTTTTTACTACCATGCTATGACTCGAGCGGCTGCATTAACATACACAACCTTTTTGTCTGCCGTTCCTCTTTTCATTCTCCTGACTTCCATTGTATTGCATATCGGGTTTGGCGCTCTTTTATCAGATTACCTTCCAATGCTTGAAGAAATTGGAACCATTCGTTGGCCGATTGAAGAGATTCGTCCTATTTTAGAAAATGCCGAGCACGTACCTGCAGGGAAACTAGGGCTTGTCGGTTCTCTGAGCCTGTTTCTAACTTTTCTTTTAGCGATTGGTTCTCTTGAAATCAATTTCAATGTAATTTGGGAAAAAAAAGTTTCTCGTTCACTTTTAAAACAACTTTTAGTTTATTCTCCTATTTTATTGGTACTTGCTGCAGCTATCGGATTATTCGCCACATTTGCTAAAAATGTTCATGATATTTTAGATAAATTACTTGTACAAGGTTTTCATTTAGATGTTGGATTTATTCACGCATTCCAGACTTTATTTTGGGCTGGAGCTTTTTGCGGAGTAGCGTTCATCATCATTTTCCTTACTTTATTCGCCCTTCCTTCTCGTTCCGACACCTATTCTAAAAAGAAACTTTTTTTAAGTTCTCTTTTCACAACGTTCCTTTCCATGGTCGCGATTTACCTTTATATCAATATTATTTCAACCATCCAAACTTCTCTTTTCGCAAGGTTTTCTCTTTTCTACGGTTCTCTTGCCTTTATTCCACTTCTTCTGTTTCTCGTTTTTGGAATATGGACCATTATACTTTTTGCTAATAGCTTAGTTTGGGCAATATGCAACTGGCCCGAGGCAGGCAAAAAAATTTGGAACTGGACCAAAACAGAAAACAACCTATAAAAAGTAACGGAGTTCCCATGATTTCTTTGCGTGGCGCTTCTTTACATAACTTGAAAAATGTAGATGCAGATTTCCCTAAAAATTCAATCACAGTAATTTGCGGGCCTTCTGGGTGTGGAAAATCTTCTCTAGCATTCGACACTTTACACGGCGAATCTAAACGCCGTTATCTTGAAAGTTTAAATCCATTTGTTTTGAAACTTTTAGGAGGGAAAAAATTTATCCCATTACAAAGCGCTACAGGCTTAATTCCAAGCATTGCACTTGGACCTTCTCGGGGAGAAGCTTCTTTAAAAGAAACAGCTCTTTCACTTGGCGCGTTAGACCAGGCGTTCCATTCTCTTTGGGCGTATTTCGCTACTCCTGTTTGCCCTATTTGTAAAAAGCCTGCTACGTTTCAGTCAAGAGAAGAAATTATTGAAGCTATTGCGAGTCTGCCAGAAAAAAGTAGAATTCAATGTATTGCAAAAGTTCCTACGCAAAATAAAACTCTAGGAGAACTTTCTGCCTTATATTTACAGCAGGGTTTTTCGCGCGTTCTGGCAGATAACACTCCATTTTCTTTAGCCGATTTAACGAAAGCCGAAGAAAAGATTATTCCAGAAAAATTTGAAATTGTAGTGGATAGAATTATCATTCGAAAAAATACTCGCACAAGGATTTCAGAAGCTGTAGATGCTTGCTTTAAAATTACACGTCATACCATTGAAATTGATGAAGAAGGGAAGCGAACAGTTTATTCTTCACTTCCGGTTTGTAAAGATGGACATACTCAAGAACCTCTTCCGATTTTAGAAGCCAAAGCGTTTTCTCGCTACGCTCATTATAACACATGCTCTAATTGCCAGGGTAATGGTGTTATAGAAAATTCAACAACTTGCCCAGTTTGCAATGGTTTTGGATTAGCCTCTTTTTTGTTAGATTCCGTTTTCAACGGAGTTTCTTACAAAGAAGCGATTTCCCTTTCTTTTAACGAGTTCAGAAATCTTTGTTTAGATATTTTTAATACGAATGTTCCTGCTTTTTTACACAGAACACAAAATATTTTGCAGGAACGATTAAACGCTATTCTTGAGCTTGGTTTGGGCTATCTTTCTCCTTGCCGAAATGGCGAATCGCTTTCTGGTGGAGAACTGGAACGCTTGCGCTTGGTGGCTGCAACTACAGGTTATTTAGATGGAATGTTATTTTGCTTAGATGAACCTGCGGCTGGGCTTTCTAGTGAAGATGCTATTCGACTTTTCAAAATGCTTGAAAAAATAAAAGCTCGCGGAAACACGCTTGTTTTAATGGAGCATCATCCAGAAATTATTTCTCGTGCTGATTGGATTATTGAAATGGGGCCGCGCGCCGGTCTTCAAGGTGGCGAAATTTTATTTCAAGGCGCGCGCGAGGAAATTCTTACAAGAAAAGATTCTCCGACAGGAAATTGGTTGCGTCGATTATCCGAGGCTAAAGCCTCGGATAATTTGGCGCAAACTGGACCGACATTAGATGTCGTCGAATTTTCAAAATTCGGAATTTTGCCAGTTTGCGCCAAATTTCCGCTAGCCCATTTTAGTGTGATTAACGGGCCTTCGGGCAGCGGAAAATCGACACTACTTTTTGAACATCTAGTTCCTGAATTCGAAAAAGGAAAATACTCTCACCTAGGGCTAAAAAAATTAAACCTACTCACTACAGGTTCTTTTCTCGGGAACCGAAAAAGTACAATTGCAAGTGCCATTCAAATTTTCACTCCCTTAAGAGAACTTTTTGCCAGTTTACCTGAAAGCAAATTACGAGGTTATCAGGCAGGAAAATTTGCAACACACGCTCCTGGTGGTCGTTGTGAAACTTGTAAAGGCGAAGGAATTATATACTCCCCAGATGGATACGAAGAAACAGAATGCCCTGTTTGCTTAGGAAAGCGTTTCAGAGATGAAATTTTAGAAATTCGCTTCAAATCACTTTCCATTGCAGATATTTTAAATCTAACAGTAGATGAAGCCGTCCATCTTTTTGAAGCATTTCCTAAATTTTTCCCAAAATTAAAAACGCTTTCAGAAACCGGACTTGGCTATTTACATTTAGGCCAAACCACCCAACAACTTTCTGGTGGAGAACGAGCTAGACTCCGCTTATCTATTGCATTAGAAAAAAAATCAAACGATCCAACTCTTTATTTGTTTGACGAACCCGCCCGCGGACTTCACGAAGTTGATATACAAAAACTGCTAGATTTATTTTCAGCCCTTTGCGCTCAAGGTCACACCATTATAGCCATAGAACATTCCAAAGATTTTGAAATTAGAGCCGATTACGTTCTTACGCTAAAAAATCATTCTTCCCAATAAATACCACCAGAAGGTTCTAATATTTCGGTTTCTTCTGAAGAAATTTCTGCTGGAGTTTCTTCAACAGTTTCTGTTGAAGGTTCGGCAGTTTCTGCTTTTGAATTTGAAGGTTCTGATTCAATACCTTCTTCTAACGTTTCTTCTTTTTCAACAAATGAACGATTAGAACGTGCTTTAGGTTCTTTTGGAGAATTAAAGAAAAGCCATGGGCTAATACTTACGCTCACACGATGAACTGAAGAAAGAACTGGATGCGATTCAAAGGCATAATCTACTTTCAAGAATTTAGACACCACCATTCCAGCCCCCAAAGTAAAACTTTCCCATGTTGTAAAACTAGAAAGCCCTGCTCTTAATGAAAGTCCAAAATCAAAGGCAAATTCCACGCCCCCACGACTGCCTGCTAAAAAATCAATTGGTTCTTCCCAAAAACGCCCGCCGCGTTCATTCCCTTCAAAATCTAAATCGCGAGCTTCATGGTGGAAAATTCCAGCGCTTTGCCAATAAAGCCCAAGTTTCCCATAAAAGTAATGAACAGGCAAATTCCAAGAAGCCGCCAAATAAAGTTCTGGTGATTCATATTCAAAAGTGCCTGATTCCCATTTAGCCGCAGAAGAAGTAAACCCACGAAGCAATGCTGCTAAAGAAAAATTCTTTGGGAATAAATAGCGTAAACCTAAATCACCGCGAAAGCCAAAACCAGTTTGATCCATTTCTCGATAAAGGCCATGTAAAGAAACACCGAAATCTAAATTTTTCCAAAGCCTTCTACCATAAGCCACAGAGAACACCCAATCGGCCATATTCAAAGTGTTATAATTTGAACCTTCCGGAATAGATTCCCCTTCTTTAATCCATGGAATATCATCGGCACCAAAGCGAGAAAAAGAAACGCCTAGCCCGTGCATTTCACCTAATGGAATAGACATGGAAACTAAATCATAAACAGTTCCTTCAAAATACGCTACATGAGAAAATGAGCCCCAAACATAATCTTGAGTGGCTAACTGCCATGGATTATCTCCAAAGCCAAGAAGTTCTTCTGGTTGTGCCATTACCGTTCCACCAAGCGCTGCAGAGCGAGCGCCAGGCACAATATTTAAAGTCGCATTGGCTCCACTAACACGATCAGCGGCAAGTGATAATTCAAATGCCATTAAAATTAAAACACAAAAAAAAGAACGCAAGCGAGTCATAAAAATCTACATTACAACTATTCTCACACAAGATACTATTTTCTGCATGCAAATCGTTGAATTGATTCAAAAATTTTTGCTTTACTTAGAGAGACAACGCCGCTTTTCCGAAGCGACGAGAGATACTTATGGCAAAATTCTCAAGAAATTTTCAATTATGCTCAACGAAAACGCGTCTCTTGATGATTTCAACTACACTAATTGCCGAAAATTTGTTTTAGAACAGCATCATTTAGGCTTAAAACCTTCCTCCATCCGATTACACATTGCCTGCCTAAAGAGTTTTGACAAGTATTTAGTTCAACAAGGAATTTCAACTAAAAAAGTTACTAACGATTTGGTTTTTCCAAAGCTACCTAGCAGATTAGTTACCTTTTTACCACAAAATGAATTAAAAAAAGAAAACTTACCCGATATTCTAGAAGACGACCTGCGAGGAATACGACGTCGATTTCTGCTTGAAATTCTTTACGGTTCCGGGCTTCGAATTTCAGAAGTTGTGCAATTACGTTGGCAGCATTTAGATTTCAAGAAAAAATTGGTTCGCGTGTTCGGAAAAGGAAGCAAAGAACGCCTTGTTCCGCTCACCCAAACTTCAATAGAATGGGCCGAAAAATACAAGAATGAATTGTCTATAAAAGGTCGCCTACCCAGCAAAGATTCTCATTTATTTGAAAATGAAAACGGATTTCCTTTAAATTCTAGAACGCTAAGGCAAGATATTTATGATATTCTCCACCAAGCCGGCTGGAAAGGGAAAGCTAGCCCACACGTACTTCGCCATTCTTTTGCCACGCATCTTCTTGAAAATGACGCAAACATTATGGGCGTGAAAGAAATGCTTGGGCACCAAAGTTTATCGACCACACAAGTTTACACTCATGTAACGGCAGAAAAATTAAAGAAAGCGTTTCAACAAGCGCACCCTCGCAGCGGAAAAAAAGATTGAACCGAAAATTTGAATTTTCTACTGAAAAGTTTTTCATTCATGGCTTTCGTATTTTGAATTTCCGGTAGAAATATCATTTTTTTTCTTCAATTTGAGCACAATTTGTTTATATTACATTTTGAATAAAAACTTGGTAAACCCCGATCAGTTTCTAGGCTGAAGTATTTGGGTTTATCGCCTTTTGGAGGTTCCGTGTCTTCTTTGATTAACGGAAAAACTGAAATTCTAGGCGTTTTTGGCTTTCCTGTTGGGCATAGCAAATCGCCAACTATGCACAATGCCGTTTGCCAAAAGCTTGGCATCAATGCGGCATACTTGCCATTTTCACCAAACCCTGAAAATTTTCTATCAGCATTAGACGGTTTAAAAGCGCTTCATTTTCGAGGAGCCAATTTAACGATTCCATACAAAGAAAAAGTTCTGCCTTATGTTCAGGAACTTTCCCCTATTTCTAAATTTTCTGGAAGCGTGAACACACTGTATTGGAAAAAATCCCAAAACGAAAACGTTCTTTGCGGAACCACAACAGATCCTTATGGAGCATTAAAAAACATGGAAGAAGCGGGAATTTCCGTAAACGGAAAATCTGTGGCACTTCTTGGTAATGGAGGAGCAGGCAAGGCGATTGCGTTTGCTCTTTTAGAAAACAACGCCAATCTTTCCATTATTTGCAGAAATTTATCTCGCGGAAACGAACTAGCTAAAAATCTTTCGCAGTATTTTCAAAATAAAAATATTGAAGTTTCTGAATTTTGCAATTTTGATTCTCAAAAACCAGATATTATTTTAAACACCACTCCTGTTGGAATGTTCCCGAATATAAACGAAACGCCTCTACCAAGTGCTTCATTTAGAAAAGAACAATTTGTCTATGACATTATTTATACACCTAAAGAAACTCGTCTTTTGAAAGAAGCAAAAAAAGCTGGGTGTAAAACTTTGAACGGTGAAGGAATGCTTGTACATCAAGGTGCAGCTAGTTTTAAATTATGGTTTCCAAAAGAAACCGAAACCATTTCAGAAACATTCTTAGTTTCTATAATGCGAGAAGCTTTACAAAAAGAAAACTCATCAGAAAAAAATTCAAACCCCACTTCGGCAAACATCTAGTAGGTATAAAATGACAAGCAATAATTCTAATAAAAAGCACATTTACTTTACTGGATTTATGGCCAGTGGTAAAAGCCGCGTCGGGCGAACTCTTGCAGAACGTTTAAATATTCAGTTTATAGACACCGACACCTTAATTGCGGAAAATACGGGTAAATCTATCTCTGAAATTTTTGCAGAAGATGGTGAAGCGGCGTTTAGAACTTTAGAAAAAGAGTTGATTCAGAAATTAGCGCTTGATCCTGAACCAAAAGTAATTTCTCTTGGCGGCGGCGCTCTTTCTCAGGAGTGTATTGTTGAAGCCATTCGAAATTCAGGGACTCTCATTCGACTTTGGGCTTCGCCAGAAGTACTTTCTGAACGAATCGCTAGAAAAAATACTCGTCCGCTAATGGCAGGACTTTCCGATGAAGAACGCCTTTTGAAAATTAAAACCATGCTCAAAGAACGAGAGCATTGGTATGCAAAAGCAGATTTTAGCGTTGAAAGTTCAAATGAATATTCAGAACATGTCGTTGCTGAAAAAATTATTCAAATTTTAAAATTCTGGGAATCTTACGCGCTTTCTGTCGAGACTTCTTCTGGCGAACGCTACCCAATTTTTATTGGTAGAAATTTGCTAACTCATTTAGGCTGCCTTTTAGAAACTACCGGTTTCTTGAAAACACACAAATTTCTTGTTTGCACTGATACAACAGTAGCAAAAGCGCAATCACGCACATTAGATAAAATCCGCCGCCAAGCTTTAGATTGTCCTGTATTTAAATTTAGAGCGGGTGAAATCAATAAAACTCTTTCTAGTTTAAATCAGCTTTATTCTTATATGCTACACAGAGAATTTGGCAGAAAAAGTTGCTTGCTTCAATTTTCTGGCGGTGTTGTTGGCGATATGGCTGGTTTTGGTGCTGCTACATATCAACGCGGAATTCCTTTTATTCAACTTCCTACTACTTTGCTAAGTATGGTTGATAGTTCCGTTGGCGGAAAAGTGGCTGTAAATCACCCTGCAGGAAAAAATATGATTGGTGCTTTTTACCAGCCCAAAGCAGTCGTATGCGATTTAGGCGCTCTTGCGACTCTAGCGGAAAATGAAATTCAGGCAGGAATTGCCGAAATTGTAAAATATGGTGTTATTTACGATGCTGATTTTTTCGCTTACATGGAATCTCATGTTGAACAAATTAAAGAAAAGAAAGAGGATGTTCTAAAAAAACTCATTCACCGGAGTTGCTCTATCAAAGCAGAAGTTGTAGGTATTGATGAAAAAGAAAATGGACTTCGCGCCATTTTAAATTACGGTCATACTTTTGGGCATGCTATTGAAAAACTCACCGATTATCGTACTTATTCTCATGGAATTGCGGTAAGCCTTGGAATGCGTGTTGCTGCAAGAGCTGCTGTTCTTCTAGGCATTTTCTCTCAGGAAGAAGAAAAACGCCAGAATGATTTATTAAATGCTCTCGGACTTCCTGAAAAAGCTTGTATTGAAATTGATACAGAAGCCGCCTGGCAAGCAATGGGTGTTGATAAAAAAGCAGAAAAGAATAACCGCGTTTATATTCTCCCCACTAAAATTGGACACGTTGAAAAAATTTCAAATATTCCAGAAGAAATTGTTAAGCAAGCTTGGAGCGTAATTCAAAAGGAGTTAGCATGAAAGTTTTAGTCACTGGTGGCACAGGTTCTTTAGGCTATCACATTCTTTCTTCTCTATTTCGAGATGGCATTGAACTTCATAGTTTTAGTAATGAATTACCACAACCTTGGCAAAAAGTGGAAAATGTTCAGTATCATACGGGCAATCTTTTGAATTTTACCGAAACACTTGAAAAAATTAAACAAATTCAACCAGACCATGTCTATCACTTAGCGAGCCAATCTTCTGTTGGGATTTCCTACAAAAAACCTTTTGAAACATTAAGCACAAACCTCCTTGGAACACAAAATTTACTTGAAGCCATTCGGCAGGTAACTCCTAAAACAAAAACGTTACTTTTAAGCTCAAGTGAAGTTTATGGAAGAACCACTGATTTATTAACAAGACTTCATAAAGAATCTGACCTTCCCAATCCACTAACTCCATACGCTACCTCAAAAGCCTGCATGGAACTTCTTGGGAATCAGTTTAGAAATGCTTATGGTTTGCACATTGTAATTGTTCGCCCATTCCATTTCACAGGGCCGCATCACAGTCGTCGATTTGCCATTCCTTCTATCACAAACCAACTCGTTCGAATTAAAAAATATGGTGCAGAACCAGTAGTTATTTCAGGCTCTTTAGACATTAGCCGCGACATCGTAGATGTTCGAGATGTCGCGCGCGGAACTATTCAAGTCATGAATTCTGCGGAATCTGGCGAAATTTTCAATATTTGCAGCGGAAAATCATACACCTTCCGAGAATTAGTCGATTTACTCGTTGAAATTGCAGATATTGATGTTGATTTCTTCTTTGACCCAAACCTTGAGCGAACTAATGAAATTCCGCTTCTCATTGGGAATCCAGAAAAAATTATGAATATTGGCTGGAAACCGATGATCAGCATTGAAGATAGCTTATTAGATTTATTCAATGAAATGGTTGTTCGCAATCGAATGGAAAAATCTTTAAAAGGAAATTAAGCAAAAACTGCGAAAAAAAATTAAAGATTTTCAAAAGCACTATGCCAAAAACAGATTTTCCCTGAATTCGCTAAAGTCTTTTGAACATCAATTAGTCGCTGGTTAGAAGAGCCTCTAAATTGAAGTTCAAGCGATTTTTTAGATAAAATAAACGGCCCATCTACTAATAAATCGGTCAAAGACAAAAGTTCCAAAATATTAGGCTCTTGTTTTGCTTTTTCTAGCAAATTTTCAAAAAGATAACCTGTAAAAATGGTCAAATGCAAAGAACGCTTTTTGACTTCTCGAGCAAGTTCCAACAATGGTTGAACTTGCCCAAAAGGCTCTCCTCCACTAAACGTAACACCGCTCAATAATGGATTTTCGTCGATAGAATCTAAAATCGTAGTGATTGGCATTATGGTGCCGCCATCAAAATCATGAGTCTCTGGATTATGACAACCTAAGCAATGATGCGGACAACCTTGAACAAAAACTGTCAAACGAATTCCTGGTCCATCTACGATGGACTCAGGCTCGATTCCGGCAATTCGAAGAGTGATCTCTTCTAACTCCATTAATTAATACCCTTAAAATTTACAATGGAAGGGTACAACTTGCGAAGTTCATTCAAGCGTTCTGGAGCGATTGCTTCACCATCGTGACGACCGCAACGAGGGCAAACATCATCAATCACGCCAACAAAACCGCAAACCGGATCTCTATCCACTGGGTGGTTGATAGAACCATAACCAATTCCGGCATCATTCATAGCAAGCACTATTTTTTCAAAGGCTTCTAGATTTTTTCCTGGATCGCCATCTAACTCAACATAACTGATATGCCCGGCGTTTGTAAGTTCGTGATAGGGAGCTTCCAATTTGATTTTCTTGAAGGCAGAAATCTTGTAATACACAGGCACATGGAAAGAGTTGGTGTAATATTCTCTGTCGGTAACGCCAGGAATTGAACCGTAAATTTTCTTGTCCATACGCACAAATCGACCAGACAAACCTTCTGCAGGAGTGGCGAGCAAAGAGAAATTCAAATGCAAACGTTTTGATTCTTTATCGCAGAATTCGCGCATAAAGCGGATAATTTCAAGACCAAGCTTTTGAGATTCTTCAGATTCACCATGATGCTTTCCAGTAAGAACCACCAAAGTTTCTGCAAGCCCGATAAAACCAATAGAAAGCGTTCCATGCTTAATCACTTCTCGAACTTCGCTATCCCAAGAAAGTTTTTCAGAATCAATCCAAACGCCTTGCCCCATTAAGAATGGGAAGTTTTTCACTTGCTTTCTACACTGCACTTCAAAGCGCTCTAACAACTGGTCTCGCACTAGTTCCAAAATACGATTTAATTCTTTAAAGAATAATTCTTTGCCTTTTACTTTCATCGCAATACGAGGCAAGTTCACTGATGTGAAACTCAAGTTTCCACGACCAAAAGTAATTTCTCTCGAAGGATCAACCTCGTTGCCAATTACACGAGTACGGCAACCCATGTATGCAATTTCAGTTTCTGGATGACCTTCTTTGTAATACTTCAAATTAAACGGAGCATCTTGGAAACTGAAGTTCGGGAATAGGCGTTTTGCACTTACACGACAAGCAAGCTTAAACAAATCATAGTTAGGATCGCCTTCTCGCAAGTTGACTCCATCTTTCAAACGGAAAATTTGAATTGGGAAAATTGCCGTTTCTCCATCACCTAAACCTTCCTCTGTAGTTAAAAGAAGATTCTTCATCACCATGCGAGCTTCAGGTTCTGTACACATCCCATAGTTAATGCTTGAAAATGGAGTTTGAGCGCCTGCTCTACTATGCATACTGTTTAAATTATGCACGAAAGCTTCCATTGCTTGGAATGTTGTTTTATCTGTTTCAGCATACGCTTCTTTTTCTGCAAATTTCTGAGCGGCCGCCACAATTTCTGGGCTAAAATGCTTAAGCAATTCACGAGATTCCGCTTCAATGAATTCGTTATTTGGCTTTAATGTCGGACGAAGCCCTAATTCATTCATTTCAGAATGAAGACGTTTAATCGTCGGCAATAACTCATCTTGAGATTTACCAGTCAAAAGAGACAATGATTTCAATAGATTTGACTGATAGAATTTGCAATAAGTTATGCGAACACCATCGGACATTGCATAATCAAAATTTGGAATTGATTGACCGCCATGCTGATCGTTCTGGTTACTTTGAATAGCTATAGCCGCTAAAGCTGCATAACTACGAATATCTCGTGGAGCACGCAAGTGACCATGACCTGTATTAAAACCATTTTTGAAAAGTTTTTGCAAATCAATTTGGCAACATGTCATCGTTAAGGAATAGAAATCCAAATCATGAATGTGAATATCACCATTCTGATGAGCTCTGCTATGTTCCGGTTTCAACATAATAGAGGTGTAAAAATGCTTTGCACTTTCAGAACCATACTTTAACATGGTTCCCATAGCAGTATCACCATCGATATTTGCGTTTTCACGTTTAAGATCTGATTTGGCTGCATCGCTAAAAGCAATGTCTCGCAAAGTTCTCATCAAGCGAGTGTTGAGTTCGCGAACTCTAGAACGTTCTGCACGATAAAGAATAAAAGCCTTTGCTGTTTCTTGCAGACCCATTTCACCTAACACATGTTCTGCAGCGTCTTGAATCTGTTCAATTTCCGGGCTTTCTAACCCAAGACTTTCTAAGCGCCCCACCACGCCGTTAGCCACTTCCATAGCACGACGTTGTAATACATTATAGCCTGAATCCAACAAGTTCAACTGAGATTCTTCAGCCTTAATTTCTTCTGCTAATTCTCCAGAAGCACGAAGAGCCTTTTCGATTGCACTCGTTATCTTATCAATGTTGAAGGGCATTGTACGCCCATCACGTTTACGAACTTGCCAAATCATATACACACACCTTTTTTTAGATATTCCTCTCTTAGAGACTAAATAAGAAATATCAAAATGAATAGTTTACCGAAAAAACACCTCGCTAGACGCATCCTTCGAAAAAACAATATCTTGTGATTTATTTTATTTCAAACCCAAGATATTGATAAAAATAATAAAAGCCACCTATGAAGATATTGTGTTTAAAAAAAAACATCTCAACTACGGGTAGTGGTTCAATGTTTTTTGATAAAAAACCAACTAGCACTAGTGGTCTATCTTTTTTAAGATTCTGTTTAAACGTTCTTTTGTAAAACTTTTGCAAAAAAGTTCAAAATAAGAGCCACGAAAATAGTTGCCGACATACTGATCAACGGCATCCACGGCCAGCTGAGAACGCCCTCAAATAGAGGCGCTATTCCTAAAGGCTTTACCCCCTGGAAGAAACTCAAAGAAGACATGCCGCATAACACACCGACAATCACAGTCCAAGGCTTTAGCTTTCCAGCAAAGAAAGCGAGAATAAACATTCCAAGCAAAGGACCTGTAAATAAGCCAGTGAAAAACAAAGCGTTTTTTAAAAGAGAGCCTTGTTGAGCAGCAGCAAAGAAAGCGCCGCCGATTCCTAAAAGTCCCCACAATACAGTCCAAATCTTAGCTCTGCGTAAGCTTTTTACAGAAGAAGTATCGGCAAGGAGTAAATCATTTTCTGTTGTATTGCTTAATGAATTAATGGCACTAGAAAGACTACTCATAGCCGCCGCACAAATAGCAGCCACAATAAGACCAGTTACTCCTGAAGGCAAAGCATTCACAATAAAATGCGGGAATACATCATTTTGCCCTATTCCACTAGGCAAGGATTCGACTTTCTTTATTTGATAATACACAAAAAGCGCCGCTCCAACCCAATAAAAAAGTACAGAAATTAACGCACCAAGAAGCATACTTAAAATACTAGACGCATTTGCTGCCGCAGGACTTTTACAACTTAAATAACGCTGGACAAATTGTTGATCACAACCACGAATTGCAATTTCTAATACGGCATAAGCAAAGCCCGCAGAAATCAAAGTTCTGTCTAATGCAGGCGATAACGAAGGATCAAACCACTTTGTTTTCCCTGCTTCTGAAGCAAGTGTATAAAGTGAAGAAAAACCACCACAAGAATTAGCGACTAAAAAAAGAACAAGAACGCCGCCAAAGAAAAAAACAAAAAATTGCAGAACATCAGTCCATATAACAGCCTTTATTCCACCAAACCAAGTATAGATTATCGCTAGAATTGCCGTGATTAATATAGCGATGTAAAGATTACAGTCTAAAATACGAGAAATTACTAGCGCCGGAGCGTAGAGCAAAATTCCAGTTCGCAACAGCAAATGCAAACAATAAAAAATGGCGGCTAGTCGCCGAACTGTTGGAGAAAATTGACGTTCAAATAATTCGTATGCACTTTGGATTCCTGAACGACGAAAGCGAGGAATAAATACAAGCCCGACCACAACAATACTTAACGCGCCACCAATTTGAAACATCAAAAAACGCATGTCTGCGCCATAAACATCTGCTGGAGCGCCAAGAAAAGTAGTGGCACTCACCGAGGTCGCAATCAAACTTATTCCAACTGCCACCCATGGAATTTTTCCACCGCCAAACATGTAATCTTTAAAATTTTTATTGCCTCGACTAGAAACAAAAAGTCCAACAAAAAGAGAGAATGCAAAAAAGGCAACTAGAACAACCCAATCTAGCAGAGTAAACACAGAGATAATCCTTTTATTCAGAGTCTTGAACTAATACATCAGGTTCAGATTCCAAGTATTCTTTTACTTGGTTTCTGCCACCTTCCTTTGCCTTGTAAAGTGCTGTATCTGCAAATTTCAAACATTCGGCCATAGAATATTTTCCATTAGGATGTTTCAAATAAGCTCCGATACTTACCGTTACATTTAAAGGAAGTTTCTGCTTAATGTTGTAACTTGTAGCTTCAATAGTTTTACGAATGCGTTCCGCCGTTTCTTTCAAGCCACTTTCAGAAGTATCAATCAATGCCACCACAAATTCTTCACCACCATAACGCGCAACTAAATCTATTTCAGAGCGCACTTCACTCATAATGGTTTTAGCAATTCCCTTGAGAATTTCATCGCCGGCCGGGTGACCATAAGTATCGTTAATGCTTTTGAATTTGTCAATATCCATCATCAAAAGACCAATATTAACTTTTTGACGTTCCGCCCGAAGATTTTCAGCATAAAGTTTTTCATGCATCGTTCTGTGATTGATTAAACCTGTTAATCCATCTCGCATGGCTAAATCTTTACCCTTTTCAAACTGAAGCACTCGTTCTAATGCAAAACCTGCCGTGCTTGTAATGGTTTGAAGAATAGATTTATCGTGTTCTGAATAAGACTCAGGAATTGATCGTTCAAGAACTATTGCAAAATTTGGAGTCATTCCAGAAGGTAAAGCATATAAATATCTAAACGATTCATTCGGACGTTCTGAAGGTTCAAATCGAGCAACATATTCTTTTGGAGTAAACTTTCGTTCAATAGCATAATTTTTTTCAAGTGCTAATATAAGAAGCCCGGTTTGATTAATTGAAAATTCTCGGCCTTGGAAATAGTCGCAATCTTCACCTTCACACAAAACAACTTTTATTTTATCGTCATCTTGCAAATCTTTTGAAATGAGCATCATGCGGTCAAATACAATGTTGCTTTTGATGAATTCTCCAATGTGGCGATAAACATCTTTAACAGACATTGATTGGAAGAAATTCTTTTGATAGCGATAAAGAACTGCGTATTGTTCTTGCTGAATGTAATTGTTTGCTGCTGCGTAAAGTTTACTACATAGGGTTTGAATAACACTAGCGGCTCTAGCAAGCGTTTTGGGTGAAACATTTTGGAATGCATTCATTTGCAAAGAGTCTAGCATCAAAAAACCATTACGATTTTTTCGATGATTATAAACAGGAACTGCAATCACTGACCTTACAGGTAAATCTTGATTATAAATTTGAAGAGTTTTTGCTCCATTTAAATCACCTTCAAGAATTTGTGATTCTTCTGGTCTTAGCAATCTTGAAAATAAACTTCCTGATGACGAGCCAATTTGAGCTTGACGATTAATTTTACTAGCCCCTTCTCCCACAGCCTTTACAGGAAAAAAGGTTTCGTCTTTGCTGCGCAACATAAAAAAGACCGCCGAATGAACATTTGGGATAATACCAGCCAAAAGGCTTAATTCATCGCCTAATGCTCGAGAAAGATCATTATCAACTGTTTTCCAATACTGCGTTTTTCTGTAATCGACCAAAGGTTCTTCTGGAACATATTCATTTTCAATTGCTTCAATGACAGCGGTTCTAGTTGTAACCCGAGCTGTTTTTAGCGATGTAGTATCTGCATTTCGTTGAATAATAGAAGGAATCGGCGAATCAGAAGATTCCCGACTGGAATTATACAAGTAAGCAAAAACGAAAGCTAAAAGCCCCACCAAAGCCAAAAGCATCCAACCACCACCATTAAAGGAGAGGCCGATAAAAATTCCACCCAGGGAGCAAAGAATATAAGTCAGTTTCAAGTTCATCCTGCCACCTATAAACGGAAAGACCGATATAACAATACACCAGCAACCGTTCCAAAAATTAAATGCGCACCATAAGCTCCAAGCCAAGGCGAGAACGCACCATTTTCACCCATTTTCAATCCTAATCGGATTGCAATATAATAGCTAAAAATAATAAAAAGCCCGATACCAAATTTTTGAGAAAGTCCTCCAGAACGGCTAAACCGATGACACAATGCTGCTCCAATCAACAAAACAATAAAATTAGTCCATGGACTAGCATATTTAAAGTGAAATGCTGTTTCTAAAGTTTTCGTATCTTCTCCAGATCGACGAAGGACTTCTATACGTTTTTTTACTTCTTTAGAATTCATTTCATCGCCAGTTTGACGTTCATTAATAAAATCTTCTGGAAGTGTTGAAACTTCATAAAGCGGATAATGAAAAAATTTCTGCGTTTTGATCTGACCATCAGGAAGAAATTGGCGTTTAAAGCCATTTTCTAAAAGCCAACAAGAATCACGATTTCCTAGCAAAAGGCTCAAAGAATCCATAGAAGGAAATAAATTTTCTTTACGGCGTTCTATTATTTTTTTTATTTCTTCTACCGATTCATAACGCATGCGTCTTGCGTCAAAACGCGTAGAAAGCCGAGCGTTGTCACGAAAAATCAACAAAACATCTCGTCCAGATTTAGAAACCGCAGAGTAATGCCTAAAAAACCAACTTGCTTTTTCACTATCAATAAATGCAAAATCACGTTTTTCTTTCACACGTTTATTTTTTCGTTTTTGAGCATTTGTTTCCATGATTTCTAAACGCTTGTAATTCGCTTCAGGCAAAATTGTTTCGCTTAAAACAAAAGAAAGAATAGTTACAAGAAGACCAAACCATAGAATTGGTTGTAAAGCCCGAAACATACTTCTTCCAGAACTTTGAACTGCAGTTAATTCTAAATGCTTTGCCATATTGCCGACAGAAGCAATCACAGCTAAAAAAAGAACAACTGGTGAAATCAAATAAACGATATAAGGAAGATATGAAGCGTAATAATCAACAACGTCTTCCATTCCTCTAGAAAGCCATGTACGAATATTGCCAACAAAGTCAATGACCACAAACATAACAATGGCCCCGATAAAAATCAGGAGAAACATTTTCAAAAAGTTCCAAATTAAGTACCTAGAAAACTTCATTTATTCCTCCGGCGAAAAAGTCGCTTGAAAAAACGCGCCAACCGCGCTAGAGGCGCCTCTCCAGAGTAAGCATCTTTTCTCATTTTCCAAGTAATAAATAAACCAAAAATTCCAATTACAATATTCGAAAACCACATTGCTAATTCTGGCGGAACAATCAAACGATCCGCCAAATTTTCACCACCAATTAAACTCACCCAATAAAGCACAAAAAATGCTAAGCTGTAAATAATTCCTGTTCCTATTCCGCCTTTTCTAGCCATAATTCCTAAAGGAGCGCCAATTAAAACAAACACAAAACAAGCAAATGACGTACTGATTTTTTTATGAATTTCAACTAAATATTGAGCTTTGCGTTTTTGTTCCGATTCAAGTCTCATTACTGCATTTTTAATAGAGCGTTCTTCGGTGCGTTCCAACAAGCGAACTCGTTGAATCGCTGAAAGGTATTCTGCGGAATCTATTTTAGGAAGTGTTGCATTATCTGGGACTAAAGAATCTTGAAGAAGCCGAGAAGCAGTTCCTTGTAAACCTGGGAAAAGTCGAGTAGAAAAAGCTTGCTGTAATGAATCATAAGATATTATAGCTTGAGAAACAACATCAAGCATCATTTCTATAGGCATTTCACGGTCGCTTCGGTGGGTTCTATCACGACGTTCTAAACGATCATCTACATTTGCCATTGAAAGTTCTTGAGTTGAAAAACGAATTCTAAAATAATTTTTCGGAGTTTCGGCATCGGCTACGTGGTTTTCTCCGCTATAAAGACTGAGTAATAAAGTGGCGCCTCCATCTACATATTGCATTTCGGCACTATCTGCATAAACAAAGCGAGGAGCGCCACGCCGTTGAACCTCAAAAATTTGAACTCCATAAAGCCTTCCGTTTGAAGGATCAATGCGATTCACCCAAAGTTGAACACCAGGGAATTGAGTGATTAAACGACCAGCATCTATAAAAGCATGTGGTTGTTTTCGCGAAACCGCTGACATCAATTCCACTGAACGATGGTTTGATTCTGGTAAAATCCAATTATTAAAAAGAACTAATAATTCTGCTAAGAGTAAGCCTACTAACAAAACGGGGCGCATTAAAGTGAACGGAGAAATGCCAGCGGCCTTAACGGCAGTGATTTCTTGATCGCCAGAAAGCCTTCCAAATGCCATTAAGCAAGCGACCAAAACGGCCATTGGTATAGAAAGAGAAAGCATCCAAGCTAAATTAAGGATGAAAATTTCAAGAACTGTTGTCCAAGCAATGCCTTTAGAAAGAACATTATCTAGGATTTTAACTAAAAAATCAATTACAAATAGAAAGGTAATCACGCAAAGCGCCGAAACAAACGGTGCAATATGCTCTTTGAGGATATACCTTGCTAAAATCATTTTTTTTCAAACGTGGTTTTTTCTACATTTTCTACAGATTAAATAAAAATAGAAAAAAGATTATCGCATGTTTTTTTTGAAAAAATCTCTAGGTTGTTTTCTCTTAGTAAGTCTGCTTGGGCTTATCGCTTGTTCTTCTGCTCCAAAAGATGACGAAGCCAAACGCACCGCTATGTGCAAAGTTCGTTACGACAAAGCAGATGCAGCCTTCAAAGAAGGAAAATTCGGAAGAGTGAAAGAACCGCTCGAAGAAATTCTCACCTTGTGCGCCGGCACTGGCTACATGGAACAAGCACAGTTTCTTTTAGCCGAAGCACATTTTGCTTTAGAAGAATGGATTGAAGCTAGAGGCGAATATGGAAGTTTCATTCTTAATTTTCCAGGTTCTCCATTTATAGAAACTGCTGAATTCCGCAAAGCGATTGCCTCTTTTAATATGGAATACCACACGGCGAGAGACGAAGCGAATTCGACCATTGCGATGAAAGATTTTGAACGCTACTTATCGAATTACCCAGAATCCCCTCTCACCGATAGCGTTAATTATTATAGAGCTCTTTTAATGGAACGCTTCGCTGAACGCGAATACCAAACAGCTCGTCTTTATTACAGAATGGAAGAACCGCAGGCCGCGGTCATCTACTTAAAAGAATTTTTGGAAGTTTACCCACTTTCCAAAAGAAGGGAAGAAGCATTTTTCCTAATAGCTCTTTGCTACACTGAATTAGATCAATTTAATGCAGCTCGTGAATACTTAGAAATCGCAAGAAATAATCCCCCAAGAAATGTGGACCCAGAAGATTTCAAAAAAGACATAGCCAAAGCGGAAAAGAAAATTGCTAAGGCTGAAAAGAAATACGAAAAACGTGTTCTCAAAGAACAAGAACGTACAAGACAACGCAAAAACGATAAGAAAGAAATGATATTCTAGGAGTTCAATGCGGCGACTTTTCTGCCTTCTCTGTTTAGCACTTCCTTTAAGCCTTTGGGCTAAGGAGTCTAGTTCTGTGGAAGAAAGGCCAGAACCCGCAAGACTTGCTTTTTTCCTTCAATCTGGAGTAGCTTTTCTTGGCTTTGACGATCGAGATAAATTTCAAGAAGCGACCGACAGTATTTATAAGGATTTAAGAGAAGAAGCTAGAACAGAGGCCGAAACTTTAGCCGTTTCAAGACAAACTTTTCAAAAAGTGAATTTATCTATACCTCTTTATGCAGGCATTCAAGTTCAACCTTTTGAAAATCATTTTTTAAGTCTTGGTACTGGTTTTATTTACGATGATGAATCTGTGGTACTCACTGACAGAAATTCAAAATCTCATCATTATAGTTATACTTTACAAGCAATTCCTTTGTTTTTAGAATATCGCTTAGCTATTCCACCTTCAATTATTAGCATCACAGATGCGTCTCTTTTTAGCATTTCCCTTCGATGGTATTGGATGCTTCCAGGAACTGAAATTTATTCTACTTGGGGAAAAATTGAATCAAAACCATCGCTACTTGGAAATGGATTTGGAATCAGTCTTGGTTACTTGATTGCTTCATGGAAAAGTTTTAAAATTTATGGAGATTTAGGATTCAACAGCATAACCATTAAATCTGACGGTTACTTTGAAGATATAGTCCCCATTTACAAAGACGAAGAAGAATCTGAAAAAGAAAAAGCTCGATGGGATTTGGGCGGTTTACAACTTCAAATCAGAATCAGCTTTGGCGTTTTGGAATCCAAACCAAAAACAAAAATTGAACCATGAGTATTTTCTTTTTAGACAAGCCTGCTTACGCCGAGACTCACTATAAATTTAAACTGCCTTGGTCTTTACTTTACAGACCTTGGCCTGAAATTTTTTTTGACGCTCCTTTTCAATTTCAGGTAGGAAGTGAAAAAAAAATATGGGTTATCATCAAGGACGCTCATCGATTTCCTGTTCTCCTAAAACAAGTTAAAATTTCCTTAAAAAATCACGAAACTGAAATTAAACTTGAAAAGGCTCTTGATATTTTTTCAGATTCTCCATTAGCATTTTACCCAATAGATCTTGGAGAATTACCTTCTGGCGACTATATCGTTTTTCCAGAAATCACAGTTCAAAAAAAAGACAAAACAAAAACTTTCAAACGTTGGAATTTTCCTTTTCTTTCTCCAAAACCACTTCAGTTTAAAATTTTAAAAGAAGAACTTCCAATACCAGAAGGATACTTTGCTGGAGAAATGCATTGCCATACTCGTTATTCTTCTGACCAAATCGAATTTGGAGCAAGCCCACAAGTTTTACAAGAAGCAGCAAGTGCTGTGGGACTTGATTTTGTTTGTTGCACTGACCATGCTTACGATTTTGCTTTTTCGGAATCAGATTACTTAAAAGAAGATAATCCTGTTTCAAGATTTGACTCTTTAAAAAAAGAAATTCATGCGTTAAAAAAAACACCGCTTATGCTTGCTGGCGAGGAAGTTTCCGCAGGAAATTCTGAAGGTGAAAATGTTCACATGACGGTTTTCGCTCCAGAAAATTACATTTCAGGGCTTGGAGATTGTGGACGTTATTGGTTAAAGAACGAGCCAACCATTTCAATATCAAAAGTTTTAGAATCAACAGAATCGCCTTGTTTTGCAGCCCACCCAAAAGCCCCTATGGGATTTTTAGAAAAGTTTATTTTTAGACGAGGCTATTGGAATTCTAAAGACTTAAAATTTTCAAAAAAACAAATTCGCGGAATTCAATTCTGGAACGGCTCTCGAGATGAAGGATTTTTTGAAGGGAAAAAATTTTGGATTGAAGAACTTGGAAAAGGAAATTTTCTGCTTCCTATTGGAGGAAACGACGCCCACGGAGATTTAAACGATTGCGTTTCGGTAAAAGTCCCTTTATTTTCTTTGCGGTACGAAAGAAACCATGTTTTTGGGAAAGTACGAACTGTAGTGAAAGCAAAAGATTTAACTGAAGAAGAATTAAAAGCAGCGTTCCAAACTCATTCCGTATATATTACCGACGGACCTGCCTTATGGTGGGAAAAAGAAGGAGATTCTTTTAAACTTTACGCACTTAGTAATGAGGAACTTGGCATATTCAAATCCATTAAAATTTTTGCTCGAACCATTGATTTTCAAGGGAAACTTTCAAAATCTGAAATTTTACTTCCTGAAAGCGTGGTACTTGCTCCGTTGAAAAATGAAATTTCTGTGCGCGGGCAGGGCTACGCGTATTTACGCGCCGAAGCTTCTTCGGAAAAAGGATTTTTTGCCCTGACCGCCGCGCAACCAGTTTAAATGGAACGCCTTGTTTTGCGCCTCCAACAACAAAAACAGACTTCAAATTTTTCTTTTTTTTAATTCCAATGTTAAAATTTCAAAACACCTTGTATCAGAATAAAATCATTATTATCTATATTTGAAAAAATCTATGAGATTCATTGGGCTAGCCTTTCTTTTCTGTTTAATTTTCCCCGGTATTGTTGCCGCTCAGTTTTTCAGCGTAGAAGGTGCTTTTGTTCCAACTACTTCTTATCATAAAAAATCTGGCGAAGAAATTAAAAACTCTGAAGCAAATTACCGACATTTTTCAGTTTCTGCGGCCATGCCTTTTTATTTTTCAAGGGATTCTGTGAATCAGACTTTTTCTGTATGGATGGGTGTCGTTAACGCGGGCTACACACAACTTCCTTTTGAAAACATCCCAACAGATTTTCCGGAAGAAATTATTCGAACATTTCTTCTAATTAATAACATGCAAAAACTTAAAGGCAATAATTATTTAAGCACTTCGCTTGGCTTTGGAATTATGGGCGAACGAGAACACATCAATCAACATACGCTCATTTTTATGACTGGAATAAATTATTATAAAAAATTTTGGGATGCCTTAGAACTTGGTGCTGGACTTTTTGTAACAAATATGTTTGGTAGTATTTTTCTTTTTCCCATGCCACATTTTCAACTTCAATTAGGCAAGAAAACCATTTTCAAATTCAACCAAGGAGAAACCTCTCTAGAAATTAATTTTTCAGAAATATTCTCAACAGCTATAGTTTACAAAGGTAGCGGAACATTTACTCTGGTACAACGAAGTGATAGTGAGGGTGACCGAGAAAAGAAAATTTTCCAAGCAAGTCAGCAAGTTTTTGGGCTTCGTCCAAAATTTAAATTCAAAAAAGGAAAATATGTAATTTCTTCTGTAATTGGCCAGGCCTACAATAGAAATTATCGACTAGTTGATAGAAAATTCACTACATACATTCGGTCGATGTTTAAAGATACGCCTTACACGGAAGAAGAATTTTATGTTTCTCTACAATTCAATTATCGCTTTTTCTAAATTGAATGAAAACCCTTAACTCATAAGAATTTGTGAAAAACTCTCATTCCAATCAAAAAAAAGTAAAAGCATTTGCTTTAAAAAAGGCGATTCTTTTCTTTATTTTATTTTGCGGTTGCTCTAATATAAATAGTGGCTGGGAGGTTGATGGTGGCGGTTACATTAAATATAAAGTAAATGATGGAGAAAGTAAGCAAATTGAATTACATCCAAATGATGTAACACTTCCTGCTTTTGGCAGACACTACATCAGCTTAGAAACTCGCGAAGAGGAAAGTAAACGAGGCGACCGCCTAGCTTTTTTAGTCGCAGATCCAACGCTTGGAAAAAATCCTATTGTAGAAAATTATACTTGGTTCGTTTCTCAATTCAGCCCCAAGGCCACGGCGATTCCAGAATCTAGTTTTGTAACGATTGACCAAAAAGATGATTCCACTTGGACTGGTTATTTTGATTTGCTTTTTCCAAATTGCGAAACAGGAACTTGCTTAGCGGACAAGAGGATTCGAGTTACTGGACGCTTTCGTTATTGGCCAGACCCAGACGATGATTGAATTTTAACAAATTTTGTTTCTTCTTTTACAAGCGTTGAAATTAATAAACCATAATACCAAATTGAAAGTAATAGGATAAATTCTGCAAATAAAACAGTAAGCCAATAATTAAAATTAGCAATGCCTAGTACCCAAAGCAACACCAAGGCCGCATTTCGCCAAAGCACAAAACGGCGAGGCAAATATTTTGAAACGGAAAGACCATAAGCCGCTAATTCATTTTCTAATCGATGCAAAGCGTCTTTCAAAAAATAGCTGTGAAAAAAAACTCCAAAAGCAGGCACGAACGAAGAAAATAAAACTAAATACGGAGAAACTCGATTTCCAGGAATTTTTCTTAAAAAAGCTAAAAACCACCTTCCCCAAAACCACGCAGATAAAAGAAACACAAATAACAATAGCGACAAAAGAATAGCTAATGCCCCAAAACTAATTGAATTGATTAAAGGTTCCAATAGTTCCATAGAAAGCGTGCCATAAAAGCCATCCATTAAATCACCGCTCCATGTTTCTGGAATTAAAGAATACCCCCAAAATAAAGCAGTTAAAGCAAAAAGAACTACAGCACAAACTGTAAAAACAACCCATATTGAAGTTACTGCAGCCATTCCTAGCCGATTACTTTTTAAATCCAAAACCATTTCTCAAAAATAAAAAGATTCTTCGCTTAAGTGGTGTAATTATTTATTTAAACCCTTTTTCTATACTGACATACAATACAACCAGATTCTTGTTTTAATTTTACAAGTTCAAAATTGGCTAAAGTTCCCTCGGCAAAAAGAGGTTTACCTCCAAAAGCAACCTGCGGCACAATGACAAGCGAAATTTCATCAACAACATTTGCCTTAAAAAAATGTCCATTCACTACACTGCCGCCTTCTAACAAAAGCTTTCTTATTCCAAATTTTTCATACATTTGTTCAAGACTATTTTCCACATTAATGAAATCTTTGCCACTTACAATAAAAGGAATTTGATGCTTTTTCAAATACTCCACATATTGTTTATTCACTTGTTCTGAAAGCACTTCTAAAATTCTACACTTATCGTAACCAGGATCTTCATCAGAAATAAAATTTTTTTCCCAACCTAATTTACCTTTTGGGTCAAAAGCTACTGCATAAAATGGCTTTTGATTTTCTTCTAACGCCTCTAAATTAGGCGTACTTTCTAAATTCCAAGAAGAACCTTTCGTAAAGCTTTCTTCCATAGTGGTTCGGCCACAAACAAAACCGTCAAAGCCATTTTTTCGATATTCTCTATGCAAAGAGAAATAAATAGAAGAAGCTATTTCCGATTCTTTTGTCCATAAAAAATCGCCTGTAACTAAGCCATTCATAGACATCACCATGTGACACATTATATAAGGACGCATTT
This sequence comes from Fibrobacteraceae bacterium, assembly GCA_017625775.1. Classification (GTDB taxonomy): domain Bacteria; phylum Fibrobacterota; class Fibrobacteria; order Fibrobacterales; family Fibrobacteraceae; genus UBA1765. Next base: position 43,734 of record JAGAKE010000021.1, read on the forward strand.
GCTCTCCTAATAAAAAAAACTACCTAGAAAATAAACTAGGTAGTTTTTGAATTTTAAAAATTTTATTCCGCAGCTCTGTAATTTGGTGCTTCTTTCGTAATAGTTACATCGTGCGGGTGAGATTCTTTAAGGCCAGCACCTGTAATCCGGACAAAAGTTGCCTTCTTGTAAAGTTCATCTAAATTGGCGGCACCAACATAACCCATCGCTTGGTGAATGCCACCAACTAGTTGATAAACCGTATCACGCAACGGGCCTTTATAAGGCACACGACCTTCAATGCCTTCTGGGACAAACTTCTTTTCTTCTGTCACATTTGATTGGAAGTAACGATCTGAAGAACCTGCTTTCATAGCGCCAACAGAGCCCATACCGCGATAGCTCTTATAGCTACGACCATCAGCAAGAATAACTTCACCAGGACTTTCTTCTGTACCAGCAAAAAGGCTTCCAAGCATTACAGCATGACCACCGGCGGCAAGAGCTTTTGCTATTTCGCCAGAATACTTGATACCACCATCTGCAATAATTTTCACGCCCACTTTGCGAGCTGCTTTACCACATTCTACAATAGCGGAGAATTGTGGGTAACCAACACCAGCCACGATTCTTGTTGTGCAAATAGAACCAGGACCAATACCTACTTTTACAATGTCTGCGCCACATTTTGCAAGTTCTGCAACAGCTTCTGGAGTGCAAACATTGCCTGCGCAAATTGTGAGTTTCGGATATTTTTTACGAACGGTTTTAACCATATTGCGAACACCAATATGGTGTCCATGTGCCGTATCAATCACAAGCAAATCTACACCAGCTTCCACAAGAAGTTTAATACGTTCAAGAGAATCAGCAGAAGTACTTGCAGCAGCCCCAACCAAAAGCTGGCCATTTTTATCTAAACTTGCATTCGGGTTGCTTTCACGTTTAAGGATGTCTGTCATAGTGACAAGACCTTTTAAAGTTCCGTTTGCATCGACTAAAGGCAACTTTTCAATACGGTTTGTATTTAAAATTTCTTTTGCTTTAGCAAGGCTAATCTTTGGACCTGCGGTAATTGGCTTTTTGGTCATGACATCTTTCACTTTTACAGACGTATCTGTAATCGTTCTTAAATCACGACTAGTAAGCATACCAACTACTTTACCCTTTGAAAGAACAGGGAATCCGCTAACTTTAGTACGAGCACGCATTTCAAAAGCATGAAGCACAGGTTCGTCAGCATCAAGAGTAACTGGATCACTTACAATACCAGATTGCCAGCGTTTCACTTTGCGAACTTCTTCTGCTTGAGCTTCTGGGCTCATATTTTTATGAATAATCCCTAAACCACCTTGCAAGGCAATAGAAATAGCAAGCGGCGCTGTGGTAACAGTATCCATAGCAGCACTGATAATAGGAATTTTCAATTTAATAGTGGAAGAAAGCTGAGTACTTACATCTGTAGCAGACGGAAGAACAGCAGATTCCCCAGGAACAAGAAGAACATCATCAAAAGTTAAAGCTTCAGGCAAAAGTTTCATAAAGACCTCATTTTGCATGGAAAATATAGAAAAATCCTTTTATTAAAACATTTTCAAACTTTCAAAAAAAACAGTTTTTTCGCAAAATAGGCTTTAAAGCACCAACTTCAAATTTTTCAAACAAATAGCAGTATGGTTTTCTACGTTAGAAATAATTTCCAATGAAATGAAACAATTATTTTCCGTTATAGCGTTCCATACAAGTTTCTATCCCGTTTTTAAAGTAGCAGTTAAGTAATGCAGGCATTTTTTCAAGAGTTTTGTTAAATACTTCTCTGTCATCTTTGCTGAATTTAGCTAGCACCCAATTAGAAAGATCGTAATGTTCTGGGCATTTTCCAACACCTAAACGAATACGCATAAACTGGTCACCGATTTTTTCAATAATATTACGAAGCCCATTTTGCCCGCCATGACTCCCCTTCGCTCGAATACGAATGCGGCCTAAATCCAAATTCACATCATCAGAAATCACAATAAGATTAGAGGGCTTAATTTTATACCAAGTCATCAAAGCCTGAACCGATTCACCGCTTAAATTCATATAGGTTTGCGGTTTAGCCAAAAGAACATCTTCTGAAGCTATTTGTATTTTTTGCGTTAAAGCCTTGTGCTCAGATTTCCAGTTTGAAGATTCTGCAAGTGTATCTACAGCCAAAAAACCCGCATTGTGGTGGGTATTTTCATATTGCGAACCAGGATTTCCAAGACCAACAACCAAATACATTCAAGCCTCCAAGATTTAAATTCAATTTAGAAAATAAAAATTCAAAAATAACAATTTACAAAAACGAACTTCTGATATCCTAACTTTTCGATCGAATTCTTCTTGCTCACAAACATTAAAATCTTTGCCATAATAATTCTTTGATTTGTAGTGCGGGCCCACTTGCGTGGGTCGGGCTTTCGCGTTATCGCTAGAGCAAAAGCCCTAGCGTCCGTCCAGCCTCGATTCTCAAGTCCGTCCCCTATCGGGCATCAATCCCTCCCGCCACTCGCCCGCGGTTTGTCACTTGCTAGCATGTTTTGTTGTGTGAGTATTTTGTCACTCGCGAACCCTGCAAGGGTGAAGCAATCTCATTGCAATCAGATTGCCACACTATATTCGCGAGGACTTAGTTTTTCTTTTGCAATTATTTTCCTTTGGAGGGAACCCAGCTCGGAGTGGCGAAGGCCGCACGGTCCCCTCCAAGCCACCCCTTCCTTGGCCGACGCTCTTGTGTTTTAATTTTAAGTGAGATTTGTTTTTTGAAAATTGTGTTTTGCGAAGGAACTTGCTCGCAGTTCTTGTCACCCGCGATAGAGTGAAAAGATTTTTTTGCGAGGTCTAAATGTGAGCCTGCCACGAGCCACACTTGTTTTGAGTGTGGCGTGGTGGAAGCAATCTCCTTCGCAATTCCTGCCGCATTTCTGTAAAAATTCTTTTTTCAAAAATTTTTGTTCGAATTTCCTTTCTCAAGCGTTTTATAGAAGTAGAGGCATTGCTCTGTTTAAGCAACGCTCTTATCCGTTTTATATAAACATTAACAGGAAATAAAAAAAACGCTCATGACAAGTTCACAAAAAAGAAACCACGATAACTTCTTTCGCACGATTTTTGCGGACCCGAAAAACACTGCCAACTTGATTTCATTGGCCGCGAAAAACAACCCGAATATAAAAGAACTCCTCAGCTTAATCAATCTTGAAACGCTTCAGGAAATTTCAGGAGCGGCAACACGAGAGGGCGCGAGCGGGTCAGGCGATCTAACTTTCAAAGTGGAAATCAAGAACTCTGCGAAGAATAAATGCCGGAATCATTCTCTCGCAGAAAACGAAAAAGGTTCTAATTCAAAAAGTGAGCGCCCGGATCAATTACTTGTCGGTTTAATTCTTGAACACAAATCATATCGAGATTCAAAAATAAGAAATCAGCTTTTGAAATATTACTTTGAAGTGATGCACCAAAAAGCTGGAAACATTCCGGCAGTGGCGATTATCGTTTACAATGGACGCGACAAGTGGAATCCGCTAAAAATTAAGCCGCACCCAGGTTATCCCGAATTCTTCCAGAAAGTCGGTTTGCCTTTCCGAGTAGAATTTATTGATTTAGGCCGCGAGCCAGTTGATTTTTCGAACTTGGACCCGCTTTTGGCCTTAGCGATTGCCGCCATGCGGATGGTTTTTGATGCTTACGGTGCTGAAAAATATTTTAAAACAGCACTCAGGCGACTTTTAAAATCAAAACAAAACTTCCGTAGTATCGTCGAAGAAATTTTGGTATATTTACGAGGAATGCTCCCCGAAGAAGAAAAGGAGATGATTATGGATTCACTAGAAGTTATTCAAAATAAAGGCTATGTCTCAATAGCCGATGCTGACTATAATCGTGGATTCTCCGCAGGGGAAGAAAAAGGATTCTCTACAGGTTTCTCCAAGGGGGAAATAAAAGGCATTACCGATGCTAAATGCGAAATGGCAAAAGCGATGCTTATGGAAGGTATTCCTATGGATAAAATCAAGATTATTTCTGGATTATCGGAAGATGAAATCAAAAATCTATAAATTTTAATTTCATCATTATTTCGCCCCGTAGGGGCGAAATAATGATTTTTTTTGCGTGAGGAAAAATCTAAAAACACTCATCCAATGAAAAATCCCTAAAGGCAAAAAAAGCCATTAGGGATTTTGAAAATTCAATTCTAATTCGCTTTAAATTACAAACTCTTCTTGAACTTTACGTAAGCAGCTAAAGTATCACAGAAGACTTCGTCTGGAGTATTGTCGCCAACAATATGAGTCACAATCGCTGGGTCATACTTTTCAAGAACAGCTGCTGTTTTTGAACGATATTCTTCTAAACGACGCTTGATAATAGATTCATCGGCATCATCTTTACGGCCTTCAATTTTAGCACGATTCAATAGACGAGCAACAATAGTTTCGTCATTTGTAATATCAAGAACAAAAACATGCTTTACATCTACAATTGGCTTAATAAGATCAACTTGATCTGGAGTGCGAGGAATACCATCCAAAAGAAGCATGTCCTTTTCCGGATTTAATTTATTGGTATCAACCAATCCATTGATAAATCTTTGAAAAATTTGCACGGTAGCTTCATCTGGAACAAGCATTCCCTTACTCGAATAAGAAGCCAAAAGTTGGCCATTTTCACTTGAAGGTGCGATTCCACGGAAAATATCTCCGGTAGAAAGATGTTTCAATGAAGTAGTGGCCGCCAGTTTTGCACCTACAGTACCCTTACCAGAACCGGGAGCACCGAAAATTAAAACAGCTGGAATTTGAGCCATGATTTTTTCCTTTATGTTTATTGTGAAATAATTATACTGAGGGAAGAGCCTCTGAACGGAAATCCAATTTATCGCCAATTACATCAACCACAATCGTTGAGAAATCACAGAATTCTCCAGTAAGAAGACCTTCGGCAATTGGATCTTCTATATACTGTTGGAGAGCCCGGCGAATAGGCCTAGCGCCGAGAGCTGGATCATAACTTTGATCAACGATATATTGTTTCGTGGCTAAAGAAGCTTCAAGCATAATCCCGCGTTCAGAGAGATATTTTTGCAAGAACGAAAGTTGAATATCCACCACTGAAACAAGTTCTTCTCGAGACAAGCAACGGAATACAATTTGATCATCAATGCGGTTCAAAAGTTCAGGAGCAAAAGAACGTTTCACTTCTTCACGAATTGCCGCTTCCATTCTTTCATATTCTTCACCCTCGCCCATTTTATTAAAACCCATGCCACCACGATGACGAATTTCCCGAGCGCCCACATTTGATGTCATAATTATAATCGTATTTTTGAAGCTAATTCTACGCCCATAAGAATCTGTAAGAATTCCATCATCTAAAACTTGAAGCAATAAGTTGTAAACATCTGGGTGCGCTTTTTCAATTTCATCTAAAAGAATTAATGAATAAGGGCGTTTTCTCACTTTTTCCGTTAATTGACCACCATTATCTTCAAACCCAACATAACCTGGAGGAGCGCCAATCAAGCGAGAAATACTATGCTTTTCCATGTATTCACTCATATCTATGCGAATCATGGATTCTTCAGAACCAAAAAGATTTTCACATAAAACCTTGGCTAATTCTGTTTTTCCAACACCAGTCGGCCCAAGAAATAAGAAACTTCCCAACGGGCGTTTTGTATTCCGAATACCCGCACGAGAACGACGAATTGCACGCACAACCGCACGAACAGCATAATCTTGCCCAATAATTCTCTTTTTAATATCGGAATCTAGTTGCAATAATTTTTTCGTTTCTTCTGCAGCAAGGCGAGAAACCGGAATTCCTGAAATTTGGCTAATTACATCACGAATAGTATCTTCGCTAACCACCAAACATTCATTCTTTTTAGATTCATTCCTTTCCAAACGAAGTTGTTCTAAATCTTTTTGCAACTGTTCTGTTTTATCGCGAAGTTCAGCAGCTAATTCAAAATCTTGATCAGCAACTGCGTTTGCTATTTCTTCACGAAGTTTTTCATATTCGTTTTCCTTTTCGCGAATTTCCTGTGGAGTCGCTAAATTATTCAAACGAATTCTTGCACCAGCTTCATCTAAAACATCTATTGCTTTATCAGGAAGGAAACGTTCATTTAAATAACGCTCAGACAAAACAACAGCCGCTTGGATGGCTTCATCTGTATAAACCACTTTGTGATGAGCTTCATATTGCGGACGAAGACCATTTAAAATCCCAATAGATTCTTCTGGTGTCGGCGGATTCACTATCACTTTTTGGAAACGTCGTTCCAAAGCAGCATCTTTTTCAATATACTTTCGATATTCATCTAAAGTTGTAGCGCCAATACATTGGAGTTCTCCGCGAGCGAGCGCCGGTTTGAAAATATTTGAAGCATCAAGGCTTCCATCTGCTCCGCCAGCTCCTACAATCGTGTGCAACTCATCAATAAAAAGAATTACCGAATTATCAAGGCGTTGAAGTTCTGCAATCAAGCCCTTCACTCTTTCTTCAAATTGTCCACGATATTTTGTACCAGCAACCATAGCCGCTACATCTAAAGAAATCACCCGTTTATTTTCCAAAATTTCAGGGATTTTTTTCTGAACAATTTTTTGCGCTAAACCTTCGACAATAGCCGTTTTACCAACTCCAGGTTCTCCAATTAACGCTGGATTATTTTTCTTTCTTCTTGAAAGAACTTGAATCAATCGTTCTATTTCTTCTGCTCGACCAATGATTGGATCTAATTTCCCTTGCCGTGCCATGGCAGTCAAATCTCGACCAAAATGTTCTAAAATCGGAGTTTTAGAATTCTTTGAACGAATAGTTTGTCTCATCTGAGAACGTTGCGGCATCATAGAAGAATCACTCATTTCCTCTTGGCGTAAAGTATTTACAACGTTTTCTGCATTTTCAAATGTGACATTATATTTTGATAAAGTTGCAGCCGCTGGAGTATCCGTCACTTTCAACAAAGCTAAAAGCAAATGATCGGTTTCAATTATTTGACACTTTCTTTTACAAGCTTCGTCTGCTGAAGCTTGCATAACGGCCTTGCTTCGTGGAGAAAAAGGAATCATCTGTTCTGTTCCTTTTACAGCAACACCTCCACTCTGAGAAATGGATTCTTCTATATCCTCAACCATAGATTCTAAATCCACCCCAAGACGGCGAAGCACATTCACTGCAAGTCCAGTATTTTCACGAATGATGCCGAGCAAAAGATGCTCTGTTCCTAACACGTCATTTCCTTTTGAAACGGCGGCTGCACGAGCTAATTGTAACACTCTTTTGAATCGATCTGAAAAAGTTCCTTTCATCCTCAAACCTGCATTTCTGTAATTTGTCCGTGAGTCATTGAAAAACGCTTAGTAGCACAGCGAGCTAAACGTTCATCATGAGTCACAATTAAAAAAGTCTGTTCAAATTCCCGATTTAAACGCGAGAAAAGTTCATTCAGCATTTCTGCATTTTTTTCGTCTAGGTTTCCACTTGGCTCATCTGCTAGAATAATATCTGGATGATTCATTAACGCACGAGCTACCGCCACACGCTGGCGTTCACCACCTGAAAGTTCTCTAGGCAAATGATTCAAACGATCTTTCAAACCCACTGTTTCAAGCAAATAAATTGCTCTTTCCTTAATTTCCGTTTGAGACTTTCCGCCAAGAATTCTAGCCGGCACGCAAACATTTTCAAGTGAAGTGAATTCAGAAAGAAGATGGTGAAATTGAAAAACAAATCCAATATGACGCCTGTGATAATCATCTTTTTCTTCAGCAGAAACCTTTGATAAATTTTTCCCGTTAAAATAAATTTCGCCTGAAGTGGGAGTATCTAAAAGCCCAATCAAATTTAAAAAAGTTGATTTTCCTGAACCCGACGCTCCTGTAAGAACAGCAAAATCACCTGCACACAAAGTAAAATCTACGCCATTCAAAATAGCAAGACGTTCTCCAGTTTCTTCAAAAACCCGAGAAAGAGCTTTAGTTTGCAAAATGATATTACTCATGGCGAATAGCCCCCACAGGATCAAGACGACTAGCTTTCCAAGCAGGAAGAAGCGTAGCTAAAACACAAAGTAAAATACCAATAACGAAAATCAAAACCACATCTAAAAGGTGAACTTCTACCGGGAAATAAGGCAAAACATACACATCTCCAGGTAATGTAATAAAGCGATACTTTTCTTGCAAGAGGCAAAGTGTTAAACCAAAAGAACCGCCTAATAAAGTTCCGCCCACACCAATAAAAGATCCCATAAGCATAAAAACTCGCATCACTTGAGCTTTTGAAAATCCCATACTGCGTAAAATACCGATTTCTTTAGTTTTATCAATCACCACCATAATTAAAGAGCTAATAATATTAAACGCGGCGACCAAAATAATCAAGCAAATTACAGCAGCAACAATAAACTTTTCGTAATTCATCCACTTGAGAAGAGTATTGTTTTTGGTTTGCCAATCTAAGGCGTAGTAAGAAACGGAAAGAGAATCAGACAAACGCTTTACTGTTTCTGAAGCATTCCAAAAATCTTTTACTTTAATTTGTATGCCAGAAACTTTATCGCCTACTCCAAGCAACTTTTGCATTTCAGGAATTCCAATATAGACTAAGTTTCCGTCATATTCGTACATTCCTGTTTCAAAAATTCCGCTAACCACCGCCTGCATCATTTTGGGCCCGCCCGAAGAAAGCATGGCATCTGGGCTTTGAAATGTTTGAAGAACAATTTTATCTCCGACGACTACGCGCAAACGATTCGCAAGGCCGATTCCTAAAATAACGCCTGGTCTTAAAGTTCCACCAAGATCTTGCAAGCTATCTACCGAATAATGTCCCCAACGCATTTTGTCGTGAATATCTACTACTTTTTTTGAACGTTTGGGATCAATTCCATAAATAACTACTCCATCATTAACTTTTCGAGAACTAATTCCCATTTTATAAACAAGATAAGGAGCGGTTGCCACTACCGAAGAATCTACTTTCTTAATTTGTTCAGAAAGAGCCTCGTAATCGCCAAACGGCCCGCCATCATAAGAAAGAACATCAACGTGGGCGTCCTTTCCAATCATCTGCGCTGTCACCTCAGATTCAAAGCCGTTTACTGCTGCTAAAGCAACAACTAAAGCAAAAACGCCTATACTCACTCCAAGCAAACTAAATATGCCTATGAGCGAAACAAACAAACTTTTTCGCTGAGCGCCTAAATACCGAAAAGCGATTAACCACTCCAACTTGTTCATATAAAAATTCCAAATTTATTGTTCAGGTTTCATAAGCGGGAACAACTGCACATCACGAATGGTCTGCTGATTTGTTAAAAGCATAATCATACGGTCAATACCAAAGCCCACGCCACCTGTTGGCGGAAGTCCGCTTTCAATCGCGTGCAAGAAGTTTTCATCCATCGGATGCGTTTCACCTTCACCGCCGCGCCCGCGCTTCACCTGCTCTTCTAAAAGTTCTCGCTGACGAATTGGGTCATTAAGTTCGGTATAAGCATTTCCTAATTCCCAACCATTGGCATAAGGTTCAAACTGTTCAATTAAACCTTCCTTTTCACGATGCTTTTTACAAAGCGGCGTGCTTTCAGTTGGCATATCTTTAATGATAGTTGGTTGAATCAATTTATCTTCAACAGTCAGTTCAAAAAGTTCAAGAATACCGCGACCACGAGTGAATTCACCGTCCATCTTAGCACCGCGTTTTTCAATTTCTGAACGAATTTCTTCATCACTCATGCATTCCACATTTAAGCCACCAAATTTTTCAATAGCTTCAATCATAGAATAACGAGGCCAAGGTGCTTTAAAATCAATTTCCTTTCCTTGATAATTGATTTTTGTTGTTCCGTTAGCAGCGATGCAAGCACGTTCATAAATATTTTCGAAATGCACCATCATATCGTTGTAATCTGCATAAGCTTGGTAAAATTCAAGACCCGTAAATTCAGGACTATGCGTTCTATCCATTCCTTCATTTCTGAAATTCTTACTGAACTCAAAAACTCGTTCAAGTCCACCAACAATACAACGCTTTAAATAAAGTTCCGGAGCTACTCGCAAATAAAGTTCCATGTCACAAGCATTATGATGAGTCGTAAATGGTCGTGCATTAGCGCCACCATAAATCGGCTGCAAAGTAGGCGTTTCCACTTCAATAAATCCTTGTTCAATCAAGTATTCACGAATGGATTGCATAATTTTAGCACGCTTTACAAAAACATCTTTGACGTCATCATTTAAAGCCATATCGGTATAACGTTGGCGATAACGAGTATCTACATCAGCAAATTCATTAAAAACAATTTTATTGCCATTTTCGTCAATTTTTTCTTTTGGAGTCGGCAAAGGACGCACCGCTTTAGAAAGCATGGTCACTGAAGAAACTTTCACAGAATATTCGCCAGTCTGCGTTTCAAACATCACACCAGTAACGCCAACAAAATCACCTAAGTCAATTAATTTCACCACTTCATAATTTTCTTCGCCTACAAGATCTCTAGCACAAACAACTTGAAGTCTGCCATAACGATCTTTCAAATGCATAAAGCAAACTTTTCCTTTGCGATTAAAACGAACTACGCGTCCAGCAAATGAAATTTCTCTTTCTGATGCCATCAACGAATCTTTTTCTTCTTTTAATTTCGCTGAATCGTGAGTCCGCTTAAAACTATGAGGGTAAGCCTCTATCCCCATTTCTTTGAACTTGGAAAGCTTTTGTAAGCGAGCTATCACTTGATCGTTTTTATCCTGCATAAAAATTCCTAAAAATGAAAAAATGTGTGGCGCAAATATAAAAAAAACAATACAACTCAAAAAAAATTACATTCCATTTACCCCCTCAATTCACGCTTAATTGATAAAATTCAAGAAATCCAATAAAAACATAAACAAACGAGATAAAAGCCTCAAAAAAAAGATTAGAAAACTACTGGAGTTTCTTTGCATTAGCTAAATTCGAATCAACGTAGATAACAAAGAAAAAAATAGGAGTTTCAAATGGAAACTTTGTACATCATCTTAATTGCCATGCTTTTCATTCTCGCCATTTTTGATTTAATTGTAGGAGTGAGTAATGATGCGGTAAACTTTCTAAACTCAGCTGTTGGTTCCAGAGCTTTTAATTTTAAATGGTTGTTAGCTTTAGCTTCTGTAGGAATCTTTATAGGAGCAACTTTTTCAAACGGCATGATGGATATTACACGTCACGGTATTTTTCAACCAGAACATTACTACTTCACAGAAATCATCACAATCCTTATTGCTGTAATGCTCACCGATGTAGTTCTTCTTGATAGATTCAATTCTCTTGGAATGCCAACTTCAACAACCGTTTCCTTAGTCTTTGAACTTCTCGGAGCTTCTGTTGCGATCGCTGCACTTAAAATTTATAAATCCTCTGGCGAATTCTCGTTCGGGCAACTCTTAAACACTGACAAAGCTTTGTCTGTCATTCTCGGAATTTTTCTTTCAGTCGCTATTGCTTTTTCAATTGGATACTTAGTTCAATACATTTCACGTCTCGTATTTTCCTTTGGATATAAAAAAAATCTTCGTTACTTTATTGGCATTTTCAGCAGTTTTTCACTAACTTCCATCGTTTATTTTATTCTCGTTAAAGGTTTGAAAAACGCTGCATTTTTTCCAAAGTCTCTGCAAGATTGGGTGACTTCTAACGAGGCGTTCTTGCTTCTTATAATGCTTGGTGGTTTCTTCGTTATATCCCAGCTACTGCATATCATTGGCGTAAATATGCTAAAAATCATCATCGCCTGCGGAACATTCTCCCTCGCATTAGCTTTTGCTGGAAATGACCTAGTCAATTTTATTGGAATTCCATTAACTGGTCTCTCTTCTTTACAACATTTACTACTTGATGGCGGAAACCCGGAAACATACAAAATGGTTGCATTAACCAAAAGCGAATCAGGACAATGGTATTTGTTACTTTTAGCTGGCGTGGTAATGGTCATTGCATTATTAACATCAAAAAAAGCACACAAAGTCATTCAAACCTCTGTATCTCTTTCTTCCCAAAATGAAACAGACGAAATCTTTGGAACTAACCCATTAGCAAGAGCAATTATTCGCGGAGTTCATGCAGTTTCTCGCCAAATCAACGCTATTTGTCCCAAAAAGTTTTCGGATTGGGTGGATTCAAGATTTTGCACTCAAGAAATCATCCTAGAAAAAGAAGATGCTGCTTTCGATCTTATCCGCGCTTCAATTAACTTAATGCTAGCAAGTTCTTTAATTGCATTAGGAACCTCGCTAAAGCTTCCTTTATCTACAACTTATGTTACTTTCATGGTGGCCATGGGCTCTTCTTTAGCCGATAGAGCTTGGAACCGTGAAACAGCAGTTTACAGAATTTCCGGTGTTCTTTCTGTTATTGGTGGCTGGTTCTTCACGGCATTTGCAGCCTTTGCTAGTTGCTTTGTCGTCGCTTTCTTATTACACTTTGGCAAAATGCCAGCTATATTCATTTTATTCGTTGCTGTAATTATTTTCTTGATTCATTCAACGATTACATTTAAAAAGAAAGAAAAACAAGCTAAAAATACATCAGATCGATTCAGCAACATTCTAAAAGCCACTCCAGATACAAATGTATTTCCTATGATTCAAGAATATAGCCGAGAAGAATGGAACAATGTTCTCTTATTCAGCAAAGAATGTTACTCTGGAATTCTTCATGGTTTTGTAGAGGAAAACCTAGTGGAACTTAGAAACAGCAAAAAGCAACTTAAAATTTTAAAAAAATATATTGAAAAAGTTCGTAGGCAAGGCACACATTGTTCTAGAAAAATGAAACAAGAAGATATTCTCGTAAAAAATTTCTTCCTTTATCAAGCCAATGATTTCTTGGGAGATAGCATCTTTGATATTGAACAAATTTGCGTTCCTTGTTTACATCATGTAGATAATCACTTCCCTGGACTTGCTCAAAACAAACGAGATACACTAAAGAAACTTTCTGAAAAAATTTCCACAACCGTAGAATCTTGTGCATCAATGATTTCAAAAAATGAATTTGAAAATTATGAAAGTATTATTCAGAATATTCGAGAAACAGCCAATGAAATTATCCAGGAAAGAAAAAGGGAAATGACACTTCCCATTAATTCAGAAAACATTCGTTCTGAAATTATTTACCTAACCATTCTATATGAAAGTAAATCTTATTTAGATGCTATTCGACATTTAGCCAAAGCGGCTCGAAAATTCTTAACAGAAAAACCTAAAACTTAAAAGAAAATGAACCGCCGGCGAAGTGATGTGACCCCAAAAAGTTGGACAATTTAAAGTTAGGATAAAATTGAGTTATGAGTCCGGTACTCCACCGGGCTCATTCCTTTTAGGCGCAGTTTTATCCGGTCATTGTTGTAATATTCAATATATTTCCTCAGTTCC
>JAGAKE010000022.1 GCA_017625775.1 Fibrobacteraceae bacterium
GAACTTCTTCGGAATAATGAAATCTGAGTTGCTCTATCCAAATACATTCAACAATATGGACCACTTTAAACAGGAACTGAGGAAATATATTGAATATTACAACAATGACCGGATAAAACTGCGCCTAAAAGGAATGAGCCTGGTGGAGTACCGGACTCATAACTCAATTTTATCCTAACTTTAAATTGTCCAACTTTTTGGGGTCACATCACTTCGCCGGCGGGTCACTTTTATGAAAATATTCAATTTCACCATCCGAATGGCTCGATGCGCTGCGTTAAAACGCACCGTGCTATCCCTGTTGCCAAGGATGCTTCAAATGGCTCGCCAATTATTGTAGCACCTTTTGCGAAATTTGTCAAGTAGGTAGCTGTTTTTATATGTTGCGCTCAATGCAAGATAGTAATAGAATCCAAATACTCGTGCCAAATTGGCACATTTTCATATTCCGGTCGCACCGACGACTTTACGAAGAACGTTTTATGCTCGGAGGTTGAATAGAATGCATTTGCACCGAAAGGCACGCATTTTTCTGCAAGAAATTTTATCTCGGATAGGTTATGACAATATCTGAATGCATTCATGCCGATATGCTCGACAGTTTTAGGCAGCTCGATCCTTTCAATACCGTCACAATACGCAAACGCCCAATCTCCCACCGCTTTTATTTGTGTGAAAGAAATCTCCTTCAACGCGGAATTGCCGTAAAAGCTCCATCTGCCAAAATGGTCTGTATGCATAATTTGAAGATTCTCGAGATATTGGTTACCCCTGCAAAAATCATCTACAATATCGCCATGCACATAAAGCTTTGTTATATGCGGCATCTCACCGCCAAAATGATAGGTCAGCTTTTTGCTACCGCCAATCGTTAAAGTACGCAAATGTCGGCATTTATAAAAGATTGCTTTGCCAACTGATGCTGTATGTATAATTTTTGCATAAGTTAGCCCAGTGACATTGTAAAAAGCATAATCACCGATAGAGTTTCCTTGAAAGCTTAAGGATACAAGTCCTGTACCCGAAAAAGCAAACCTGCCTATTTTTTCAAGGACGACCTCCCGGTTTAATTGCGTAAGGCCTTTACAGTTGAAAAGAGCGCCATCTTCTACAATGCTAAGCGAATGAATCTCTTTCAACTCAACACAAAATGCAAGTGCACAGTTATTCAGTTTTTCAGAAGCTATTCCTTCGATTGAGGTGCAACCGTAAAGCCCGAATTTCCCCACCGAAGATACGGTGAACTCCTGCTTCAATTCATCGCAACCGCAAAAACAGAACGGTGGAATCTCATCCATTGAGATATGCACATAGTTTAGGTTCTTGCATCGGTAAAACGAACCTTCGTTCACTGTGATATTTTGTGTTGACTTTACCTCTTTTACACAAGTATCAGCAAAAGAATAGCTTGCAAGATGAGTGACAAGCTCGGGAATCAAAACATACTCCGAAATCCCAACGTACTTATAAAGTGTTTTGCCAATCACGGCAAAATCCTTTTGCATATCAAGCCATTTTGTTTTATAAAAGGCGCTGTTGCCGATATGATTCACAAGTTCTCCGCCAATAATTCTTTCAAGAGATGTAGCCCCGAGAAAAGAATGATCACCTATATACGTGAGTGCTTTTGGGAGTTTTATTTCTTTTAAATTGCAGCATTTTGAAAATGCATAATCACCTATCATTTCAACGCAATCGGGAAGCTCAATCGTCAGCATTTCGCTTCGGTCGTGAAAAGCACCGCTTGCGATCACCCTGACAGGAAGACCGTTGATGGTTGAAGGAACAACGTGATGCGGCATTTTCTTTCCTTCCTTGGTCATTCCTTTGATTTCAATAAAACCACCCTTTTGGTTGTATTTGAATTCCTCATACACGCCGAAGGTTTGCGTTTCATACTTGATATTCGAGGCGTTCTTTTTGGATAGAACTACGATTTTGCAATACTCGCATCCATTGTCATAAATGGTTTCGAATATATACGGAGGGGTTGAGGAGGAACACAAGAACTTGAGTTTGGGATATTTCTTGCGAAGAGAATCGACGATCCCGAACCAATCGCCGCAGAACTGAATTTCATTGACAATCAAGTGAACATTCTCGCTGTAGCTTCTTGCTTCGTAGAAATCTTCAACAATATCAAGAATATCCGCTGTATGCAAAATAGGAAGCTCGTAATCAAGATACAGGATATCTTCTTTCTCGACGCCGCGCATAGTCAAATCCTTGCAAATTCGTGCAAGCATATCCTTTTTGCGCAGTCCGGTTTCTCCCGCGAGAAACACATAATTGTTTTTCTCGATATCAAAATATAGCTCCTGAACCTCGTTGTAATCGTATGCGAATGCAAGATCGGAAAAATCAATATCAAGTCCTTCATCCAAGATATCGAGCTTTCTTATGTAATCAATAAACTTCTTATCCATTTCAATCTCCTATCGTTAGCACTCGCTCATATACCCCGAAATGCTTTTCGAATTCAACATCCTTGTGGTGATGCCCAAAAAACCAAGCTTTATATTCAAGACGGTCTTGTATATCATTCAAATAATCGTTGAGGCATCTTTCCTCGTCTGCAAGCTTTACGCCAATTTGATTCGCCACGAATGTTGGGGCTACGTGTGTAAAAACATAATCAACCTGATAGTCAAGCCGCGCAAGATTCTTTGTGCCGTTTTGGTATTCCTCGTCGCTTGGCATTTCGCGATCCCACACAAAAATCGGAGAGGTGTTGGTAAGTTTCTTTAACGAAAAGCCTCCACCAAACACAAAAATCCGTTTGTTTTCAATCTCGTAAGCTTCTCCACGCATCAGATGAAAGATGTTATCCGTAATCTTATGCACTGCGCCACCGCCAAGCTCTGTTGTTGGATAGGCATCAAGCAAATCAAAATTTTCATGATTTCCATCGACGAACAGAACCTTACAAGGCAACGAGTCGTAATATTCCCGAACTTCAAGATGCTCATTCGCGCTCCAAACAATACCAGCATCACCCAATATCACAAGATGATCTGAAGAGGTGATATTTAATTTTTCAAGCTTTTCCGCCAACCAATTTAGGCGAATGTGGCCATGTATATCGGATACGAGATATATCATTATATAACCTCTCTAATCAAGCTATCGCTTGTATGGTCGAAAACCTGATCGCCAAACGAAGCTTCGCTTTTATATGTTACTTTTTTTAGGCTTGTGGCATAATACATAGCCTTTTTTTCGATGAAAATCGCATTGTTAAGATCAATGTATTCAAGGGAAAAGGCGTCTGATATTGCTCTGAAGGCAACGGTTCTCACGGTATCGGGAAGTATAAACTCCGTGTTTTTCTTTCCTATCGCATATTGAAGCAAAACCGAGCCGTCCTTGGTATACAAATTACCGTCAAGGCTCTTGTAGCTACTGTTATCCTCATCAACTCGGATTTCCTCTAATGCTTCGCACGATCCGAAGGCGTAAAGTCCTATACGTGCAACATTTTTAGATAGACTCAGCTTTTTAAGCTTATCGCAGCCGTGAAATGCCCAATCTCCTATCACTGTTACTGATGCTGGAATGATGATTTCTTCAAGCGATTTGCAATCGTCAAAGGCGCTATCTTCTATTCTGCTAACACTTGGCGGTAAAATAATTTTCTTTAGGTATCGTGCGTTTTGGAAAGCATGCGCTCCAATAACCTCGACACCGTCAGGGACAATATATTCGCAATCTGTGGATTTTATCGGATATCTCACCAAGGTCTTTTTTGCTTTGTCAAACAGCACACCAAGGAGCGAAGAGTAGTGCGGATTACCTTTCTCTACAAAGATTTTCTTTATGGTGCTTGTGTAAAAACAATTAGGGTCAACGAACGACACCTTTTCGTTGATATAAGCCACTCCATCATATGAGTTTTGTCTTGTTACCGAAGCAAACTTTGTTGTATTCAAGAACACCAGCTTATTGTTATCCAACAGTTCCGCAACATCTACATCAAGAGCGATAAGATCTCGCACGGTTCTTTCGGGATCTTGCTTGAATGCGAGTCTTAAAAGGTTCTTAACCTTTTCTAAATCTTGTTCTTCACCAAGCTCGTTCAAATAGCAATATGCAAGATCCGTGGTTCCGTGAGAATAATTATGTGCCGATGCCAAAGCAAAGTATTGCATTGCCATAGATACGCTTTTTTCAACTCCATATCCGTTCAGATAGTTCTGGCCGATATCTCTCATTGAGTGAACGTATCCAAGGTCTGCCGACTGCTTGTACCAATAGGCAGAAAGCTCCTTGTTCTCAGAAACGCCCTGTCCAACGAGATACATATATCCGAGGTCGCACATCGCCTCTAAATTACCAAGCTCGGCTGCTTTGAGATATAATTCAAACGCCTTTTCAAAATCGTTTTTCTTTCCAAGGCCGAAGGAGTACATATCTGCTAATATGACTATATAGCTTGCATCGCCTTTTTTGCTGTTTACTTCAACCTCATCAATGATTTTGGAAACAATTCGCTCAGCTTTTTCTTTATCCTTTTTTACACCGTTGCCTTCAAAATAACACAATGCATAGTAAAAAGATCCGCGGACATTCCCAATCTCATGTGCTTTTTTAAAGCATGCGAAGGATAATTCTTTACTGCGTAAAAAGCGCTTACTGCCAATAGAGTACTCTTTTCCTCGTATGATCCATTCTTCAGCATCAATATTGGAATATATGCCATCTAATATTGCCGTTTGAATTTTATCGTCAAACAATACCGAGCGCGAAGGAGTATGTGTTAGTTCCTGTTTTGACTGTGCAACGATTTTTTCTATCCAAGTTTCCTTATCAAGCGGCAAATATTCAATAAGCCCAAGCTGCACTTCGCTTGTAACTTTGTCAGACACAAGGCATTTTGCTCCTACCGCTTGAGCCTCAATGAGCGTGATTGGTAATCCCTCATATAAAGATGGCAACACAAAAGCACTTGCAACCGATAACAGCTCCGGAATATTGCTATCCGGCGGAAGAAGAACAACATTTTTAAGTTCTTTATCAGAAATATATTTTTCTATCATTTCCTTCTTGGGGCCGTGACCGACAAGCAAAAAGCATATTTGCTCGTTGAATTTCAACTCGTCGCACAGATCGAGCAAGAAGTTAATATTTTTCTGTTCCGAAAAGCGTCCTACAAACAAGAAATAGCTTTTGCTTTTATCAAGTTTGTATTTGGCAAAAAGATCTCCACTTTGTAAGCAAAATTTTTCATAATCAACAGAATTAAAAACGACCTCGCCGCAATCACCATATAAAAAACGTCTTGCCGTTTCCGAACACGCATATGACTCGGTGGCATATTTCTTAATAAGCTTTGCAGAAAACCATTTTGCTATTTTCTTACCGATCGTCAGTCCGCTTGGATTAGATTGATGACAATGAGAAATTCGAACGGGACCGCCTTCTTTATATGCCTGATACAAATAGATACCGTTGTTGGAATAGTAATGAGAATGAACGGCAACAGGCTTTTCCTCTTTTATAATTCTTCGTATTGCCTTGGCTTGGCGCAGAGAACGCAGTAAGCCCTTGCCTTTTACAATAACATCATAAACCTTACCGCCAAGCTCCGTTATTTCTTGTCGGTAATGATCTTTTCCTTCGGCGGTATTGATAAAGATAAACTGATAATCCTCGTGCATGTTTCTGTAAAGCGTCATAATGAAGGAGGAAATACCGTTTATCCTTAAATTACCGCCAATTTGTATGATTTTCTTTTTCATATTCTGATGATCTCCGCATTGCAGCCCTTAAACATATTAGGCAATATTTTTATGTGCTTCGGAAGATATACCCGAGCAAGTGATGTGCATCCGTTAAAGCACCAATCCGCTATTTCTTCAACCGAGGATGGGATGCTGATCTCCTTTAGCGCAGTGCATCCACTAAACGAGCTTCTGCTGATAAACTTCAAGCCGTCGGGCAAAACAATGTTATTAAGCGTTCCACAGCCCGTAAAGGCACTTCTGCCGATGTTGACCACTGTTGAAGGAACGACGACTGTTTTATTTCTCGCGGCAGTTGGCGGACAATATACCATCTCGGTCACATTGGCATCGTAAAGTATACCGTCCACAACAGCATAATAGGGGCTATGGTTTTCAAGGACAATATTTTTACAATTAGCGAACGGATTATATCCAATCTGTCTTACCGATTTCGGTATAATAATTTTTTCAATCATATCGCAGTTCCAGAAGCAATTTCGTCCTATCGTGCGTACCGAATCAAGCAACTTTACAACCTTAACACCCGATCCCATAGAATAATGCATACAAGTCGTAGCGTTTTTATCGTAAAGTACGCCCTCTACGTACTGAAAGCATTCGCTTTCATTTTCAAGATGAATATCACGGCAATCAGAAAAGGCATTATTGCCCATAAATTTTACGTTTTTTGTAATACGGACACATTTCAGATTCTTGCATTTATAGAAGCTGTGCTTGCCTATCCAAGTTACTGTTTCGGGAATAGTATAATAGTCATCTTTCTTGCTTGCGGTATAGTGGATGAGCGTTTTTTTGCTTTGATCAAACAGAACGCCATCATCGCAAACAAAGAATGGGCTCTTATTATTGATTTCTATATTCAAGCATCCCGCAAATGGATCGTCGCCCATTTCGCTTACGCCCTCGGGGATATTGACACGCTTTAGGTTTTCACAGTACACGAAAGCATCGCCGCAAATACAAGTTACGGTGTCGGGGATAACAACCTCATTAAGAATAAGATTGTTCCAAAACGCGCCTGTTCCTATTCTTATAATTCCGTTAGGAATGGCAACAACAGCATCACTGCCAATATACTTTTGCAGCTCACCATTCTTTACAATGAAGTCGCTGGGATATTCCACGTCACTTGTAGGATTCGAGAAGTTAGCGTTATAGCGTGCAGCTCTTTTCCCAAACACGCCCATTGTATATACGGCATTATCTGTGTGAATCTCGGATTTGAAATCAACAAGTCCGCCCGAGAGTTGTGAGGTATAAAGGCACTCGGTGTTCTCAGATGTCTTGCGGTATGTATCAAGAAGCTTCTCGTAATTTTTTCCCCAACCCTCTGCAAAAATGCCTATATATATTTCATCGTTATCGTACAATATCGCTATATCATAACCGCAAAAACAAAGCTTGATATTTTTCGATGCATAACCTTTCTTCAGCAGTCGATCAATACACTCGAGAATAGCGAAATCCTTGTAATTGATTAACCCATAGCTTTCGCCGCCAAAAACAAAGCGCTGCTCCTCAGAATAAATCGTGATCGACGTATCCGCGTAATCGTATCTAAACACATCTTGTGATATCTCATCGTATCCAAGCTTTCGATATAAAATTACATATTTCATATCGATAAAAAGGGTATCTTTTGTTTTCTCAGCCATCAATAAGCCCTCTCTTTTTCAATTCAGCCACCATAATATCTACGACCTCTTTTTCTCCCATCTCGCTCGTATCAATGACAAGACCGGGCATATTATATCTTTCAAGCACTGCTCTCATTTTCGCATAAGCCGTAGGAATGTATGCCACTTTTTTTAAATCGGGATCACTCGGATTTCTTTTCTTTAATCTTTTTTCTACCGTCTCTTGGCTTGCCACAATCAAAAAAGTGAAGTCAGGCGCACCTGTGGTTTGATAGATCGAATCAAAAATATAGTCGGTACTCTCGTCGCCGCTCCAACAGTAGTTAGACAGAATGTGCCTGTCCGTAATGATGTTTTCGTTCTTGAAATGCTCATAAAGAAATATGTTCCCAAGGCCGTAAAACCATCCCGTAAACTTCTTATTTTTGCTTTTGTTTACCTCATCGCGAATTCTGATATAATTATCTTCGTTGCCATCCTCGTCAAACAAAAAGTGCAAGGGCTTTTCAACAAGAGTAAACCCAAGTCTTTCTGCAAGGTTTTTGGCTGCGGTGCTTTTGCCTACACCGTCTATTCCTTCTATCGCTATATGCATAACTAACTATACTCCTAATTGCTTTTTCTGCTTTTTACTTCGTTCTTTTTTCCGTTGGTGAAGCCGTCGAGTATTTCAAGATATCCGCTTACACGGCGTATTCTTGTTATTTTTTTACCACAGCAAGCCGGACACTCATTAAACACACCACTTATTCCGCAATCGTCGCAGATATCTTTTGGGAAATTAATTCCCATATATCGAACTCCTGCTTCGACCGCTTCTTCAACAAGCTCGCGTAAGCCCTCATCGTTCCCGATTGGAGCTTCGTTTAGCTCTATGTAAGAAATACACCCACCGTTGCTCAAGGCGTGGAAGGGGCCTTCCTTGATCAGTTTTTCACGTGCCGAAATGCCACTGTCCACATTTACGTGGAAGGAATTCGTATAAAAGCCCTTTGAGAACACATCCGCTTCGGGCGAGAACTGTTTGCTGTCAATTTCCGAAAAGCGACCGCTTATCAGCTCACCGCTTGTTGCAAGAAGCGAGAAGTTAAGCTTATACTTATCTCTTTGCTTGTTGCAGTATTCTCTCATAAATGCAACGAAGTCAAGCGCAATCCGATAGGTTTCAGCATCATTGTAAAATCTCTTGCCGCAAAGGATTTCCATTGTTTCAGAAAGACCGATAAAGCCGATTGATAGCGTTCCATGCTTGAATACCTCGGGAATATCCTCAAAAGCTATACACCACAACTGACGGGTAGCGTTTGACGGAAAATCATCAATCGAAAGGGAAAGAATTTTATTATACCGATCTAAAAGGATTTCCTTTGTCACATCAGCAATCGACAACCATTTTTTCCTCAGCAAATCTATTTTTTTACTTACCGTATCACCTCTATGATCTCTGTCAATTTCAAGAGCCAAACGAGGAAGGTTAATGCTGATATTATCGATATTTCCTCTGCCAATTGCACCGCCTTTGCCATAAATGTCGTCAACCACACGCGTTCTGCATCCCATAACCGACAATTTATCGGGAGCGATTTCTCGATCAGAAACACAATCGCACAACAAATAGGTCGGTATCATCTTCTTTGCGGTGCACAGCAGAGCTTTTCGATACAAATCAAAATTTCGATCGCCTTCGAGACGGCTAACTCCTTTGCAAACCTTGAAAACAATGTTCGGTTTATATACGGTATCACCAAGCTTCTCAAATTGCTCTATAACCGAATATGCAATGAACCTCGCGAATTCATTTTCAGCCAAGCCAATATTCAATGTTACGTAATAGCTTGTTTGACCCATTCTCGTATGTGTATTATTGCACCACAGAAGAAGATCCGCAATTGCTTCAGCTATCAAATCGCAATTACTTTCGTTATACCGAACACCAAGCTTTTCCAAAACCGTTGCAAGCTCGTTATCAAAATTTGCAAAAGCCATGCCTCCGGATTGTTCGTTTCCCATGTCGGCAAATAAGGTTTTTATGAATCCAAAGAGGCGAACAATTTTTCCGCTATCGCGTAGCCCCTCAAATTGCTTATATGGAAAAGCGTTTAAAAAGTTAAAGGTCAGACAATTATAGGTCTTTCCGTACGCATCAAGATCGTGAATATGTATATATCCTTCGCGATGCAAACGTGACCACTCTGGCGGTAGCGAAGAAAGAACCTCGTTTTTCACCGCTCGTTCTCCGACATTATAAACGCTTCCTACATAACTTGAACGGTTAGCAGCGTTTTCATTTGTTAATTGCTTCATTTTTTCTCCTTAAATCAATCAGAACCTGATTGGTTGAACCCACAAATGGGGTGGTTGTTGTTCGTTTGCTTTTTTCATACGGGCCAACCTTTAGATATCGGAGCAGCTTTTTCAGCTCCTCGGGAACATCATTTTCTTCTCCACCCGTATAAAGACAAACGTCATACTCCTGCATTCTTCGTAAAAGCTTTAGCAAAGCCTTTGATTGCAATAATGGATCTCCGCCCGATAGTGTTACCTTTTTGTTTTTGGCTTTGTTTTCTAAAGTCTGTATAAGCTCATCCAGCGAAAAACGCTTACCACAGGAAAGCGACCACGTAGATGAATTGTGACAACCGGGGCAGGCTCTTGTACATCCTTGAAAATAAACAACTGTTCTAAGCCCGGGGCCGTCTACTAACGATTCATTTTCACTTATTGAGTTTATATAAACATAATTTTCTTCAAAATAATTCTTGACTTCTCGCAAATTCTCAAATGCCAATCCGCCAAAAACAGAAGATTGTTCAACTAATATCGGTGTCAGTCCCGTTGCAAGTGCGCCATCAACATCCTTTTCCTTTTTATTGCCAATAAAATGAATATCTTTGCTTGGCGACAAGCTCATATCAGCCAAAACATATTCGAAAGCTTTTTGGGAAGGCTTTCTGAATGTAATATCTGCGCTCGAATATACGTTTTCAAAAAACTCTAATATCCTATATTTCTGCATATAGCGTTTGAGCGTTACGGCAGAGAAAATACTATTACTCAATACAGCCACACGATAGCCCAAGCTCTTTAAATAGGCAAGCAACTCAACAGCTCCTTCTGCGAGGTGTTCGCTACGGCACACGGAAAATGCTCGCCACTCAATCTCTTGGTAACTCTCCGCTATCTGTTTTTGAAAACATCTTTCATAATATTGGAGTTGATCTGTAAACGAGACCTCGAGATTGGTTTCGTTACGGTTCATCATATACTCACAGCGATAAGATTTAGCATAGTCGGCCAACTCAGATCTTCGCCCGTCAAAGCATTTAGTTGCCAGGAAGTCTAATGCCTTTTCGTAATCAAACCAATCTTTTATTAGTAATGTGTCAAATAAATCGAATAAAACAACTTTCATTTTCTTCCATCAAAAAAAGTTCCAACATCAAATTAGCGCCCAACTTGAAGGCATACAAAAACTTGTCGAACTATAATAAAACGCGTGAGTTCTCATCTCGCAAAAAAAACAGGTTTTCTAGAACCTGTTTTTGAAAGCAATCTAATCGGAATAGCGAGATTCGAACTCACGGCCTCTTGCTCCCGAAGCAAGCGCTCTACCAGACTGAGCTATATTCCGGAACTGATGTCAATATTAGCAATATTTCTTTAAAAACTCAATAGGGCACTAAGGTTTTTTGAATTTTTTAGGAATCGTTTCTGTTTTCAAAAGTTGTATAATACTAGAACCAGCATTGTTCGGTTCTGTACCATAAAAACGAACTTTGCCCTTCCATTCGCTGCGAACTTTTTGATCAATCGCTTTTTTTATAAGGCCTGAAGAAGGATGTCCACCACCATGTATTAAACGGAGAACGCTCATTTTCGCAAGTTGCATAGCTAAAAACATTTCCTCAATGGCGGCGATAGCTTCTTCAATAGTGAAACCATGCAAATCAAGTTCTTGTTCTGGTAAAGGTAAATTCCAAGCAGCGGGGTTTCTTCGAGAATTTTTCTTTTCTTGTTTGCGATGCGATTGTAATGCAGAGAAGTTCTGAACTTCTGCTTCTTTATCTTTATTCGTTATGTAATGAGTCGCCATCCAAGCAAGTTGGATTTTTTCGTCTTCGTTGTATGTATCCATTAGGTAAAATTCCTATGGTAATTCCAAGCCCATTGTCTAGGGTGTTCATAAATCCAGGTTTCCATTTCTTCTGCAAACTTAGTGGCAATTTCTTGTTCTGAAGTGCCTGGTCCATAAATAGATTCAAAACGAACAACATGTTCATTTCCGCCAATATGGAACGTCCTAAATGTTACAATAGCGGCTCCCATTTGACAAGCTTTTGCAGGTAAGCGAAGAAATAAGTGAGCGGGTCTTCCAAATAGTGTTACTGGATTTCCTTTAGGAGCTTTAGATTGATCTACAGCGATAGCCAGAACGCTACGTTCACGAATAAATTGTTTTAAAACTTTTCCTACTTCTGAAGTGGAGTGTTCTTCTAAGCCTGGAGCACGTCTAAAAGATTGAATTGCGGTATTCAAATCATCATTTTTTAATT
The DNA here is from genome assembly GCA_017625775.1 of Fibrobacteraceae bacterium. Lineage (GTDB taxonomy): Bacteria > Fibrobacterota > Fibrobacteria > Fibrobacterales > Fibrobacteraceae > UBA1765. Next base: position 11,935 of record JAGAKE010000022.1, read on the forward strand.
TTTCTGTAAAAAGGTGAACTTTAGGAGCATAACGAAGAAGAGAACGATGTTGAATTTCAAAAGCGCCTTGATGAATTCCCATAGCCACTACAGGCAACCCTTCTTTTAAGCAATTTGTTAGAACAGATTCGTTTTCGTAATATACAATTGGTTTGATTTTTTTATTTCCATCTAGGAATCGTAATGAATCAATCATGTTGAGGAAAAGAGCTTTGAATATGCCGCGCACTGCAACTTTCTTTTTGGGGAATCCAGAACGCCTAAGGTGGAGAAGTGTTCGTTTCCACGCTTTGTCGGTGTGCAGAATGGCGTAAATAGGGTAGCTAATAGTAAATATGTATTCTAATACACTATGCGGAAGTCTGATAAATCCGCGTAAAATCCATTCATATATTTTTGCTTTCATTTTAGAACTCCAAAATATTTTTTCCAAGTTCACGTTTAAATATTTCATCAGATAAACCCTCGCCAGCGTAAGAAAGAGTTGGCGAAATTTCGTAAAGTTTATCTGGATTGATTTGAGCGCCTGCTTGGATTAGCCAGCTTTTATGTAATTTGCCAAGCATTTCTCGAGCCATTTTGGGTGAATCGTTTCCTTCAGCATTTTTTATTGGAGAGAATTCATCGTCGCGGTAAGCACCAAATGTTGCAAAGGAATTTAACGATTGGAAAGCATCAAAAAGAAATTGTTCGAATTTTAATGCCTGAGGTATATTTTCGATTGTTTTTTTGGCGGTGTGCCATGGTAAAGGCGTTTTTTGCATTTTGCGTAAAGCTTCTATTTTAAACGCGTAGATTCCAATGTTGGCGCCATCAAAAACTAAATCGTCTCCATTCTTTAGTTCTCGCAAATCTTCTGGCATGTCGGTGTATTCAATAACGGCAGGCTTTTTATTTTTATAAACGAATATGCCAACTTTTTCTGCGGCGTCTCGTTTGGCGACAACTTTTGCCATAGCTTCGCAATTTCCTTGGGCTGCGAGAGCTCCTAAAAAAACTGGATCACAAATGCGTATGAGTGCGTTGTCAATATTGTTGAGGAATACGTAGCGAATTCCTTGTTCAACGAGCCAAGCAAGGCAGCCGCTCTGTGCTAATGCTCTAAAACATCCGCCATTTCCATCTGGTACTAATGCTAGTCTGTTTTCTTTTGTGAGAATGGGAGAACCATTGGGGTGTAAGGCGGCGATAGTTCCTTGAGGAAAGAATCGAACAAAATTTCGATTGAGTCCAAAGTAGGAATGTTCTTCAAAATGATTGATGGTTTCTTTGTGATTTAAAGGGCTGGTCATGATGCACCAAGGTATGGGGCGTTCAGCCTCGGCGCTTAAACGAAGTAAACGTTCTGCTTGGAGAGCAAATAAACTTCTTTTGCTTGGAAGGCCAAATTCATAAGCACCTTTTGGCCCCTCGAATCCGAGGCGCGACCCTTGCCCACCGGCAAGGGTAAAAGCAGCGGCGTAGCCCTGCTTCAAAAGGTGCATACCAGTAGCTTGCCACATTTCTCGTCTTAAATCATTTTCTGAATGCGGAAATTGAATAGGACGAATATCATCTGATTCTGAAAAAACTGGCTCTTTCTTACTTTCATTATAGAGAGAATTTAAAAGTTCGAAATCTTGCGAGAGAATATCTTTTTCAAGAAGTTCTCGTTCGTTTTCTGGTAATGATTCTAATTTCTCAAGAAGTTCGTCTTGCTTATATTTTTGCAGAATTTCTTTAGCGTTCATTAAAACTCCCTTATCGAATAGCGAAGAAAATAACCATGCTGATTGTTAGTGCAAACAATGAAATAAGGTGCAATCGCCAAACAATTTTTGAATTAAGAAGTTGCTTAGAAGGGTAGCGTCCTTCCCATTTTTTTTGATAATGGTGGTGAAGAGGAGCGCAAAGGAAAAGCCGCCGTCCGGTTCCATAAATCTTTTTCGTAATCTTAAACCATCCCATTTGAAAGAGAACCGAGAACGCCTCTAAGATGATAACCACACAAACAAGCGGAAGGAATAAACCAGCTTGAATTAAAATGAACATAATCCCAATCGCAGCACCAAAACCAACTGAACCAGAATCGCCCATGTAAATTTCTGCCGGTGGACTATTAAACCACAAGTAAGCGAGTAGCGCTCCAGCAATGGACATTGCTAATGGGAAAAGTTCGTCGCAACCAGGAAGGTAAGGAACGTGCAGGTAGGAACTGAAAATAAAGTTTCCGCCAATGTAGGCCACGGCCCCAACAAAAATCATACTTGTGATAATAGGAACAGACACAAGGCTGTCAAGGCCATCGGTAAAGTTTGTTCCATTGGCTGTGGCCGCAATTACAAAAGTCATAAAACCAATGAACGCCCAATTTGGCAAATGAATTTGGAATATTGAAATCGGACAGAATGGAACGGTTAAATTGCCTTTTAATTCTGGGATAAATTTATAGCAGAAAATGGCCACGACAAAGCTAATCAAAAAATAAAGTCCAAGTCGAAGAGAACTAGAAATGCCGTCTGCTTTGTCCATGTAATCGGCGGCTTTTAGTTTGCCAAGCGCAATCAATCTTTTGGCTCGAACTTTTGCAATATCATCAATAGCTCCAACGGCGGAAAAAAGAAAAAGTACCATAAGAGTTGAAATGGTATAGCCATTCATTTGACAAGTGAGCAAAGAAACTATTTCTACAATAATCACTAATAACGCTCCACCCATAATCGGAGGCGATTTTGCATTGTTGTTTTTGTCAAAATCAGATGTTGCATCAAGGCGCCTTAAAAGTTGAATGTATTTTGGCATTAAGAAAAATACAAGCCCTGCGGATAAAAGCATCGCTATTCCTGCACGGAATAAACGCCCGTCAAAGAGACCAAAACCAGTTGAGTGATAAAGCCATTGTAAAAACATAATATGAAAAAGAAGAACCTTTAAAAAGAAACAAAAATCCTGTTAAAAGTTAGCAAAACGAGAATAAATAATTTGGGACTGGTGTTGTATTTTCTACATTGAAAATGGTTATGAAAAACGTACTCTGTTTTTTGCTATTCGGAATCGTTTCTGCCTGGTCTCTGAATGGGGGCTTTGCTTCACTTCGCGTAGATTTGAATTTAGGATTTAATGGCGGGCCAACAGCAAGTGAATTCGCTGCTGATACTGTAGATCGTTTTGGTTCCAACTGGCGTGCTTTACAAATTCCACTTGAAACGGCAAGAATTTACGAGGAATCGTTATCTCCTTTTTTTGCATTGACTTTTGGGGCCGGCTATAAGAATTTTTCAATGTGGATTGAAGCTCCTTTGCGTAAAGATTTAGAAGCATGGTATGATTCAGATTTAAAAACGAATTTTATGGTATTTCCTTCAGAATTAGATATCAATGTTCCAAGAAAAGCATACGCACGTTTTGATAATTCGCTTGGTTTTATTCAGGCGGGGCGTTTTAAACCTGAGGTTGGACCTTCAGAAAATACTCTAACGATTGGAGGAGCTCCTCATCACGATGCCATTTGGTGGAAATTTAATCCTTCAATATTCCGCTATGATTTTATGTTGATTTCATTGAATCCTTGGTTGCATGGCGATACAATTGATAAAGAAACGGGTTGCCCTCCTAAAGGAACAGAAGCTGCCGCACAAAAATGTCCTGAAAAAGATAAGCAGGCTAGTAATCAACGCGATAGAATTTATGATGAAAATTACAAAAACCTAGTTTACCACCGAATTGGAATAGACCTTGATTTTATGTGGGTTTCTTTCACGGAAATGAGTATGATTGGTGGCAAAGCTCTTGAATTTCGATCATTTAATCCGTTCATGTTTTTGCACAACAATTTTGCTGGCGGTTACACTAAAGCAAGTTCTACATTTGAATTGGGTGCAAGACCAGCAAAAGGTTCTGAATTTTATGGACAAATTAATATAGAAGATTTAAAAAGTCCTGTTGGAGAAAAAGGTGGCGCTTCTAACCGCATGATGTTAAGTTATTTAGTGGGTTATTCTCAGACTTTAGAAACGGCTCGTTTTGGAACATTCAATTACCGTTTTGATGTCGTTTTAACAGACCCGGTTTATAACCATGGACGCTTGCCATTACTTTCTTACACTAGCAGGCAAATGTATCGTAGTAATTATCGCGAACAATCAGACAAAGATTTTGCAGACATGTATTATGTAGATTATCCGATTGGATATCGTCGTGGTCCTGATGCTTTAGACCTTTGGTTTACGGCATCTTGGCAATTTAAGAACCATCGTGTAGAATTAGAACTAGCTTATTTGCAGCAAGGCGATAAAGAATTATACGATACTTATGAAGCAGCAATTGACGCAAACAAAGTGCTTTCAGGAACTGTTGAATCTCAGTGGCTAGCTAATATTATTTACCACCAACAAGTATTTTCTTTTTTAGATATTTATCTTGGAGGAGGTTTGCGTTTCGTTGAAAATTTAGATCATTTGCCGGGAAATGATGAAACTGATTTTTGGTTGCGTTCAGGCCTTTCGCTTTCTTTTGAATTTACGAAGGGAACGAAAAAATAAAATCAATTTTTAGATGGGCTTATCTCTAAGGCTTGAAGAACTTTTTTGCAAAGGCTAGATGGTAAATCAAATAATTCTTTTTCTGAAATCCAATGAGTTGTTTTTGGGGCATTATTTTTGATTTCTAAAAAGAGTGTTTGCATAAAAATTTTGTAACGAGTGATTGAATGTTCGATGTTGGCTCCATAACGAAATGTTTTGATTTCTGCTCCTTGTAGCCATTTATCAACTTCCGCGGGGATTCCTTTGGCTCTTGAAGGAGAACTTGAAAAATGAGGAAATGTTTTTTGATTTTTTAGAAAAAATGAAGAACCTTCAGAAATTAAAAATTTTTGGTCTTTTGATTTAGCAATGAAAATCACGCCATACCAAGGAGTGTATAGCTTTATTTTTTTTGGTGGGCGAGATTCTATTTTGTTTTGTAAAAATGAAACGCAATGAGGTCGCAATGGGCATTGATCGCATTTTGGATTTTTTACTTTGCAAATATTTCTTCCTAATTCCATTAAAGCTTCATTTTTTAAAAAAGCGTATTTGTTAGCAGCCCAGCTTTTAGCCTTATTCCAATAAATTTTCTTTTGTTCGGCATTCTCTGGTAAAAAATCTAAAGCGTAAAATCTTGAAAAAATTCGAATTAAGTTTCCGTCTAAAATAGCTTCATTTTGATGAAACGCTAAACTTAAAATAGCGCCTGCTGTGTAGCTTCCAATTCCAGGCAGAACTTCAAGTTCTTGGCGAGTTTCTGGAAATTTTTCGTTGTATTTTTCTTGGATGATTTTTGCTGTTTTGAGAATATTTTTTGCTCGGCTATAGTATCCAAGTCCTTGCCAAAATTTTAGAATAGTAGATTCTTTGGCTTTGGCTAGTTCTGTTATATTTGGGAATTTTTGAATCCAACGCAAAAAGTGAGCTTTAACGCTAGCTACTTGCGTTTGTTGGAGCATAATTTCACTAATCCAAACTACATAGGCAGAACGCTTTTTAGACAATGGCTCAAGTCGCCACGGGAGTTGTTCGTGATTCTTTTTAAACCATTGAATCAAAGCATTTTCTGCATCGTTTTGCATCTTAATTTTAAGAAAGAACCGTTTTGAAATAAGCAAACTGAGCTTTAGCAGAATTCTCTAAAGTGTAACGCCTGCTTCTTTCATAGGCATTTTTTCTAAGAATCTCATACTGTTCCTTTTGCTCTAATTTTAAACGACGGCATTCTTCAAGAGTATGAAGCCATGCTGATTCATCAATAGGTAAAATAAAGCCGTTACTTTCATCTTTAACAATGCTTCTCGGACCACCGAAATTGCTGACTACTGCAGGAGTTCCTGAAGCCATTGCTTCTACCACTACATTTCCGAAAGTATCTGTAGTGCTTGGGAAAAGGAAAAAATCAGCATCGGCATAAAGCCCGGCGAGAATTTCTCCGCCTTGTTCTCCGGCAAAATGAACTTCTGGAGAATTTTCAAATTCTTTTTTGAGTTCTTCTAAGTACCAGCCGTAACCAACATAAAGTAATTCTACATCATTATATTTTGCAGCAAATTTTTTCCAAACTTCATTTAGGAAAGGCAAGTTTTTTTCTTTTGAAATTCTTCCAATAAAAACAAAACGCACTGATTTGTTGCATCCGAATTTTTCCCAAATACCTTTGCCGCGATTTTTGGGTGAAAAATCATCTAAAGGAAGTCCGCGCGGAAGTATTTGAATTTTATCTTCAGGAACTTTCAATTCATCTCTGAGTGCTTTGGCATAATCTTCACTAGGGCTAATAACAGGGCGAGCCATCCAGTAGAAAATTCGCATTAACCATAGCACATAGGTATGCATCCATTTTGCTTTTACCAAAGTTCTTGTGTAAGTAGGAACATCAGTACGGTAGTGGCTAATGGTTTTAATTCCAGCCACTTTGGCTGCAATGCAAGCAAGCCAAGCGCCAGGACTTGGAGTTTCTAGTTCTAAAAGATCAATAGGGTAGCGCTTTAGTAAACGTAAAATTGGCCCGATTCGAGGAATGGCTAATTCGCTATTAGCATAACCAAGTTGTTCCATACTGAAAAAACGAGGAAGCAAAATGCAATAACCATTTTCAATAACACCGCATGGTCTTGTATTAAAAGCATTCCCAACAAGAGCCGCTTTCATTCCGTGTGAACACATATAAGGAATGACATGCCTTAAGTTGTTTGCAATACCATTTGTTTCATCTAAACAGTCAGAATAATAGGCAACACGAATGTCGTCGGGGTCTCTGTTTTTCCTTTCCTTTTTTAAATAAAAACGCAATTTGAGAAGCTTTGGAAGATTTAAAAGCACACTTCCAAATACGATAGGAGGAATCCAACAGGTTCTGATATTTCCTGGTGGTTTATGCTTCAGGGCAAAGTATTTTTTGAAAGTACTCGTTACTTGTCTTCCAAAAATAGGGGGCCTAGAGTCATAGTGATTCATTTTTATTCATCCTGTTAAATTCAACACATTCTGCGTAGCGCGCTCCAGAACCACCAAAAATATCAAGAGCGCTTCCAATGGTTAAATCAATTTTTCCCATTGAAATTTCAAGACAACGCTTTAAATCATCTAAATGGCGGGCGCCGCCAGCATAAGTTGCCTTAATGGGGGAATATTCAGCCAAAAAACGAATTAATTCTTCATCCATTCCTTGTTGCTTTCCTTCCACATCGGCTGCGTGAATTAAAAATTCATCGCAGTAATTAGCAAAAAAAGCCAAAGAATCTTTAGAAATAATTGTAGAAGTTACTGTTTGCCAACGATTCGTTGCGATATTCCAACCCGCAGCCGTTTTCTTACAACTTAAATCCAAAACGAGTCGTTCTTTCCCAACAGCAGATTTCATTTCTTCTAAACGTTTTTCAGAAAATTCTCCGTTTTCAAACAAATAGCTTGTAACAATAACGTGTGAAGCTCCTGCATTAAGAAATTCTTCTGCATTTTTTGGAGAGATTCCACCACCAATTTGTAAGCCTTGTGGGTGCGCAGCCAAGGCGCTCTTCGCTTCTATTTCGTTTCCCTTTCCAAGCATAATTACATGCCCGCCAAACAATTCATCTTTTTTATACAGTTCTGCAAAATATGCCGCCGAATATTCAGATTCAAAATTTGTTTGAAGATTACTTCCTGAATCAGAAAGAGAAGAACCGACAATCTGCTTAACTTTTCCTTCGTGAAGGTCTATGCAAGGTCGAAATAAAGTCATAGCCCAGAAATACTCCAATCTATAATACGGCCTTCAGAGTCTTTGTTTTGACCGCGATAGAAAAATGGTTCACCGCCCATCATTACTTTGGCTGCTTTTTTGGCAAGCCATCCATCAAAATTATTCAATAGCGAAAATTTTTGCTGAGGTTTATTTGCTTGAATTAAGGTTTTTGAATTATCGTCCCATACTATTTCTAGCGTTCCTGTTGGAAATTGATCGCCTGTATAAGCCTTCCCATTTACCATTAAACTTGCAGGCTTTAAAATGGTTTTATTTCCAGCAGAAAATTTTATAGCGTACCCAAAAAGTTTGTTGTTTTTATCAATGCCGATTTTCCCGGAAAATGGAGTGTTGCCTTGCCGAGTGGAAAACGTGATGATTCTTTTTGCTATTTCTGTAGGTTGATCTGTTTGGTAAGAATGATCCATCATGGCGTAGCCTTTGACTTTTAAGGTGTCAGAATTGTAGGCTATGATTCCAGAAACTCTTCCGTAAGGAATATGCAAAAATTGAGTGTAACTTTCTTTCCCTAATTTTTCCGTGTTGTTCAAGGAAGCGATTCCTTGAACAACAGAAGCAAAAGTGAGGTCTAATAGAAAATCTCCATTCTTTGACGTTTTGAAAAAAACTCGATGTCCTTTTCCTGGAAGATTTTCTAAGATGTATTCCTCTTTGATTGTTATTCTGTTTTTTTCTTTTTGAGTGACTAGGCGTTCTTTTGGGTATTGCCTTCCAACAGAATATGACTTTCCTTTAAAATTCCAAAAAGAAAGATCGCAACCGATTTTTCTACCGGAAGCAGGAATGTGTAACGAGGCAATATTCATATAAGCTTTGGTTCCATTATCAAAAATAAATTGATAAGACCAACTTTCATTGAATTTTTCGGTAGTCGCTGAATGAGGAAAAAAATCTTTTTTTTGAAATGGTTTGCCTGATTCGGCATTAGCCATAGAAATTCCAACACAAAGAAACGCGAATATCGCTGTCTGTAATTTTAGTAGTGTTGAATTTCGCATAAAGAAAAAATAGAAAATTTGAAACTGGGAAATGAATAGAAATAAGAAAATTTTCGTCTTCGTAAAATGCTTGAAAAGAAAACTTATAATTCTTTAATTTTCTCTTCAATTTTTTTGATGGTTTCAAGGAAAAATTCATCTGATTTTCCTGTTGGGTCTTCTAAACCCCAGTTCTCATCAAAATTTCTACCAATGAAAGGGCAAGTGACGTTGCATCCCATAGAAATAGCGATGTCTGGTGAAGGAATCTCATCAATAGTTTTGCTGAATTGAGTGCTTTCCATATCTACGCCATAAATCGCTTTGATTAATCGAACGGCGTCTTGATTAATCTTAGGTTGTTTTTGAGTTCCTGCAGAATAAAAATCATATTTATCGCCAGCAATGATTTTTCCAATGGCTTCTGCTATTTGGCTTCTGCAGGAATTGTGAACGCAAATAAAGGCAACTTTTTTCTTTAGCATTTGAGATTATTCCAAAATTACTTTTTGAAAATTCGTTCCATTTTTTGTTCTGATTTGAACAATATATTGTCCGCGATTAAAATTTTGAGTGTTTATCATTTCAAGAGATTTTTGAATATTTAATTGCTGAAAGATTTTTTGCCCAAGAGCGTTAAATATTACTAATGAGAACGAATTTTGTGAAGGATTCTGGAAAATCAAATTTTCTCCATCTTGAATCATGGAAATGTTTGATCTGTTTAAATTAGGAATAAATGCGTTTCCATTTTCAACGCTAGAGCTGCTTTGAACGCTGGAACTGCTTTGAACGCTAGAACTGCTTTGAATGCTGGAACTACTACTTGTTATATTTTCAGAACTAGCTCTTGATAAAATAATTGCTGTAATGGATTTCGCAGGAAGCATTACTTGAAGTTTATTTTCTGTAATGGAGATTGTTCCTTCTTTTAGCGCATTATTAGTTCTTGAAACAAAAGTTTCTTTTGTTAACCCAGATAAAGTAAGGGTTGGATAATTTCCAGTTGTAAGGTCAAAATCATTGATTTTTAACTGAATGTTTTGAGATGCCGATTCTGCTCGGTTTACAAGTAGAATGGTCATAGAGTCTGCTTTTTGATTGATAGATGAGTAGGCAGAAACTAAAGAATCATTTGAAGAATTAGATAAAACGCGGTGGCTCATTGAATATTGACTAAATAAGTGAACAACTTCTGACATGCCTTCACGCCAAGTCCATGGAGTAAATATTTCAACGCCATTATCCATAAATGTACCAAGGAATGAAGCGTACACAATCGCTCTAGTCATTGGGTCCATTGCTTCAACAAAGTCTGTTTCAGTAAAAGCTAGAGTAACTCCATGATTTTTCCCCATGTATTTTTCTAGCCAGTCATTAATGCGTTTGAATATGTATTCCTTTGTAATCGAATTGTCCCATGTACAACCTTCATTGGCGCGCTTAATGCCATTAGCTCCAGGGTAATCGTAAGTTGTATCAAAAAATACGCGGTGCCAATTAATCCAATGTTCGTAAATTTTCTCGGTAGGGTACCAATGAATATCAAAGACATCTAAAAGTTTCATGTTGGCTTTTTTCTCTTCTTCTGCAATACGCATAATGAAGTATTCTAACCAACAATAACGAATATTTCCATCGGTTACAACACCTTCTTTTACGTTTCCTTGAGCGTCGTAGTATCGTAAGTTGCACCAAAGCCATTCATTTGCAGAAACCGGTCCAGTTAGCTTGATTTCTGGGTAAATTGCTTTAGCTTTTTTAGCAACTTCTACAAAATTCATAATGATTCTTTCTGGAGCTTCTAAAGTATTGTGAAGGTAAGTGTACGGCATATCGGTATGAGTCGTTGGCCACAGTTCTGGCTCATTATCCATGCTCCAGTATTTCAAACGCTTCATGTCGTATTTTAATTCATCTCTCCAGTGATAGAGAATTCCGACAGTTGAATCGGCTGGCCATTTTTCCATGTAAAGATCTGGATTTCCTTTAGAAATCAAGTTTCCGTTCCCATCTACTTTTCCGCCACCAGCCAAGTCCAGATTTCGAGGAGCATCTTTACTATATGTATTTTTATAAGCAATTTCATCAAAGTTGTAATTCAAGGAACTTGCTGCATATCCAGCGGTTTGAAAACCATACATGGCATCGGTTTCTGGCATATTATCAAGAATTTTTTTTGCCGAAAGATTCCAGTTATGATAATACACATTATTATAAAAATCAGGATGGCTGGAAATGTTTTTTCGCCAATTATGTTTGGTGCTATTATTCCCTTGGTTCATGCGCAAAAAACGAATTCCCATTTCGTTATAAGAATTCATTGTCGCAAGTTCCTCGGCAGTTGTTTTGTCGTTATTGTCAAGAATTTGCCCGCCGTATCCAGAATAAACATTTCGACCAAATAAATATGGTGAAATAGGTTTAATTCCATCGCTTGCATTCACTGAAATTTCAATAGCCCCAAAAGCAAAAGAAGAGCAAAGAAATACTAATGTTAGATGTTGTTTTAATTTGTACATAAGTAATTTTTCTTTTTTTTTATTTTCTTGATTTAAAATTTTTCTTTTTAGAAATAGGTAAAGCAATGCCGTTTTCTTGAATGATAATTTTTCCTTCTCGGAACAGTCCGCCAATTAATTTTTTGAACGCCTTTTTTGAAAGCCCAAAGTGGTCTTGAATTTTTTCTGGAGGTGTTTTATCTCCATAGGGTAAGAACCCTCCATTTTCCTGTAATTCCTTTAGAATTGACGCATCATGTGTTCGGACTGTGTTGTACCCAATAGGAAATCTTGAAAGTGTGATTTTCCCATCTGGACGAATATCTTCAATATAACCATCAATTTGATCGCCAATATAAAGTTTTTCTTCGCCTGCATGCAAGTAAAGTCTTCCATAGCTTCGAAGATTAATCAAACATTCCGCATAGGATTCTTCCATTTCATAAATAGCTAAAGAAACTTTTTGTCCGACACGCAATTCGCTAATATCAGTTTCAAAAAAACGTTTTAATTTTTCGGTAGCTACAAGACGCCCGCTTTTTTGGTCTATCAGCGCATAAATCACGCATTTGTCGCCTTTCCGAAGTTCTCCACCTAATTGTTGTTTGTAAGGTAGCAAAAGATCTTTATCTAAGCCCCAATCTAAAAACGCACCGACGGCATTGACCTCTTTCACTTCAAGAACGGCGAAATGGTTTGCTTCCACAAGAGGGGTTTCTGTTGTGGCAACAAGCCTATCCTCGCTATCTAAATACATAAAAGCGTCTAAAAAATCGCCTATTTTCAAATTCGCAGGAGCTTTTGAACCTGGCAACAAAACACGTTCGCCCTGTTCGGTTTCCAAATAAAAACCCTGAGGCTTTTCTTCTTTAACAATTGTATGGTAAAATCGACCAATTTGCATATTCCAAAATTAGCTTAAAATTCAAACGCAAAAATCGAGAATTTCAAAACACTTTAGAAAAAAGAACAAAAAATAAATATTCCAAGTTGGAAGAATTGTTTTCGCGAAAACTATTGATTTTTTTCAAAAGAAAAATTAACTTTATGCCACTTGGATGAGTCGTGCAATGCCTGATTCCCGTTGTGCGCCAAGTAAAAAAGCCTTCCTCTTTTTTGGGAAGGTCTTTTTTTATAAAATTTGTGCCTTCTACTATACCAGCTTATTTGATATAGTACTAAAGGACTACGTAAAGATTATATCTAAAAATCTAAATACAATAGGGCTGGAAAAGAAAAAACGTGCTCATGCTTTATTTTCTTTAAGATGTTCATTATGGACTATATAAGAAATAAATGGTCTTGCTTGAGCGGTTGATTACATGATTTTTATAGGTATGTTTTTTTATTTTCAAATTTTGACTGATTTATTTATATTCGTAAAACATTTAATATCTTTGTTTTTAGTGTAATTCAAAAAGAAATGAGAACAATAACAATTGCAAGTAAGATTTTGTAACCGATTAAGAAATCAAGTATTTCTTTTAATTGTTGGTAGTTAATAGATTTTAACGGTTTGTTTTAGTATTTGTCGATAGATGTCAAGAACGTTTCTTTTGCTTTAATCAGTTCTCTAAATGAGTTATAATTATTGCATTTTTGAGGAACCTCAAAGCCAAAACTTTTTATAATTCCCGTGTTATTTGCAAGATGATATTTTTTAGGATTTTGTTCTGCCAATTCTTCCTTTTCTTTTTGTGGGTAAACAAACCCGCCAGTTGGAATTTTCATTGTGTGCATATAGGAAATAATTTGATACAAATCGTCACGAACAAGGCCGTTTTCCAATCGTTTGTATTTTGCATCAAGAATTATTCCATCATTTGAATCTTCCCTAGAATTTTCACAATAAAAATCTGGATAAATCCTTCGATAACATTTTTTAAAGCTAGAATCCTCTGGGTCTAGTGAATTATCAAAAAGTCTAATTCCACCTTTTCTGTTTTTATTTGTTGGATGTTCAAATTTTTTACTTCCGAGCGTTGCATCTTTTAGAATTGTCCAAAGATATTCTTCCCAAAGCCAAGCTCCATCAAAAAGAATTCCGTAAATTGGGGAAGAACTGGCTGAATATTGGCTGTTTGCATTGTTCAAAATCATTAAACAAAGTTGCTGCAAATAATTGTAATCTAAATAATAGGGATGATTTAGCGGTTTTAAGTTTTCAAAAATCACTTTGCTTCGTTTTTGCAAAGAATAAGTTTCGTTTGTTACTTCATTGATTTGGGAAACTGCTTTTTGAATGTCTGAATCTTGGGTTAAAATTGATTTTCCGCTTGGCTTTGTTTTAATGTATTCGATTGTGTGGCGAATAAGTTGCGTTATGTGGTTATCAAAAGTGTATTCACGGCTTCTGTAAGCAACCCGTCCCCCAAAAGGAACATTTTGCCGAATATGACGACTTACGTTTATTGCACCTTTTACCGCAGAATCGTTTCGCTCAAAAGTTTTGTAAGTTTTGAACAAACCTTGATTCAAAGCCCTTTTCAAAAAATATGGAAAAATCAAATAAATTAAATCAAATCAAATCCACTAGAATTGTTATAAGAATAATTCAAATTAAACAAATTGATTTTAAAAACTTTTTCCAACATATAATGAAGAAAAAAATCCTGATTGTTATTTTCTGTTTCTTCGCCGTTTTCTGCAAACCTAGAGCGAATCTCTAATTTTGTACCATGACACCCTTTCCCCGAAAAACCAATAAATCCCATAAGATTTCCAGTTTTGATTTTTACATCATCGCAAGAAACATTTTTATCCTCGTCATTAAATTTTGCACTTCCTTTAAACTGAACAATGAACTGCTCTTCAATTCCGTCATCATGTTCGCCCAAACACTGGGGAAACACTAGCAAACTCTGATTCTTGCACAAGTCTTTTAAGCTTTTGTTTGCCACAAGTTGTAAATCTTCGTAGGCGTGGATTGCAGCCTCGGTTTCTTTGGCAACATCAATAAGTTTTGGAGGATTGTGAAAATTGTTGTCGGTTAAGGTTAGGTGTGGCATTGGTTATAAAAGGGCTCCTGTTATTTCTTCTTCTAAAATTTTTATCATTTCCTTACCATGCTCTATAGCTAAATCTTTTGTCCAATTATTATTTTCTCGTGTTAAATCTTCCATTTTTTTTAATTTTGGACTTTGATTAGAAGTTTCTTTGGAATATGTTATCTTACTTTCAGGCGGAAGATTAGAATATTTTGAATTTGCTTTCACTGTTAATAAAGCTAAATTTCCAAAACAATTCAATACATCTTCATCCCATTTTTCGGAATCAATCGGATTTTGAGGATAAAAATGTTCAATGGAATTTCTAAATTGAAAAGAAAAATTTTTTATAGTTACTTTCTTATCTCTTATCAACAAATAATCTAAATAAGTAAAAGTTATTCTTTCTATTCCAAAACCTTTTTTATTTTTAAAATCAGACTTTCTTATTTTTTCACAGGAATATTTTTCTAGATATTTAATTAAATCAACATCCTCATCTTGATTTAATTTATGCAAAACAAATGAAATCCAATGCATTGTTTTAGGCGATGTATATGTAACACGTAATGCTGATTGTAATAACTTTAGCTGTTGATTTTTTCCATTTTCGTCTACTTCATTATCACTATCTGAATCAGAAAATGTTCCCTTATATTGGGGTTTATCAGAGTTTTTCTTTTTATCAAAATACTTATATAATTTTTTTAAAGACCATTGACCATCTTCTTGATATGACTTGTAATATTCCCTTTTTAATATATATTTATCAAAAAGGAATCTAAATTTTAACAAATTAAAAATAAAATCTAATGCTTTGTCTTCTGTTTCCCAATATGATTCCATATTTTTAATAAATTTTTTATCATCCAATAAGGAATCGTCATCATCTTCATCAAAGCTTTTAGTTAATGATTCTGCTACAATAAGTAAGAAATTTGGGAAAGAAACAACGGATTCAAATCTTTGATTTTCTTCAGTAGGTGTTTTATTTGGCTCAATTTCTTCTTCAGAAGAATTCATTTTACTAAGTATTTCTTTTATGGAATAAGACTTTGTTCCTTCACTTCTTTCAGAAAATTTTTCTTTAACTTCCTCAAACGATTTACAGTTAAAATCCCCCCAGCTTTTTCCAAATAGTTCATTTCTTATTTCTTTTGAAAAATTCATTTGAATATAGGAATCCATTTGGGAACAAGAATCCCAAATTTGCCCTGCAATTTTTCTTGAATTATAATCATTTATTTTAGCAAGGATTCTCCCTTTTGCTATTTCGTGTAATTCCAATTGTTCCCCACGTGTGTTCATAATTTCAAAATAATGATTCAGATCAATATTTTTTGGAACTTGAGTTTTTAATATTATTATTTGAGATAATCGTTCTTGTATTTTTTTGATACAATCTTTATATGTATTAAAATACTCTTTTATAATTTTGTTTCCACTAATTATTTCATCAGAATAAATATCATCAGTTTCGGAGAAATCTTTATTTTCTTTTATTCTTTTCAATGTTTTGTTTGATTTCAGTCTTGATTCAAAACTTAATGAATCATTTAAAAGTAGATCTGAACTTACATGACATAAAATAAGAAAAAGTGTCGTTAATCTCTGTTGACCATCAATAACAGAAAATACATTTTCATCTATTCTGTCTACTATCAAATTTCCTAAATAATAATTTCCTTCAGATTCTATAATATCTTCAATAAGTTGCTCGATTTCATATTTTTCCCAAGCATAACTTCTTTGATAAATAGGGACTACATATTTTTTTCTTAAGAAAAGACTTTTTAAATTCAACTCTTCTACATATTCTTCAGTTTTCTTCATTAGCTTTTTCCTTCAAAAATCATATTGTACAAAGATTTGTATTTAGTTGTTTTATAATTTTCAAGCATAGATTCATCTATATTCTTCAAAATTACTGTTTCCAATTCTATAGGAGTTTGCATTTCTGAAATTTTATAGAATAAATTTGTATCTTGAATCAACCTTTCATGCAAATTTAATGCATATTTATTTATAGTTTCTGGATAAACAGCATACATAACAAGTCTTAATGAATAACTCCACTTAAAAAAGAATTCTAAATATTGAGGTGTTAAAGCTTCTAAATTAAATCTGTCTACAAAGAAAATACAAATATTTAAAAACAAATTCTTAATATATTTATTTCCATTTCCTTGCACATAAGAATCATCAATTTTTTTCTTTTCTAAAAAATCATTAACAAGACTTTCTACACTTTTTTTTACGTTAAAATAATGTAGTGTAAATAAAAAAAATCTTTTACCCGCAATAATCGGTTGTGTAAGTTGAAATTGATTTATTTTTTTATTACAAAAGAGTTCATCAACTCCTTGTGAATTTAATTGTTCTATATACAAATTTGCCGATTTTAAATAAATTGAATAGTCATATACATTAGAATTTAATATCCCTTTAAAAATGTTTATATCTTTGACCGAATAATATAAAGCACTTTGCTTTTTATAATAATTTACTAGTGGAAATAGATTCATTTCAAACAAATTTTTCAATTCTTTTTGATTTGTGTTTTCCCAAGTGTCAATAATTTCTTTTTTCTCTTTTTCGTTTTCATTTTTCATTTCTCGTAAATGATACGCTTTCAATAAATCATGAGGTACTAACGGTCTACCTCTCGAATTTTGAGAATCAAAAAATTGAAATGCTTCTTGAATATTATCCGTGACTATTTTTACAAATGTACATTTATTTAAAATATAATCGTAAAAATACTTCTTATCATCATCAATTAGTGAATTACACTTTTTGTTCAAAATTTGATAATTATTTTTGATTGCTTTTGATGATAAATTATTAAACAAATTCTTTTCCGTCATCAAACTAGGGAAAAAATCAGATTTTTCATCTTCATTAAAACAATATAACAAGATAGAGATAGTTGTAAGTCTTTGTTGTCCGTCAACTATATTTAATTTTCCATTTTCAGAATGTAGAATTATAGAACCTATTCTGTATTCTTCTAAATTATTTTTATATGCCGAATACAAATCATTAAATAATTGTAATGTAGAATCAACCGACCACTTATAAGGACGTTGATACTCTGGAATAATAAAATTTTCACTAACTATATCTTTTATTTTTGCAATTTCAGCTAATGAACTTGTCATAATTATATTTCTCCTGGTTTATTACACGAATTTGAGGTTCTGTTTCAACTATTCGAAAATTTCGAATAGTTGAATCTTCTGTCAATTCCTTAATCTTCTGCTTGAATCAATTTTATCAAATCTTCTTTATTTGGAAGAACTGTTTGATATTTACTTGCAAAAATTTGGTTATTATCTTCTGGTAAGGTAATTTCTACCAATGAATCCGATTTTTTCTTGCAAAGAATAATGCCAATAGTTTTGTTTTCGTGGTCGAGTTTTACAAAACGGTCGTAATAGTTTACATACATTTGCATTTGTCCCAAATCTTGATGAGTAAGTTCGCCAATTTTTAAGTCTATTAAAACAAAACATTGTAGCAATCTGTTATAAAATACCAAATCTACAAAAAAGTGTTTTTCATCAAAAGACAATCGAACTTGACGACCAACAAAAGTATATCCTTTCCCAAGTTCCAATAAAAAATTTTCAAGTTTTTCTATAAGTCGACTTTCTAATTCTGACTCTGAATAATAAGCCTTTTCTGGCAAACCCAAAAATTCCAGAACATAGGGATCTTTTACAATATCGCAAGGATTTTCAATAATCTGACCTTGAACCGCTAAGGATTTTACTTTTTCTTTATCTTTACTCAAAGAAAGTCTTTCATACAAAGCAGAATCAAATTGACGTTTTAATTCCCTCAAACTCCAATTATTCTGAGAAGATTCTATTTCATAAAACTTACGCTCTTCGGGATTATCAATTCTCATTAAAAAAAGATAATGGGAATAACTTAGTGAGAATTTCGCAGAAGGTGTCTGCGGAATTTGTGTAGAATAAACAAGATAAAATTGTCGCATTTGTTCCAAATTACGTTGAGAAAATCCTTTTCCATAATTTGTAGTCAATTTTATAGAAAGATTTTTCAAAGTTTCTTTTCCGTATTCAGCCCGAACATTTCCATGCTGTTCTTCTTCTACAATAAGCCTTCCAATTTCAAAATAAGTTTGAACCATGGCAGTATTCACAGTGGTTGCAACAAACTTTCGGCTTTCTTCAAGAATAGAAGCTATTTTGTTGTAAAGAGAATTATCTGAGATTTGTGTTGCTTTATTTGTCATACTATCATTCCTCTTTCTTATCATACGCTACTTTCAATTTATCCAGTTCTTCTTTTGCGTTTGGATTGCCCCGTAAATATTCCTGCAAAATACCTTTGATGTGATATTCCCAAAGACTTTCAAAATCACCGGCGTAGTTTTTTAACTTCAAGAAATAACTTGCACCAATGTGATATGCTTCGTTTAAGCCTCCAATTTCAGATATTGCATTATTTAAGTTTTCCATTCGGCGTTTTGCTTCATCTGCAAGTGCTGCTGAAAGTTCACTATCAAGCATATCTACAGTATCAGAGGCTTTTACTTCTATCCAAGAAAAACGACGACGGAATGCAAAATCCATCGATTCAACGCTTCGGTCAATATCGTTCATTGTACCGATGATGTACACATTTTCTGGGATGAAAAAATGACCGAAATCTTTTTCTTTTTTTTGTAATACCCTGTCAAAAATATTGCCATCAGTTTCGAGATTGGCATATTGTGTTTTGATAGTTGTAACTGTTTTATTACCATTTTTAATTGCATCTAAGTCGTCAGAAGTAACACGATATCCAGGATCGACAGAATAGAAAAGTTCCCCAAAGATTTTTGCCACTTCCCCACGATTGATTTCATCGATAATGAAGACGAAGTTTTTAAGAGGTATTTTTTCTGTGATTTCTGACTTTATTTTTTGTTTTTGTCTAATTTCTTTACATAAAACAAAAAGATAAGAATCTTCTTGTCTGTGATTTTTGCGATTAAATATTGAAATCAAGTCTTTTACTTTTTCTAATTTTACATCAGATAATAAAATTTGATGAATATCTGATATAGATAATTTTAACTCACTTGTTTTTTCATTTGAAGGGATACTAATTATAATAAAATTTTCATCAATAGATTTTATTTGAAATTCATTTTCTGTTGATGAAGTTTTAAATTTTGTTTCATTTTCATAAATCTCATTTAAAAATGAATTTACTAAATTTTTAACATCATTTTCTTTTGTTATCTCCTCGGCATTTTTTCTACTATCCACCAAATTTTTCAACGCCTTTTCACAAAACTTCTTAAACACTCCGTCTTTTCTTTCAAAACCGATTTGGTCAGAATTATCATTTTTTATCGGACGCAAGCCTTCAACAAAATCTGTATAATCATAAGACGGGTGGAATTGCACAAAACGAATTTCATTCAATGTACATCCCATTCTTTCTGCAACAGTTTTTGCCATAAAAGTTTTTCCAGTTCCCGGCGCTCCAGTAAGAATTACATTTTTATTTGCCAAAAGATTATTTTTTATTTCATCGAGTTTTTTTTCGTAATCTGTCATTTGAGAGTCTCCTATTCCCCATTTCATATATTCATCAAAAAAGGCTTTTAAATCATCAGTTATATTTTCGCTAAATAAACCTAACTGTTCTATTGTTTTTTCTAATTCTTTTTTAGCATCAACCTTTGGTTCTTTGGATAAGTATAAAGATGTAATATTATTTTCTTTCCACTCTACATGAACATTATTCCAAGAACCCTTCCAATTTAAATAACAATTTCTCTTTTGAAAAGAACCATGAGAAGCGTGGACATTTATACAAATTTCTTTCTCTTTATATTTTGACCAATTAGCTATTTGAGTTTGAATTTTTTGCCCTTTATACCCTATTCCTGTTTTTTTAAAAGAGTCTTGGATAGGAAAAATATATTTTGAATAACCAACAAAATCCTTATTTTCATTTACAACATATTCCATATGCGTTACAAAATATTCTAAAAGGGATTTAAATCTCTCCAAATCATCATTTTCATAATTTAATTGTTCTTTAATATATTCAGGCTGAATTAGATTTTCATTCATTTCTTTATTTATCAATTCTATCAGACTTGCTGAATGTGCTTTTCGCATTTGAGGCATTATTGAAGAATGTTTGATACAGTCTTTGCAAAAATCAAGAACACTTGGCATTAATTTTTCGGCATATTTTTCTGCCCATAATTTGGGATTGATATTAAATTGCAATGAATTGTGCCATAAAATATTTGCTGGAACTTTTTCCAATTCTTCATAAGTTTGTGGATTAAAATCTGATGCCATCAATTCTTTAGTATCTTTTTTATGAAAAAAGACCTCTTTTAGGAACTCATCTATAAAATCTTTATCTAATTTAAGAAAAGTTTCTCGCCAGCACATAACACGAATATTTTCAGCTTTCATTTCCAAAATATATCTTGCTCCACAATTTACTCGTATAAAATCATTATCTAAATTTACATTCCAATTAGCATTATTTTCTTTTGCTGCAAATTTTACATATTCCGCAATTGCCTTTAAGTAATTATTTCTAACATTTTCATTTGGAAATAAACTTTTCAAATGCTTTTTGGTAGATTCTAAATTAAAACGAAACTCTATTTTCATAATCTCCTCAAATATCTATTTTTTATGAAAACATATTGTTATTAAAAAATATTTCAGTAAATTATTTTTCATGTTTTTCATTGATTCTCTTTGTAAGAGACCCATTTTTAGGACTATTCTAAAATATACAAAATCACCCAGTCCTTGCCAAACGATATTGCATTTGGGATTGATTCAATTTCACTCGCTCAATTCTAAAATTCATGCGAGATAAATTCTAGACCATTATCACAACAAATGTGATTTGGTTTACCCTTGTTCCATATAATTTCTTCTAGAAAACGAACTACGCGCTTTGCTACCATTTTTTCATACGGGTTTACATGCTGGTTTTCTGGATGTTTTCTTCATTGATAAAGCGTTGGGCGTGAGATATTCAAACGTCGACAAATTTCATCTGCAGGTATGCCGACTTCTAATTCGTTTACGCTTTTGATAATTTCCGATTCGGAATGAGTTATTTTTTTTCATAACTGTTCCTTGGCTACCAAAGGTAGCACCTTGTTCTCATCCCAATTCTTTTGCAATTTCCTTTGCGAAAAATTTTAATTTAAATCCTCCGCGTTTCTGTAAGAAGATTTTTTATAATCTCTTTTTTTTTAACACATCAAATAACTCAATTTTCGCTATTTATTTGTTTGTAAAAATTTCTCTAAAAAATTCAGGCCGATGAAAATCTGGTTTTTCTGTGTCAATAGGGAACAACGATAAGTAATGCGGAGTTTCTGCTTTATCAGCACACTTGTATATATTGCCGATTAACTTTTGCGAATTTCTAAAAAAAGCAAGAGGAATGGATACATCAAGATTCCAACTCAAAAAATTTTCTTTTTGCTGCATGGAAGATTTTCGTTTCAAAAGTTGCAACTCTTCTAAACGCAAAGGAACTCTGTTGAATCGATCCTTTCCTTTAGCCGCAAGGCAAAAACCAAGAGCGTTAAATTCAAAATTTAAATATTCGTTAGAATCATTCATTAAAAAAAGTTCAACGCAACTATCTTCGTAGCATGGGGCGTTATCTTTATTATGTTGTAAGCAAAAACAAGATTTCGGTTCGTTTACTTCAAAAAAAATGTTTATGAAATTATTTTGAATTTTCAAGTTCACAGAAACTTCGGGAAGTAAAATTCCTTGATTCGCTTTCCAATTTAAGTTTGCATTTAATTTCATAATTCAAATATACAAATGAAGATTAAAAGAAATTTTCATCGTCTAAATTTTTAGCCTGGCTCAGTTTATTTATGGCTCGTTTTTTTGGGGTAAAAAAATACGCGAAAAAAGTGTTTAAACAGTGTTTGCTATGTGATTAAACAGTTTTTTAAACAATCTTGATTTTAAAAATTTCTTGAATTTGGCGAAAAAACTAAGAAATAAGTTTTTGGCACGGTATTTGCTTTATGGTAGTGTCCATTAACAGAAGGAGTTTATATGGCAAAAAAAAGAGAAGCGACTACGTCGCAAGAAACATTGCAGTTTGATTGTCTTGCTGTAACAGATGTAACAGTCTTTCCTTTTAAGGAACCATCTCTAACAGGGAAAATCAAAGGACTTGCAAACGTTGTAATTAATGACCAGCTATTATTACGAGGTCTTCGAATTACTGATGGCATCAATGGCTTGTTTGTTGGCTATCCTGTAGATCCTTTTTATAAAGGCGAAGAATACCGCTCTGTTTATTCCCCAATGTCTCGGCAGTTCCGTGAACATGTGGAAAATTGCGTCCTAGAAAAATATCAGGAAGTAATAGCAGAATAATCATGTTTCAGCGAATCCGTACATATTGTTTGTCTGGAATACAAGCTATTCCCGTGAGCGTAGAAGTTGATTCCTCTCCAGGACTTCCTGGATTTACATTAGTTGGGTTGCCAGATAGTGCTGTGCGAGAATCAAGAGAAAGGGTTGTTTCTGCTGTGCGATCTATTGGTCGTGTGGTGACTGGATTTCGGACAACAGTGAATCTTTCACCGGCGGATTTGCGAAAAGAAGGTGCTTCGTTAGATTTGCCGCTTGCTATTGGGCTTCTAATGGCAAGTGGTGAAATTTCTGTGCAAGAGCCATCTCGTTATGTATTTCTTGGAGAACTTTCTTTGGATGGGTTATTAAAGCCTGTTCATGGAGTGCTGTCGGTGGCGATGAGCTTGAAAAATGAGAGAGAATGCGTACTTGTAGTCCCTAAGGAAAATTTAAAAGAAGCTTCCTTAGTAGAAGGCTTGCAGGTATTAGGAGCTTCGTCGTTAGCTGAATGTATTGATTTTCTTCAAGAAGGTGGCATCTCCAGGAGCGCAATTAGCGCTCCTGGATTGCATGGTCATTCTTTAGATTTAAAAAATGAATGTCCGAATTTTGCTGATGTTGTTGGAATGGAGGGCGTCAAGCGTGCTTTAGAAATAGCGGCCGCGGGCGGTCATAATTTTTTATTAGTGGGCTCTCCTGGGGCAGGAAAAACTTTATGCGCTCGTTGTCTTCCTGGAATTTTACCAGAAATGAGTGATGATGAAATTCTTGAAAGTACGAGAATTCATTCTTGCGCAAGATTTATGAAAGCAGAAGAATTTCGTTATATTGCAACGCGTCCATTCCGTAGTCCACATCATTCTGCTTCAATGGTGGCTTTAATAGGAGGCGGCTCTCGCTTACTTCCTGGAGAAGCGAGCCTAGCACATAATGGCGTTCTTTTCTTAGATGAACTGCCTGAATTCAACCGAATGGCTTTAGAATCTTTACGAGAACCGATGGAAGAAGGAATAATCACGATTAGTAGAGCGTCTGGCAGAGTTGAATGGCCTGCTAGATTTATGATGGGAGCGGCGATGAATCCATGCCCATGTGGTTATGCGATGGATCCTAAAAAGGGGTGTCGGTGTTTGCCTGAAGTAAAAAAGAGGTATCGGGAGCGTGTTTCTGGTCCTTTATTAGATAGAATCGATTTGCAAGTTAGCGTTCCTCCTGTAGATCCTGAAAATTTCTTGAAAAAAGGTGCTGCAGAACCTTCTTCGGAAATACGAAAACGTGTAGTTCAAGCGAGAAAAATCCAACAAAATCGTTCTAAAATAATTCGGTGTAACGCTTATTTGTCTTCAAAAGCGGTTGTAGAAGTCGCTAGCATGAACGAATATGCAGAACGCTTTGCTGTGAATGCTGCCGAACGAATGGGGTTAAGTGCAAGAGGCTATTATAGGCTTCTAAAAGTGGCTAGAACGATCGCTGATTTACGAGGGTCTTTAGCGGTTGAAGTAGGGGATTTAGCCGAGGCTCTCCAGTATAGAACTTTACGAATAAATGAATAATTTACTTGCTAGAACTTTTAGTTAGCGACGAACTTGTATTTCAGCCGCCGCACGAGCTCCAGGAATTGCTTCGGGTTTTTCTACGTGAAGCGAAACGGATTGGATACGAGGATAATGTTCGAGGAGAAATTTTGAAGTTTTCAAAACAAGCGTTTCTAATAATTGAAATTTTGAGTTGCAAACAAATTGACGTATTTCTTCAGCGAGAGCGGCATAGTTTACCGTACATTCAATACTTTCGGAAATTGCTGCTTTTGAAAAGTCTAGTTCTAAAGAAATATTAAGGACTATGGGTTGTGGTCGGACGCGCTCAAAAGGAAGGGTTCCGAGAATGCACTCGAAACCCAAATCTTTAATTTCAATTTTACTTTTTTCGATTACCATACGAAAAGAACTACAGCAGCGGTAATAGATGCAGCGGTAACACCAAACCAAATGTTGCGAGCCATGCTGTAAGAATCCATAGTTTCTTTGTTGGTATCGCGACGATCTTCAAGAGCTTCCATTGTGAGAATTTCTTCTTCTGCACCCTGAGACAAATCAATAGAATTGTTCTTTAGGTACCAATCAACGGCGGCTTCACAATCAGCAGAGCCCTTGTCGGCGCAAGCATCGGAAACGGCATTTTTGATTTTCTTGATTAAAGATTTTTGATCGTCGTAAGCATCTCTAGCTTCGTTCGCCTTCATGTGTTGAACTACACCAAGCACTGCGGTTGTAGCAGCAAGAGCAGACAAACCAACTGCAGTCCAGAAGCGAACTTCGTCGCCAATTCCGAAACGAGCGGTTGCGGCATCAGCAGCATCTGTAGTGGAGTATTCGTAATTGTCAGCTTCGGCATTTGTTTCATCTACATTGCCAGAAACATCGTAAGAGTAAAGAGCTTCATCCTCTTCTTCTTCGCAATCAGGATCAGTGTCGTCGCAGTATTCGTCTTCAGCGGCAGTAGAATCAGCAGCTGCTACAGCGGTTTCTTCTGTGGCTGCAGAATCTACAGGAGTTTCTGCAATAGGAGCATCGCCTTTAAGAACTACTGGAGAACCATCTACGAAAGCGATAAGAGTGGTGAGGCCTTCGGCGAAAACAGATTTTCCATCGAAATAAACTTTACCAACATCTTCTTCTGGTTTCATACCACGGCGTTCATAAAATTTTGCTTTTACTAGTTTGGAGTAATCAACGCCTTCAGCAGAAAGAGCTGTTAATGAGCTAAACTGCTCGCCAGTTTGACCCTGATATAATTGATAAGTAGTAGCTTCTTCTCCGAATGGATCTTCAAATTTTTGACGAACAAATAAACGCCCTTCTTGAATGTCAGCTACTGCAGCCGGATCGGCTGTTGTGAGTTCTCCACCAAATTCAGCTGCAATAAAGTTATCTGGTGTGCCTACATCTTGAGCTTTGAATTCTTCAACATCGTATGGACCAGCAAAGGCAACCATAGCCAATGGGCAAAGAATTGAGAAAAGAAGTTTTTTCATAAGTTTCTCCAAACGGATAAAAAATCCTTAACGATTCAAATATAGATAAGGTTTGGCTAGTTTGAGTTGAAAAATACTACTTTTCGGGCGTGAAAATAATGAAAAAATGTGAAAAATACCATTGTGCCGTATTAGGCGTTAGTTATAAAACGTGTCCTGTGGCAGTTCGGGATTCTTTATCGCGAACTTTGCAAAATCCGCAGGCTATGAAATCTATTCTAGCTTTGCCGGGCGTTTCTGAAGTCGTAGTGCTTTCTACATGTAATCGTGCTGAAATTTACATAGCGACTCCTTACCCAGAAGCTTTGGCCGATACTTTAGTCAATTGGTGGGCTGAATATGCCAAGTTAGATTTAGAATCCATTGTTCCATATTGCTTTTATTTAATTCACGGAGAAGCAGTTTCTCATTTGTATGCAGTGGTTTCTTCCATAGATAGTCTAGTGTTAGGAGAAAACCAAATTTTAGGGCAAGTACGAGAAGCTTTTAGGCAAGCTCAAGACATGAAAACCGTTGGCGTGCTTTTAAATCATTTATTTCAAAGTGCTCTTTCGCTTGGTAAGCAAATCCGTGAAGAAACTGGGATTGGCGATGGAACGGTTTCTGTGGCGCACGCCGCTATGGAACTTTGCAAGCGAGAACTTGGTTCACTCAGTTCTTGTCGAGTAGGAATTCTTGGTTTAGGAGAAATGGGGCATTTAGCCACCACTACCTTTGCCGCAGAAGAAATAAAAGAATTTGCGTTTTTTAACAGAACTTTCAAAAAAGCAGAAGATTTTGCTTGTGAGTATGGTGGTAAAGCATATGAGTTATCATCGCTTGTTCAGGAATTACCTCAACTAGATGTTTTAGTAGCTTGTGCTTCTTCAGAGCAATTTCTATTAAAAGCAAAAGAAGTTCCAAATGCAATGCGCTCAAATTTACTCATCGTTGATATCGCATCTCCAAGAAATATTGATCCATTGATAGGGGCTTATCCAGGCGTTCGTTTATTCAGTATTGATGATTTAAATAGAGTAGTAGAACGTAACCGAGAAAAGCGTCGTCTCGCGGCTGAAAAAGCTAGAGCAATTATTGAACATTCCGTTTTCGATTTTCGGGAATGGTTTGTGTCGCGGGATTTAACGCCACTTTTAGTTCAAATGCAGGAATACCATTCTCTTGTAGGTCAAATGGTTTTGAATAAATGGGAAAGTAAAGTTTCTTCAGAAGAGTGGAATCATTTAAAGCGTTTTGAAGAAGAATTAAGAAAAAAAATTCTTCATGTTCCATTTGCTGAATTAAAACACTTAAGTGCAGCAGGAATGGGGCTTGAAAGTCAACTTATTCTTGAAAAACTTTATCCAGTTCAAAATATGGATGAAAAGTTTTTGACAGGAGAATCAGATGCTTGAGAAAAAAGTTTTGAATTTAGGAACTCGATCAAGCCCATTAGCAATGGCTCAAGCAAATTTAGCCAAAGCGGCAATCAAAAATCAATTCCCAGAATTAGAAATAAATATTTGCCCTGTTCATACTTCAGGCGATAAAGATAGAGTCAGGTCTCTTGTTCAATTTGGTGGTACAGGCGTTTTTGTAAAAGAGTTAGAAGAAGAGCTACTAGAAGGAAATATTGATTTTGCAGTTCATTCTTTGAAAGATGTTCCAGAAGCAACAGATTCTCGCTTGGAATTGGTTGGTTTTTTGCCAAGAGCAACTCCTTTCGATGTTTTAGTTGCAGGCAATAAAACTTTTGAATCTTTGCCAAAAGGTGCCAAAGTAGGAACGGGTTCTCCAAGGCGAGTGCTGCAATTACGAGCGAAACGCCCTGATCTTTGTTGCTTAGATTTACGCGGGAATTTGGAATCTCGTATCGCGAAAGTAAAGAATGGTGAATTAGATGCTATTCTTTTAGGAGCCGCTGGCTTAGAACGTTTGGGGTTATCTCAAGAAATTTCTGAAATATTTTCTCCTGAGGTTTTAACACCTGCTGTTGGGCAAGGAATTGTTGCTTTTCAATGTTGTAAAGATAATTCATTTGTTCGAAATGTTTTAGAAAAAGCTTCTAATCCAGAAGCGGCGTTAGCCGCTAAATTAGAGCGTTCTTGGATGAATTCTCTCGGTGGTGGTTGCAGAGTTCCAATGGCTGCTTTTGCAAATGTTTCAGAAACTCAGGTGGAGTTTTTTGCTTATTTAGCAAACCCGAATTCTAGTGAGTTTATCCGTGAAAAAATTTGCTGGAATCGGGATTCTAATTTGCAAGAAAATCTAAAAGAATTTTTGACTTATTTTATCGCTGAATGTAACCAAAGAAATATTCCTTTGCCTCGAGATGTTCACGAACACGCTTTGCTTCACTTTTGGGGAAAACTTTAATTTATATGTGGTGGGTTGAAACGGGTTTGAAAGTTCCAACAGAACGCTTTATAGAAAAGGCTAAACAGGCGAGTGCATTGCTTGTGCATATTCCTGTTTTGGAAGTAGAATCATTGAATCCAACTGTAGATATTTCTTCTTTTGAAGCCGCATTTGTAGGTAGTCCCAGAGCGGCTCAATATGCAGTTGAATTATTAAAAACGTTTACTGGCAATCTTTTTGCGGTAGGGCAAGGCACGCAAGACGCTCTAAAAAAATTAGGTTTTGAATCTAAAACTTTTGCTTCTGATAATAACGACGGAGCGTATGCTTTTTTGACTTCTTTATCAAGTGAAAATGGTGGTAAAATACCGTATTCGCAAATCGCTTGGATTTCAGCAGAAGAAACTGCTGCTGATTTATCATTTTTGACA
This sequence comes from Fibrobacteraceae bacterium, assembly GCA_017625775.1. Taxonomy (GTDB): domain Bacteria; phylum Fibrobacterota; class Fibrobacteria; order Fibrobacterales; family Fibrobacteraceae; genus UBA1765. The sequence continues at coordinate 40,353 of JAGAKE010000022.1, forward strand.
GAATTATTTAAAGTGAAAATTGTTCAGATTCCAGTATATCGGACATTTCCCTCTGAAATAGCAGAAAAAAAACTTTTGGCTTTAGAATCTCCAAAAATTATAATTGTAAGAAGCGGTAAGGCTGCTAAAGCAATTTTAAATGTTTTAACTCAAGAAGATTCTATCGTGGCATACGGAACTTCAACAAAAAAAGCGCTGAATGAATTTGAAATTTCGTATATTGACGGAGATTCCTGGTAAGAATTTTCTATTTTAAAACTATAATTCAACAATAACAAAAGGCTAAAAAAATGGCAAAACTTTCTATTGAAGATTTGGAACTCGCCGGCAAGCGCGTGTTCATTCGTGTTGATTTTAACGTTCCTCAAGATAAAGTGACTGGGGAAATCACAAATACAAAGCGTATTGAAGCTGCACTCCCAACAATCCAGTACGCTTTGGATAAAGGTGCTTCTGTTGTTTTGGCTTCACACCTTGGTCGTCCAAATGGTCAAGTGACTCCTAAGTTCTCCCTTGCTCCTGTTGCAAAAAAACTTGAAGAACTCATTGGTCGTCCAGTAAAATTCTTAAACGATTGCGTTGGTGCAGAAGTTGAAGCTGCATGTGCAGAAGCTAAACCAGGTGATATCATTCTCCTTGAAAACCTCCGTTTCCATATTGAAGAAGAAGGAAAGGCAAAAGACGCAGAAGGTAACAAGATTAAGGCCGACAAGGAAGCTGTTGCTCAATTCCGCGCCTCTCTCACAAAACTTGCAGATGTTTATGTAAACGATGCTTTTGGTACAGCTCATCGTGACCACTCTTCTATGACTGGCGTTGCTCTTCCTCAGAAGGCAGCTGGTTTCTTGATGAACAAGGAATTAAAAGCTTTCGACCAAGTTTTGAATAATCCTCCACGTCCATTCCTTGCTATTCTAGGTGGCGCTAAGGTTGCAGATAAAATTCAACTCATCAATAACCTTCTTGATAAAGCCGACGAAATTATTATTGGCGGTGGCATGGCCTTTACATTTAAAAAGGTTCTCGATAATATTGAAATTGGTTCTTCTTTGTTCGATGAAGAAGGTGCAAAGCTTGTGCCAGAATTGATGGCTAAAGCAGAAAAAGCTGGCAAGAAAATTATTCTTCCAGTTGATTACATTGCTGCAGACAAGTTTGCTGCCGATGCCGAAACTAAAGCCGTTTCTGATGCAGAAGGAATTCCTGCTGGCTGGATGGGCTTAGATGTTGGCGCTGAATCTGCAAAGCTTTTTGTAGATGCTATTAAGCGTGCAAAGACAATCGTTTGGAATGGTCCTGCGGGCGTTTTTGAATTTGAAGCTTTTGAAAAGGCTACAAAGGCTATGGCTGATGCAATCGTAGAAGCTACTGCTGCCGGAGCAATCACTGTAATTGGTGGTGGCGATACAGCAACTGCTGCAAAGAAATACGGTGCCGATAAGAAAGTAACGCACACTTCAACTGGTGGCGGAGCTTCTCTTGAACTCCTTGAAGGTAAGGTGTTGCCAGGCGTTGCCGTTCTTACTGATAAGTAAAATCTTTATACAAATTAGGAACGGGCGCATCCCGCGCCCTTCTTATGTCATCCCTGCGAAGGCGGAGATCTCCCTTTCAAAGAGGACTGTCCAAAAGGCAGTTCTCTTTTTATGTTGGGGGTGAAGAATCGCTTACTTTTGATTGATTTATGATCAATAATGTCTGTTCGGTAAAAAAGAGATTATATTTAAATTATGAAATTGCTTATTCTATCTTTAATTTTTGCGACAATCTCCTTTGCGTCAACGGATTCTTTGCGTGTTCAGGCTCCGTTGCCAGATTCGGTTGTTCAAGAGATAAAAAAAGAGCAGAGAATTGAACAATTGAATGCCCAAATTGCAAAGATGAAGAATGTCTCCGAATGCAATAAGATCAAAAAGGCTAACGCAAAGGAAAAAGAGTATTGCCGTACTCGTTTTCTGATACTTCATCCAGAGTTTGAAGAAGAATGATTTGTTTGCAGAGAATCCTGTTGTTGCTTTGTCTTGTTCCGTCTTTGGTTCTTGCAGAAGATTCTTCCAGTTCCTTTTTGCGGTTTATCAAGCGTATAGTTTCCAAGGGGCTTTCTAATTATAGAAGTACGACAATCGCTCATAGTGAATTTGAACCGTCGCAAGCATCTGGTGAGGTTGTCTCAAATGTAAATATTTTTAATGGCCAGCCCTATTATAGCATTCCTCTCGCTTCAATAAATGCAAGGGGTATCCTATCCTGGTCATTGAACCTAAATTACTATGGTGGCATTCAGCCAATTCTTCAATCATCCAATGAAACCGCCCCATCAGGAGCTTATGGCGTGGGGTGGAAACTCTCTATCCCCTATGTTGCTATAAATCATCAAGGAACGGTAACTACAACGGATGATTTTATCTATTGCGACTTGGGTCCTTACGGCGGTGGACAGATTTTACAGAACGATGCTGGTGATTATTATGTATCAACAAATCCATATATAAAGGTTTTACCGACGGTATCTGGTAAACAGTTTTCAAAATGGAAATTTATAATGCCCGATGGTACTGTGCTGTTTTTTGGTGAATCCAGCAATGCCAGAAGGACACAGTTGAGCCGTGGAAATGTTGTTGCCGCATTCCCTGCGGATACTACGGGACTGGTTCCGTTCGTTTATCGTTACGACTTATCTAAAGTGACGGACTTTAACAATAGTACAGAACTCCATTTTGGATATTCTAAAGTCGGAGAGACAGCTGCTCCGGGAAAGTCCTACACCCGCGAAAGTGCTTTGTCCAGAATCTATTGGAAAGACGGGAACAAGACAATTGATTCCATAGCGTTTATTTACGCCCCAATGGGAGCCAGCGAATATCCTGGATATGGAACAACTGAGCCTAAGGATTCTCAAAGGCTATACGAGACACGATTCCTTTCAAAAATAAAGACATTTGTTCAGGGAAACTTCTACGAGGAAATCACCTTATCTCAGGGAATTCGCCATGTTTCAAATCTTGCAGACAAGCGTTATCTTCTTTCAGTCAAGGATTCCATAATAGGTGGAGAAGCTCGCTCCTGGACTTTTGATTACAACGAATCCAATGGATTGTTAAGTCAGGTTGTTCTTCCTGATAATTCTGCCGACCATTTCAACTATTCAAATGTTGCTTTGGATTCTTTTTCTGATGCGAAGTCCCCTTCTGAACCTGACACTATGCGCAACATATCAGGTGGCCAGGTGCAGATTCCTGTTGCAGATAGGGAAAACTATCTTAATGGTGTATCCTGCTCTGAAGAATTTTGCTATGCAACATTGATTAATACACAAGCGGGGGATAATAAACAGGATCTTTTCGTGCAGATTTATCATAATGATGGAAACTATTTTTCTGACCCGTTCAATCTTCAGATGACAGGAAAAGAAGCTCCCCGTTTATTCAGTTTTTCCAACTATCTTATTATAGCCGATGCGGGTGGTCGAGATATAGATTTTTATGAATGGAATGGTTTTAGGTTCATACAACAGGATTCTGTAGTGGGAGATTTTTTTGTCACACCTACAGAACTCTTGGGAACTATTGAAAATGTCGTAACACAGGAAAACTATTTTCTGGTTGTCGAGAAAGATGGCGACACTCGTAGAATTTATCCCGTTGTCCGTCATCCGTCAACAGGAAATTGGACTCTATTACCAAAGACAAAGGATTTATGCGGTTTTCCAAACACTTCAAACTATGGGGGAACTGTTCGTAGCAGCAGTTCAAATGCCTGTCTCGAATGGTCTAATGCAATAACAGTTGATGCGTCTCCGATATTGTTTGTTGTTGGTGAAAATGAAAATGATGTTCTGAACGTATTCGCTTACAAGAATGGCAATTTTGATGAACTGACAAGTTCACCATCCATATTCCCGGATTTTGGGATTCAAAAGTCAGATAAAGGCATCACATATACGATGAATTTCCAGAAAGGTGTTGATGGTATTACATTGTCTGGTAACACACTGTTTGTGACATTGCATAAGGGTGACACAGAATACATTGTTGCAATGTATTTCGATGGAAGACATTTTCAACAGATGGCAAACGAACATTGGGATGACGGGGCGTATCAATGCAGCGGAGATGCTTTTTGTGGTGATGTTTTTTACATAATGGATAGTTATGTTGTTGAAAAATCTAAGGCAAAGAGCAATGTGTTCCTTTGGAGAAAGAAGACTGTCAATGGGAATATTGTCTATGAACTAGACAGAAATGGCATATTCCCGTTTAACGGAGCAAGTAATGATGTCTTTGTTTCAGCGACCAGGGATGCGCTATATCTTGAGGAACGATATGAATCAACTCGTCCTGTAATTCAGAATGGCCGGTATCACAACTTGTTGCTTCATGTTCCCCGTGATCCTGCCAGCCCAGTTTCAGACCATACAAGTGAACTGGATAGCAATGTGTTCGATGTGCAATTTTCGCAAAGTGACCCGATAGTTTTTTATCAAACAGGATTGACAGCAGATAGCACACTTTGCCCCCCTGGAGTACTTTGCTATGTCGGTAGCTATAGTCGTCAACGTAATTTTTACAATAGCCCCTTCTTTCTTACAGTCCCGTTTTTGGAAGAATCACTTCGCTTCTATTATCATTCATTATCTAACCAGGTACTCTTTTCTTCGCCCAATCGCTTGATTATCAAAACTGTCGTGGATTCCGCATCGGGAAAAAATTTAATCGGTCTTGCACAGTATTCTGGACTAAATTTTTCTTATCCCATGTCATATCCCGTGGTGGAACGCTATTGGAAGGAAAAATCTACTGATTCCACCAATCGCTACACCAAGTTCACGTATGCGCAGCCGGGCGGCATTGTTGAGTTTAACGCCCATACGCAGCAGGCGCAGTTTATAGCCCCTATCGTAAGTACGGTCGCATTCGTTAGCGACGATACTGTGACAAAGACCCGTTATGACTTTATCGCTGACCTTAAGGGAATGCCTCTTGTCGGATACCAGAAGAACCTTCTGGGAACTCTTAAAAAAACTCGTCGCTACGACAGGTCGGGAGCATTGCGTAGTCTGTCCCGCAACGTGTTTGCCTTGGACTCCGGTGCCGGACGTAACTGGCCGAATGGTCTCATAGTGAACTTGCTGGATTCTACGATAAGCGTTTCCGTTGATCCGAACGGCAATAAGATGCGCACTGTCGATAAAAACGTATTGTTAGACAACGAGTCTGGACAATTCATGGGAACGTTAAGACAGTCGGGACCGTATTATTTATTCAGTCAGAAAATTCTTGAAAAACAGGTGCTCGAAAGCAATGCGGACAGCATGGTCTTCAAGAATCCCGTTGAGCAATACTCCTATGTCCCGTTCACGTCCAGTCCGTTGACGGCAATCGAGTCTTCCAATCCCGCGCAAGTGTTCCTGACCGACAGCGTCGCATCTGCATCCAGGGCGGCGTATTCAGTCAAAATCCCCGGAATGGCGGCTTCGCGCTATGTGTGGCAGGCCCCGGTTCGTGTCGGAAAATCCTTCCCGATTTCAGCGGGATGGGAAAAGGCCGACTCGGTGATTTCTACCGACAGTTACGGTCTCGTGACTGAGGCCGCTCAGTTGACCAATGTTGGCATGCGTTCCAGTTGCAATGTGTACGAAGGCCATCGGTCACTCTTGGCGGGAACATTCCCGGGGGCCGCCTGCACCGATGTCGCTCTCAATACGGCCGAACATGGCGATCCGAACGGATGGGAAATGGCGCAGACAGTCCTTGACAGTGTCCAGGTTTATGACGGGCTTTATTCACTCAAGGTTACGGACGGCTACGGCCCCACCAGGAATATAAGCCTGAAAGAACTCCGCCGGTACAAGTACAGCTATATAATATCCGCCTTTGCGTATTCTACGGGTGTGAAACCCATGCTCATGGCGGAATTCCGCAGGGCGGACAAGACTATCGCAAGGTCAATCGCAAGTTATAATCCCGTGAATGAATCTTTCAAGGCTAACAGGTGGCAACGCTATGAAATAGAGATTCCATATTCTGAACTGATTGCAGACGGAATGTTTGCGGATACGACAGCCGACGACCACCTGCGAGTTTGGCTGGGAACCGGAACTCCCACAGGCAATGATTCCCGGGTTGTCTATGTGGACGATTTTATTGCCTATCCATCCTCTGCGGCATTTACCATTACATCTTATGACAAGGCGGGACTTCCGCTTTCTACGATGGGTATGGATTTCCAGAAGGCGGAATTTGTCTATGACAAGAACCATCGCCGCCGCGCCACAAGGGACTCGAAGGGTAGAATCTTCACGGACAATGCAAAACATCGTCTAAATGAAAATGCGGGAGGGACAAATGAATAAACTATTCACTCTCCTTTGTGTGCCTGTTCTTGCGGCTTTTGCCTTTGCAAACCCTCCAAAAGCGGTAGTTCTCGAGAATACGGAGCATGCCCGCGACTACGGATTCTCCTTTACGCACGGCAACCTTCTGCCGAACTGGAGTTTCGAGGACGGTTTCTATGCATGGAACGGAAAGAGGCTTTCCCGTGCGGAAATAATGTCGGCCTACGGCCAGGACATCCGGCCAGTTTCTGGCAGTTATGTTGGCGTAACATCCCCGATAGGTGGGCCGGTGTCCGACTTCGTGCCGGTTGACGGAGATACCGTCTTTACATTGAGTCTTTTTGCATACAATGTGAACGGGGCGGTCGTATCGCCGAGAATATATTTCTACTCCGACAAGAACACGCAGGTGTCGTATCTGGACGGAAAAAAATACACCCGTGCAGTCCAGTGGAGTCCGTATTCTCATACATTCAACATTCCAGACGGTATCAGGTTCATCAAAGTCTCGCTTTCCGGCTCATCTAATGCGACAATGCTCTTTGACGACGTAATCTTGGAACCGAGCAAGGAGGCTAGTTCCCGCGGAACAGTCGGCATGGGAATATCCTTTTCCGACGGGCTCGGTCGTGGTCACATGTCCGAGGCGTTGGTCCACAGGGAATTCGCAAGCGGACTTTTGCCCTCGGAATGCGTGAACGGCTTCACTGCCTATGCGACGGAGAAACTCGAAGTCAGGGCGAGAAGCAAGTCACATGGCGGCAATCTCGGTTCCGGTGATTCCGTCTTCATAGACAACGACGTGACGATTCGCGACACGTCCCTTTCGGAACTGCAAGTTGTCGCGAAAAATTCAGTGCGTATGGGAGACCGTGATTCAGTCTTTGCGATGGTCAATTACGGGAGCGGCCTTTGGACTGGCAACCAGACTTTCGTCCAGCAGTCCAAACAAAATACCGAAACCGAAGCCTGTTCGTTCCCGCCAGAAGATTTTCCTGTAGGAACATCAGATGTCTCTCTCGCCAATGATGCGGACTCGACCCTTGTTCCAGGCGAGTACGGAAATGGATTGATTCGAGCAAGGAGCGTTTTACGCCTTTCTGCGGGTGACTATTATTTTGACAGTTTCTCTGTCGAGCCCACGGCGACGCTGCGATTCGACTTGTCGCAGGGAAATGTCGTCATCCATGTCCGTTCGTCTCTTTCTATTAGCGACAATTCCATCATGTCACATGATTCCACCGCCCGTTACTTTATCGGATGGCGGCTAGGCCAGTCATCTACATTAAGGTTGGGGACAATTTCCGGCTTGGCGGGCGTATTCGTTGCACCGAATGCAAAAATTGAACTGGGACACCAGAGCGCCTTGTATGGTCTAATCTATGCGAAGAACGTGGAACTGATGCAGGAATCCAACATCACTGCACCATCGTTTTTGTTCTTTGATCCCGCTATGCGTTTTGCCGTCAAGGAATACCGTTATGACAACCTGGGTCGAGCTTTCCAGGAAGATTACACATACATTGCTGAATTGGAGCGTGAAGGGTATGTAGATTCATCCCAGGTCCATGCAAATGACTATTTCTCGCTGGATGGCGACGGCCCCGATGCAGCTGGTTATGCCTATACCGAAAACCAGTATTCCTTGCAGGATGGCCGATTGCTCAGGAGTTCCATGCCCGGCGAGCCGTGGAAAGTGGACGGGGCGCATGTAGGTTCTTCCGATTACGCCTATGTGGCGGACCTGAACATTCCCCAGTCGTTGAACTTCGCGAAAAACAATACCCAGAAAAATTATACCCTTTCGTACAGCCGCGATGTTGAAGGCCGTATCTCTCTTTCCTGGAAAAATCGTCTTGGTCAACTTGTGCAGACTGCTTTTGCCCTGGACACGACAGGGACAAACATGCGAAACTGGCAATGGTCTGTCAAGAAATATGAATATACACGCGAAGGAAACTTGCGCCGGACAATCACTCCGCTCGACGTGGACCAGAACGATTCCGCCTTTGCCGTGGTGTCGGATTACGATGCTGCCGGGAGAAACGTTGCGTCCAACGGTCCCGATGTGGGGACGGAAAAATTCTACTACACAAAGTCGGGCAGCATCCGTATTTCAGTGACGGAAGAACAGCGGGGGCGGAATGCTGTTTCCTATAAGGAATACGATGCACAGGGCCGCATTGTCTCCATAGGCGAAAGTGTCCTTGACTTGGTTACAGATGCAAGGCTCAGGGAAATTGCAGAAAGCCGGTCGCCCGTTCCAGGAGTAAAGACGGAATATTCGGGCTCCGCATACGACAGCCTTTCCGCCTGTCTTGACAGAATCGGCAATGAAAGGCTCGAAGGTTATTTTACTGACAAGATTCTGAAAAACACTCGCGGAAAACTCGCCTGTAAATGGACCCGCAACCCTCTTGCGGCTTCCCGTATCGGGGCGGATGCCGCGCTTGTGGCGGATTTCTTCGCCTATGATTCTCTGGGCCGCAAGACTGTCGCGATCCGCTATATCGGAGCGGAAAGGGACTCTACAAGAACCATTGTCTCCAAGCAATATGAGTATGACGACATTTCCCGCCTTTTGAAGGTATCTGTCTTCGATGCGATTGGAGCGCTTTTCGATGCTCGTAGATATGATTACGATGACAAGGGACGTGTCAAGACGATCCTTGATGGCGAAGGGCTGAACATAGTCAGGTTTACCTACGACGACCTGGGGCAGGTTTCGGCCGTGACGGTCGGCGATAGACTTCGGACCGATTATGCCTATCATCTGCATGGACAGACGACAGCATTGAATATCCTGAATACGACCACGGGCGATACGCTTTTCCGGCAGACCCTTAATTACGAGGATGTCGCCGCTTCGACAAATGAACGCCCCCGTTACGACGGAATGATTTCCAAATTGTCCACCACGTATGGCATTGCGGATTCTTCGGGTAATAGAGTGTCGAACTTCCTCTATGACATGCCGGGCAATTTGGTCAAGCGGAGCGGAACTGCTCCGGAAGCAACATTTAGTTTTGACAAGAACGGTCGAACTCTTGCGCAGGGATACGACGGGAGCTCACTCGGCTACAACTATTACGACGATTCTTACAAGCTCAACAGAGTTACTGGCTCTATCGCTCTCGATTCTACAAGGAACGCGTCAAGGACAAACAACTTTGTCTATGATGCATCGGGACGAATGATTGCGGACAGTTCAAAGAACCTGTCGGTGGAATATGACCCGTATGGAATGCCGGTTTCCTTCGTGCAGATGTCGGACTTGTCGATATGGCGTGAACTGATGGTCTATGACCCTTCCGGTTGGCGCATTGCCACCTTTGCATACGAAAATGATGCGCTGCAAGCAATCCGCACCGACATCATGGTGGGGGGCAAGAAAGCCCTTGAACGGCATCGGGTATATGTTGCAAATGATAGTTCCGTTACCGAATATAAAATGATTCAGGGTAAGTCGGGAATCGTGGGTCGAATCCTGCCCGACTCCTCGAAGGAATGGTATATCAAGGACTACCAGGGTTCACTTGTAATGACACTTATGGAAAACGGAACAGGAAATGTGTTCGTCTATGAGCCTTATGGAACACAGAAGAAAATTCAGGTGTCTGGCGACAGTCCCGCCGAACAATATACGGGCAAAGAGTATAACGAAAGAATTGGGTTCTATTATTACGGAATGCGTTTCTTTGACCCTGTATTCGGGATATGGATGACTCCTGACCCTGCTAGGCAGTATGTGAGCCTTTATGCTTTTGGAGGAGATCCGGTAAATGCTTTGGATTTATATGGATTATGGAAAATATCCCTTGGAATAATTACAATCGGATATGAAAATGGAGGATTTACTGCTGGTGTTGGATTTGCTTTAGATGTTGGAAACAGTAGTTTTGGAGTGGATATTGATTTTGGATATTCTCATAATTTTGGAAATGGAAGTAACACTTATTCTGCAAATGTTGGTGCTGCAGCAAATGTAGGCATTTTTAATGTAGGTGCAAATTTGGGATATGCTTACAATGATCAAACTGGCGGAACATTAAGTTATGGCATCCGAGGTGGTGCCTATGGAGTTGGTGCTGGAATAGGAGGCGCACAATATTGGGACACGCATGGGGATTATTTTGGTTCAACTCTTTATGTTGAAACTTATGCAGGAGCATTCGGTGCTGAGGCCTATACCGGCTATGAATGGGGTTTCAGTGGTATGGAAGGACGCGGTCTTTATACTGGTGCTAGAGCGTGGGGAGTTCATGCAGAAGGGTCTTCTAATATGGGCTTTACTTGGGGTTATCAAGCGCAGATAGCCGCAGTTTATGATTTTGACCATCCGTCAGATGTAGATAGAGATAAACTTCAGAAAGCGTATGAAATGCAGCAAGAATATCCTGATGAGGAAGTTTTTTTTAGTGACGTTGACGATCCGTCTTTGATGATCAAAGATGCTAGTGGACATTATGTACCAAACTATTCTGACGATGCGTCTGTTTGGGGACATACACATGATCCTTCAAATCCAATGGCAAAACTAGATCCTTCCAATATCGACAACATCCTTGCATTTGAGAATCCAGATAAACGGCATATTATGATAAATGGTAATGGAATTGTAAAAGAATACAAGGGGGTTGAAAACCCCTATTTCAACGACGTTACAGGAGCGCATACTCCTCCTTCGCCAATTGTGATTAATTCATGGTCAATCTCTGCACGAAAGGGGTGGTCTATAGAATACCGACATGGTCGCTTTAATCAATGGAATGGTTGGAAAAATCGTTATACAGGCAAGGTGTATTAATGTATTTTCGTATTCTATGTGCAGCAATACTCCTTTCTTCATGTAGTTTAATTCCTAATTTAGGAAGTCGCCAATATAATTCGTATAAACTTTGTCGAATAGGTTACAATATACACAAAGAATCGATTCCTTTAAAAAAAAACACGCTTCAATTTTCGTATATGTATGGATGTTCATCGACTGAAATTTGTTATGATGGTGCAATTGCTAGGGTGGTTGTGACGATCTCTCAAACGGAGTCAAGGAATATTTTGGTGGAAGTACTGACTGAACATTGTTATGATGATGTATCTTGTGAATTTAATCGCGATTCCGTAATTGTGCAGGATGAAAAAGATTCGCTCTCTTATTTTATCAGAGCGTTGAAGGCGGAACCTCTGGCTAATTGCATTGGAAATCCTAAAAGAAATTCTTCTTTTGAATGGGGGCCCATCATTCGAGTGGTGGATGAAAATGGATTTCTTATAAACATTCTAAATAATTGTCTTGTAGATGATTTGCCCATTGGTAGTATGTATATTGAGGCTAAAATTCGCGATTTTATTTTAAAAATACCTGTTATAAAAAATAATATGCCTTATTTTTCTTTTGCTGGCATTAACCGAACAATAGAGTTAATCCCTCCAAGAGCAATAACTATAGATTCTATTATGGTGAAAGAAAAATCTATTTTCTTGCCTACAGAAGCAGTTGTGTATTCCAAATCTAGAGAAGTTAATCTCTCAAATCTAGAGTTTTATTGGGCTTTTCAACAAGGTGATTCTGTTGAATATTTGTTTCACAAAAGGAATGAATTAGGTTCCTTTCTTGTAGAACGAAAAATTGATGCAGATACGATGGGTTTTAAGTTATATCAGGAAAAATTGAGTAACTATTCTACGGAGGTCTTCTATGCAAACTGTCCTGAGGAAATAGAAAAGATAAAAACTATTTATTGGACAAACAATCATGTTGTAAACCATATTTCATTCGGAATTCTCGAAAATAAAACTAAAATTTATTTTATTGAAAAGGAATTAGAAAGTTGGTTTAAATCAAAAATAAAATAGTAGACTATAGTTTCAAACCAAGGAGTAGCATGTGTCACGAGAAATCGTTTTGTTCGCTTTGCCAATCGTCATATTTCTTGCATGTTCCGACGACAATTCCGCTTCGTCTCCGATGGAACCGCAAACTCTGACTTCTTCAGAGTCTGTCGGCACATCTTCGTCGAATGAAAATCCAGGCTTGACTTTTAAAAGTTCTGATTCGCAGAGCAATTCTCTCACTAGTTCATCTTCTGACGCACTTCTCACAGTTCCCTCTACGCTTCCCGATTCTGTTCTCGAAGAAATGGAAAAGGAAATCCGCATTGAAAGACTAAATAAACAGATCGACAAGTTGCAA
>JAGAKE010000023.1 GCA_017625775.1 Fibrobacteraceae bacterium
GGTATCGCCACAAGCATATGTATATGGTCAGGGCAAACCTCTGCCTCAATTATCTCCACATCCTTCCATTCACAAAGTTTCCTTAGAATTTTCCCTACGATTTCCCGTTTCTGATTGTAGAGTATCTTCCTTCTGAACTTTGGTGCAAACACGATGTGGTACTTGCAATTCCATGTGGTATGAGCTGTTGATTTATTTCTATCATTCATTTTAAATCCTTTGTGATTATTGTTACGCAGTTGGCAGACCGCATTTCAATAATAGTCAAAGGATTTTTTCATGACCGCCAGAAGGCTTTTACGGAACTACCGGCGTAGCCGGTAGTTTTCTGTATACAAATTAATCCGCTGGCGTAGCCAGCGGATTAAATAAAATTCTCTTCGAAATATTAAAAATTCCCTGCGAGAATATCTTCAATTTTAGAAAGTTCTTCACTAGAAAAGTCAAGATTTTTCAAAGAACGTAACGCTTCTTCTATTTGAGAAACTCGACTAGCTCCAATAAGAACAGAAGTAATTTCTTTCAAGCGAAGATTCCACGCAAGAGCCATTTCCGTTAAAGTTTGCCCACGTTCTAAAGCCAATTGATGCAACGCTTTAATGCAAGGAAGTTTTTCTTCCACCTGCGCTTTCGTTAAAAACGGACTTTTCGTAGCTCTAGAATCTTTTGGAATCCCGTTTAAATACCGTTCTGTTAAAAGACCTTGAGCTAGTGGAGAAAATACAATACAGCCCATTCCTGTTTCTGCGATTGCTGATTGTAAATTTCCTTCGAGTTCACGACGAAACATGCTATAAGGAGGTTGGTGGATTAGGCAAGGCGTTCCCAAATCTTTCAAAATTTTTGCTGCACGGCGAGTTTCTTCGGCATTGTAGCTAGAAATTCCAACATAAAGAGCACGACCACTTCTAACTATATAATCTAAAGCTCCCATAGTTTCTTCTAAAGGAGTTTCTGGATCTGGACGATGATGGTAGAAAATATCTACATAATCTAATCCAAGACGTTTTAAACTTTGGTCTAGGCTAGCAATTAAATATTTACGGCTTCCGAAATTTCCATAAGGCCCAGGCCACATTTCCCAACCAGCTTTTGTAGAAATTACAAGTTCATCGCGATGATTATTAAAGTCTTCTTTGAAAATTTTTCCGAAGTTTGATTCAGCAGAACCTGCTGGAGGTCCGTAATTATTTGCTAAATCAAAATGGGTGATTCCTTGGTCAAATGCATAACGAAGCATCGAACGACAATTTTCATAATCATCATTAGAGCCGAAATTATGCCACATTCCTAAAGAAATGGCTGGAAGTTTTAGACCACTTTTGCCTACACGGCGGTAGGGCATAGAATTATATCGATTGGGGTTTGGTGTGTATTTTGTCATGATTTGAATATAATCATTAAAAATGAGGAATAAAACATTATTTTTTTTGAAGATGTTTACGCCGTGAAACGAATGATTGATAATTTTTTTGAGGAAGAAAATTCACGCATTGCTTGAGGGACTTACGGATGTCTCTATAGGCAAGTCAATGAAGTTTGGTTTTAAATATGTTCGTTGTGTGCAAGATGATAGCAATACATTTTTAAAATAAAAAACGAAAAATAAAGAACGGAGCAGACACATTTCAGAACGACAAGAATACAAACCATTTCAAAACGAACAACTTGAACCGAGGTTGATGATGGATGCGACTGTCTCCGATTGATTTTTCTGTCCGTTGCGTCAAGGACTCTGACTAACCCGCCGATAAACAATCATCCCACACTTCACATCCCACACTACACATTTCACACTAGAATCGCGTTAGGGATAGTCACCCGTAAGGGCCGAGACTACAGGCTCGGCGAGCGAAGCGAGTATAGCCCGACCCGGCCCCAGGCCGGGGAACGCCCATAAGACATTGGTTACGGTGGTAATTTTTTCTCTGTAGATTCGCAAACATTACTGAAATCAGTCCTAAGTCACACTAGTCTTGTTGCACAAACGGACAGAAAAATCTATATTGGAAATGTAATAATAAGGGAAAACTATGGTGTTCGCCGAAAACATATTACGGATATTCCGTGAAAACAAACTTCTTGCGAAGTATCGCCTGAAGGATGTCTTTGTTTTCGGTTCGTCTGTTCGAACAGCAACTCCCAACGACATCGACCTGCTAGTCCGTGATTTCCAGGACTACAATGACCTGTTGTCCTTGCGAAAGGAACTTTCCGAAAAAACTGGCAAGTCCGTGGATGTCGTCATAGAGAAGTTCGCAAACCCCATTATCCTGTATCGAGCAAGCAAGGAGTCCATCCGTGTCGAATGACCCCAGGAACGACCTTTTCCACTTATTGGGAATGCTTGAATCCCTGTTGAAAATTCAAAAATATACACGGGATATTCATTCCACTGAAGAACTTCTTGAGAAAGAAGATCAGATGGTATTCAATGCGTGTCTGACCTTGCTAGCAAACATAGGCGAATCCATCAACAAGCTCTCGGACGCCGCCAAAGCGGGAATCGCAAGCGAAAACATTCAGGCAATTCGCGGTATGCGCAACAGGATTGTTCACGATTATGCAGGACTCGACTCGTTTGTTGTTTACAACACTATAAAGAACGATCTTGATCCGCTAAAGGAAACCTTTATCAAAATCATTCGGGAAGGTTTAGCAAACAAGTCCTTTGACGAAGGTGAATTTGAAGTGGCGAAAAGCGCCGGTTTTTACAAGTTCATTGATTTCAGTGTAATTTAAGAGCTGTCGTACCGCCCCGGCCCGCCTTCGCGGGGATGACAAGTTGGGGCCGGGGAACGCCCAATAAATGGCTAAATTTCTAAAATTATTTAGTAGGAAAATTATTTTTCTGCTAAATAATTTATTATATTAGGGGTATGGAATTCCTAGATCGTGAAGAAGAATCGAAAAGGCTGAAGGCGGAACTCTCCCGGAAGGGGGCGTCTTTTGTCGTTGTCTATGGCCGTCGCAGGTTGGGCAAGTCCACCTTGTTAAAGCGCGTCTTGAAGGAAAACGATATCTATTTTATGGCGGACCGTTCAGAAGAATCCGCCCAGCGGCGTTTCCTGGCCATGGCGATTGCAGTCCGGTATGAGGGTTTCGATTCCGTTGCTTACCCCGACTGGGAGTCGCTTTTCAGGGCCTTCAACTACAGGTGCGCGAAGGGCTCTACGCTCTGCCTGGACGAGTTCCCGTATCTTGTGAAATCCTGCGAGATGTTGCCCTCTACGCTGCAGAAGCTGCTGGACGAAAAGTCCTTGAACTTCAACCTGGTGATTTGCGGTTCGTCGCAACAGATGATGTTCGATGTCGCCCTCGACGAAAAATCGCCATTGTATGGGCGTGCCCATGAAATTCTCCGGTTGAAGCCTATTCCGGTTTCTTACTTGCCTTCTGCGTTGAAAATTTCGGCAAAGGAGGCCGTTTCTGAATATGCCGTTTGGGGCGGAGTGCCCCGATATTGGGAGTTGCGTGAACGGTATCGGAATTTCAAGTCGGCCTTGAGGGAATTGGCCCTTTCTCCCATGGGCGTCCTTCATGACGAGCCTGTGCATATTTTGCGCGACGACATGCGCGACCTGGTGCAGGCGTCCACGCTTCTTGGAATCATCGGGAACGGCGCGAACCGAATTTCGGAGATTGCGGCGCGTGCCGAAAAGAATGCGGCGACCTTGAGCGCCCCTTTAAAAAGGCTCGTGACCATGCAGCTTGTTGATCGGGAAATCCCTTTCGGTGAAAATCCCAAAAACAGCAAGCACGGCATTTACCACTTGTCCGACCCGTTCATTAATTTCTATTACCGGTTTATCAGCCCGTATCGTTCGCTGTTGGAACTGGGGCGTGTTGATTACGTGGAAGAAATTGTAAAACAACATTTCCCTGAATTTGAAGGTTTTTGCTGGGAACGCCTTTGCCGGCAGGCGGTTAGCGGGCAGGTTGTCGGTGGCGTGATGTTCAATGTGGCTTCCAGGTGGTGGGGCAATGTCGGCAAGTCAGAACGGATCGAAATCGATGTCGTTGCCGAAAGCATGGACAAGAAAACGCTACTTGTCGGGGAATGCAAATGGACGAATGGCGAAAATGCGGGGCGCCTGTTTGCTCATCTGAATGAGCAGGCCCAGAAATTGCCGTTCCTCCACAAGTATAAAAAAATCGTCCCGGTTCTTTTTTTGAAAGAAAAACCTCGCGACAAGACGGATGGAATTGTCTTTTTGCCGGAAGATGTCCTTAAAATTATTTAGTAGAAAAATTATTTTTCTGCTGAATAATTTATTTTGCCCAAATCTACCATAAAATGCCTACATTTGGCAACTTATAACTCCTATATGTCCTAAGTTGAGTCATATAGGAAATTTTTGACAGAAAATCTTGAAAAAAGTGGTTTTCTGTGCGCTGAAGGATTGCGGTGCAGGGGGGGGCTTTGTTATTTTTAGGGGGTAAGGTTTACAAAGGGATGTTTTTATGAGAAATTCTTTCTAGCGTTTCATTGCGACCTTGAACTTGTTTCAGGGGAAGCAATCTCTAGCCATCTTCTTGTTGGTGGCAATATTTGCCCTGACCGCCTGTGACGATTCTTCTTCAGTCTCTAGCAACGGACCGGATGGAAAATGCTGCCGTTGAATCCTCCTCATCGGTAGATAAGAAGTCTTCGGGTAATGAAACTAAAGAAAAAGATAAATCGTCTAGTAGCTCCGTGGTTTCATCTTCTAGCCAAAAAGTTGTGTCAAGTTCTAGCGATAAAGAAACCTCTTCGTCTAGTGTAAGAGCCAATAGTTCGGAAAGTTCGTCTTCGAGCAAGAAGAATGAGTCTAGCAGCAGTTCTTCTGTGAAACAATCTTCATCCAGTATAAAGTCAAGTAGTAGTAAAGCCCAGAATCCTTGGGGAACAGATAGTGAGTGGCAACCCTTCAATCTAGCTAGTTTTGAGTATGGTGTTTATACGGATACCCGAGAACCTGACAATGTTCGTGAATACCATTATTTGACTATATATAACAAGGAACATTCAGATTCGTTAACCGTGTTTGCTGAAAATCTGAATATTGGAAAAATGGTAAAGTTTGTAGATAGTAATTCATATCAAGTTGATGATACAATGATAGAAAAGTTTTGTTATGATAATGACTCCCTAAACTGTCACTATTATGGCGGACTCTACCAGTGGGCCGAAATGATGGCGCTGCCGTATGAGTGCAATAGCAAGAGCTGTGCCGACCGGATAGATCCCGACCATGATGGGTTCCACCAGGGAATCTGCCCGAACGGTTGGCACTTGATTACTAAGCTGGAAATGCTCGCCGTATCTTATGCGACAGGCGGAAGCACTTATATCGAGGACAGAATGAGTGCACTTGCTTCGGAGGTCTCGTATTCGAACGGTTTTGGGTACAATACCTCTGGATTCAGTTTTATTGCTGCGGGATATAGATGCTTTGAGGAAAATGGAGATTCTTTTTTTGATAATATTGGAGGGGGGGGGTATTATGGTTTTCCAAGGGAAACCGAGCCTGTAGAAAATAAAAGCATGGGAGGTGGCATTTCAAAATACTCTACGTTTAATGCAGCTAATCCCCAAAAATATGGAGTCTCTGTTCGTTGTGTAAAAAATTATTAAAGTCGTGGTTTGCAAGGCCTTTGAAATATCACACATCTGTTAATTAAGAAACTCTAGAGGAATTCATTATGTCGAAAAAAGGATAGATTTCTAATAACTATAGTGATGAACCTCTTGAACCGAGATTCATGATGGATGCTACAGTCAATGAGTGGACTGCCGAATCAAACTTGATTGACGACAACCTGCTGTTCAAGGTAGTATGAGCTGTTGATTTATTTCTATCATTCATTTTAAGTCCTTTGATTTTGTTGTTATGCAGTTGGCAGACCGCTTTTCAATAATAGTCAAAGGATTTTTTTATGACCGCCAGAAGGCTTTTACGGAACTACCGGCGTAGCCGGTAGTTTTCTTTATAAAAAAGTTCCCCGCAGAAGGGAACTTTTTTTATAACTTTTCAAGTATATGGAATTTATATTATTGAATTCCAATAAGACTTAAATCACGAACAGCCCCTTTATCGGCAGAAGAAGCCATCGCAGCATAAGCCTGAAGTGCTTTAGAAACAACGCGGTTACGATTTTCCGGCTTCCAAGCTTTTGCTCCACGAGATTCCATTTCTTGACGACGAGCAAGAAGTTCCTCATCGGTAAGACCAACATTGATTTTACGGTTTGGAATATCGATTTCAATAAGATCGCCTGTACGAACGAGCCCTATATTACCTTTATTTGCCGCTTCTGGGCTAGCATGTCCTATAGAAAGACCGCTAGTACCACCAGAGAAACGACCATCTGTTAATAAGGCGCATGATTTTCCAAGTCCCATGCTCTTTAAGTAGCTCGTTGGGTAAAGCATTTCTTGCATTCCTGGGCCGCCCTTAGGACCTTCATAGCGAATGATAACGACATCACCAGCTTTGACTTTGCCGCCTAAAATGCCTTCTACTGCGTCTTCCTGGCTTTCAAAAACAATAGCTTTTCCTGTGAAATTCCAAATGGATTCATCGACGCCAGCAGTTTTAACAATGCAGCCATCTAATGCTAAATTTCCGTAAAGAACAGCAAGCCCACCGTCTTTAGTGTAAGCGTGAGCTGCATCGCGAATGGCTCCTTTTTCTCTGTCTAAATCGTGAGATTCGTAGAATGTATTTTGAGAAAATGCAGTTAAATTGAATTTTCTTGCAGGACCAGCTAAATAACGTTGCTTGACTTCTTCAGAAGGATTTTGCATTAAATCGTTGGCTTGAATAGCTTCGCCCATAGTGTTGGCATGAACTGTGTAAGTATCTTTATGAATAAGTCCCATTCGATCTAATTCAGCTAAAATGCCAAAAATTCCACCAGCACGATTCACCTGTTCAATGTGAATATTATGGACTGTTGGAGCTACTTTACACAAGCAAGGAGTATTTCTTGAAAGTAAATCAATATCTTTCATTGTAAAATCAACTTGCGCTTCTTGTGCTACAGCTAGTAAATGGAGAACTGTATTAGAACTTCCACCCATAGCAATATCAAGACGCATGGCGTTTTCAAATGCTTTTTTTGTAGCAATACTTCTTGGAAGAACAGAAGTGTCATTTTCGTCGTAGTAACGTTTACAAAGTTCTACAATTCGCTTTCCAGCCATTTCAAATAATTTTTTTCTTTCAGCGTGAGTTGCTACGATAGTTCCATTGCCTGGTAAAGAAAGCCCGAGTGCTTCTGTGAGTGAGTTCATGGAATTGGCAGTAAACATTCCTGAGCAACTTCCGCAAGTAGGGCAGGCTGCGTTTTCTATAGCTTTAGATTGTTCATCGGATACGTTTGGATTTGCAGAATCAATCATTGCATCAATTAAATCAAGCGCCCGATCTGAGCCATCTTCATTTTGAACGTGACCAGCTTCCATTGGCCCTCCTGATACAAAAATGGCTGGAATATTTAAACGCATTGCAGCCATTAACATACCCGGAGTCACTTTATCACAGTTAGAAATACAAACAAGGGCGTCGGCGCAATGAGCGTTTGCCATGTATTCAACTGAGTCAGCAATTAAATCACGAGATGGAAGACTGTAAAGCATTCCGCCATGTCCCATAGCGATTCCATCATCTACAGCGATAGTTCCCGTTTCTTTAGCGACTCCGCCAGCTTTTTCAATTTCTCTAGCCACTAACTGCCCGAGGTCTTTTAGATGAACATGTCCAGGAACAAATTGAGTGAAACTATTGATAACAGCAATAACAGGCTTTCCAAAATCAGATTCCTTGGTTCCTGTAGCACGCCAGAGCGCACGAGCCCCAGCCATTTCACGGCCTTCAATGGTTGTTAAAGAGCGAAGTTTAGGCATGATATATTCCTTTGTTTAATGGGCTAATTTATATGCCCGAAAAAATCATTGATAATTTAGCAATTTGTTTAGTAAACTTAAATTTCTTTTTCAGATAGTTGCCTTTATTTGATTCTTCTTTAAAAGATTTTTATTTTTTTTGAAACCAATAATTTTTTTGATTTCTTTTTAGGGTGAATAATGGCATTCTTTCCGCTGAAGCATTTTTTAACAATTACTCGACATCGTCATGAGGTGATAAAGCTTTGTTTTAAAGCAGGTATTGGTTTTCAAGGTTTATTTCACGATTTATCAAAATTTAGTTTAGTAGAATTTCTTCCGGGCGCTAAATACTATTCAGGAAATCAATCTCCCAATAATGGAGAACGTCTAGATAAAGGTTATAGTTTAGCTTGGATGCATCATAAAGGAAGAAATAAACATCATTTTGAATTTTGGTATGATTACGATATGGTTACCAAACAAATTGTGCCTATGCCGATGCCGGATAAATATATCAAGGAAATGTTTTGTGATAGAGTAGCAGCTTCCAAAACTTATAATCCTAAAACTTATACAAACGAATCGCCCTTGCAATACCTTTTAAAAGGAAATCATAAAGACAAAATGACCTCCGATACTTATGGGAAAATTTTGTATTTACTTCAAATGCTTGCAGAAAAAGGCGAATACGAAACGTTGAAGTTTATGAAAAATAGTAAGAAATTGCCTATTGCCTAAATTCTATTTTCTAAATTCAAAATATGATTTCATTCTTTTTAATGTCATTAGTGGTAGCGCTTTCCCCTGGGCCAGATAATTTATTTGTGCTAATGCAAAGTGCTGCATTTGGGCGACATGCTGGATTCTGTGTGATTGGAGGCATTTCCTTAGGAATTATCATTCAAGTAATTCTTCAAATTTCTGGGTTATCCATTTTGATCACTCATTCTCCGACAGCATTCTTTATTTTGCAATGTTTGGGAGCTTGTTATTTGCTTTATTTGGCTTATCTTTCTTTTCGTTTTGCCTCTGCATCTAATTATGAAAAAAAGGCGACAGAACTATCTAATAAAGCACTTTTTCGACGCGGACTTTTAATGAATCTTTCTAATCCTAAAGCCGTTCTATTTTTACTTTCTTTTTTACCGCCAGCCGTTAATACATCTTTATCAATTTCACCAAGCCTTCAAATTGCTCTATTAGGAACAATGTTTTTATTATCTACCTGGGTTGTTTTTGGCTCTATTGCATTTTTAGCAGGAAGTTTGAAACCTTTTCTAGTAAATCATCCAAAAGTCGAAGTGAATCTACAACGCCTTTCTGGAGTTGTTTTTGTAATTTTAGCGATTTCTCTTTTCTTAACTTAAATTTTAAGAACAACGCAAGCGTTGACCAATTCTCAAAACTGAATTTCTTTTAATTCCGTTTAATTTGCATAGCCTTTGAACGGAAATTCCATACATTCTAGCAATTTTCCCAAGAGTATCGCCTTTTTTTACGCGATAAATTCTGTACTTAGATAATTCTGATTGAATAATGTCATAATCAGATTCTAATTCAGAAATAGCGATTTCTGAGTTATTAGCTAACACGGTTCCTTCGGCAAAGTCAAAAACTAAAGAAGGATCAATAGGCATTTTTTTGTAGGTGATTTCAAAATGCAAATGAGAACCTGTAGAGCGCCCTGTATTTCCACCTTTTCCGATTAATTGACCTGAATAAACTTTTTCTCCATATTTAACAAGGCGTTTTGAAAGATGAGCATAAACAGTTCTTGTTCCATTGTCATGTTCAAGTACAATATAGTGGCCGTAACCACGGCGTTCATAAGCAGCTTTTACCACGCGACCTGAAAATGCAGCCAAAATTGAATCGCCTTTATAAACTTTAACATCAATACCTTTATGCATTCTGTAAGAGCGAATTCCATAAGGAGAAGTTATGCGCACCGCACGTCCAGTTGGAAGGGTTGCATTTTCAAAACGAAGAAAAGAAGTAGGTTCTAATCTATCTTTTGAAATAGGGGATTCTGATTGAGCTAATGCACTTTGTGGTTCGCTATCTAATGTTTCTGAAGCGTAATTAGAGTGATTGCTTTCGTTTTCTAAAGAATCTGCTAAAGCAGCGGCTTCTTCATGTTCTGGTTCTACTTCTTCTTTTTGGAGAAAAATTTGAGGTTCTTGGAGATTTTCTTCTTCTGCGGTCTCAAAAGACAAAAGTTTTTTCAAAAAAGTTGAAGCACTTTCTTCATTTGATTCTTGAATGTCGATATTTTGTTTTTCAACATGACGCTTCCCTGTATGTGCATAAGTCAAAGAAAAAGTAATGCACAAAACATTTAGTAGAATCAAGAATCGTAGAATCATAGCTAAACGATAGAAATTTTTTCAAAAATGGTTAGAGAATACTTATATTTGGTCGGTAAAACTTTACATTAAAGGAATAATTATGGCAAAAAAAGTTCAAGATGCTCTAAAAGACATTGTTTCTCTTTGCAAACGCCGTGGCTTTATTTTCCCAGGTTCGGAAATATATGATGGCCTTGCTAATACGTGGGATTATGGTCCGTATGGTATTGAATTAAAACGCAACATTAAGAACCTTTGGTGGAAAAAGTTTGTTTCTTCTCGTTCTGATGTGCTTGGTTTAGATAGCTCCATTCTTTTAAATCCGAAAGTTTGGGTTGCTTCTGGTCACGTGGGGAATTTTTCCGATCCTTTAGTTGACTGTAAAGCTTGTCGTGAACGCTTTCGTGCAGACCAACTTTTAGAGGAAAAACTCGGTGATGGTGCTGCTGCTGGCAAAAATTTTGAAGAAATTGATGCCATGATGAAAGAACACGCTATTGAGTGTCCTAGCTGTGGTAAATCTGATTGGACTGAACCAAGAGCCTTTAACCTCATGTTCCAGACTGAAATTGGTGTCGTTGAAGGAGCTGGCAATAAGGTTTATTTGCGCCCAGAAACGGCTCAAGGTATTTTTATTAATTTCAAAAATATCATGGACAATGTTCGTCCAAAAATCCCATTTGGAGTGGGGCAAATCGGAAAATCATTCCGCAATGAAATTACACCAGGTAACTTTATTTTTAGAACTCGCGAATTTGAACAAATGGAACTTGAATTTTTCTGCGAACCAGGAACTGAAGTAGAATGGTACAATTATTGGAAATCATTCTGCATGAAATGGCTCGTTGAAGAACTTGGTGTTACAGAAAATAAAATTCGTTTGCGCGAACACGCTAAAGAAGAACTTTCTCACTATTCAAACGGCACAAGTGATATTGAATACGAATTTCCTTTTGGTTGGGGTGAACTCTGGGGAATTGCAAGCCGCACAGATTATGACTTGAAACAACACCAAGCTCATTCTCGCGTAAAGCAAGAATATTTTGATGCGGTAAATAATAAGCGTTATATTCCTTATGTTGTAGAACCTTCTCTTGGAGTGGATCGCTTATTGCTAGTTCTTCTTTGCGATGCGTATGAAGTTGAAAAACTTGAAAATGACGAACGCACGGTAATGCATTTCCATCCAAGTATTGCTCCAGTAAAAGCGGCAGTTCTTCCATTGGTAAAAAAAGGAAAAGTTAAAGAAAAAGCTGAAGAAATTTTCCAGAAATTAATCAAGCATTGGAATGTTGAATACGATGAAACACAATCCATTGGTAAGCGTTATCGTCGTCAAGATGAACTCGGAACTCCATATTGCATTACGGTTGATTTCGATACTGTAGGCGAAGGCGAAAGCGATGCTTCTAAGTTAGGTTATGTGACTGTTCGTGAACGTGATTCTATGAAACAGGAACTTGTTAAAATTGAAGATCTTGAAGCTTATTTAGCAGAAAAGATTGGATACTAAAAATAAAAAAGGAAACCGTTCGGTTTCCTTTTTTATTTGCCCCGCCGGCGTAGCCGGCGGGGTATTTTCTTATAAAATTAATTTTCGGTAGTTTGAGATTGAGTAGATTTTTGAGAAGTATTGCTAGCCTCTTCTGTTGAATCGCCTAAAATAGCATCAACTGGAGCCGTCAACAATTTAGTAGGAGTAAGCGCTACCTTAATAATCAAATTAGAGAACGTTTTCCAAATAATTTTCCCGAAAGAAAATTCTGGGTCTGTAATATTTCCTTTCACAGGCAAATCAATTGATATTTGGTCTTTTCTGTCTTTAAGTAAGTAGAGTCCGACTTTCATAGGAATTGAAAATTCTGGTTCAATATTTTTCAGTTTATCATCAACTTCTAATTTATGAATCAGCACTTTGTTCACACTATTTAAATTATTGTTTTTTATATCGGTATCACTACTAAAATCAAGAGTTCCTTTTTTCAGAGGAAAACCGGTATAATGAATAGAATAAGGAGAGAATGGTTGTAAAGCCATTTGAGAAATTTTCAAATTCAAATTCATCGTAGTTAAATCACTAGGAGAACCCCTAAAATTCATGGATAATGTTCCACTTTTCGGGAAATTTAAGCTAACAGCAATTCCCATTTTTTGCATATCAATGTTTTCGCCAGAAACTTTAATATTTTGAATGGTATAATGCATTGGCTTTTTAATTGAATAATCGTTAAGCGTAAAAGCTACATCAGAAATGCTTAATTTTTTAAGAGAAATATCAGGCATTTTTTCTGATTCTTTAGAAGGAACGGTAGTTTCTGTTTTAGCAGTTTTAGCTTCTGAAATCTTATTAGAGTCATTTGGCGTTTCAGAATTCGTAGAATCTTTTGTTTGTTTTAATAAAAGAGCGACATTTGTGGTTTTTGGCAAAATATCAAAATGGGCGTTCACTCCTTGAATCACCAGAGAATCTATTGGAATTTTATTTTCTTCTAAAGAAATTCCACTAAATCCTGTTTCAAATTTTTCAAGCTTATAACTTCCGCCTGCCGATTCTAAAACTTCCACTTCTTTTACTTTTACTTGGCCATCAATTTTTGTTGCAAGAGGAGCTTCTAATGAACCATCTGCAAGAATATTGAAATTCACTTTCCCTTTTAAAGAATCAATTTGTAAAATAGAAGCCGCTATAGAGTAAACATTTTGCAAATCAAATTCATCAAGGCTAGTTTCTACTTTAAATTTTCCATTATCTAAGTTCAAATCAGTATTTAAATCGAAGGTTCCGCCTTGAGGAAATTTTGCAGAAACAAAAACAGAAGTCTCTGGTTTTTTACTACTAAATTTTGGGATTTTTACTTGAATTTCTTGAACCGATAAATTTCTCTTCAATTTTAAATCTGTATAGCTCACAGAGGTATTTTGAATATTGATATTTTCTAAAAGAACATAAATAGGAAGTGTTTGCAAAGGGTTTGTAAAAGAAGGAGCTAAAGAATCATTCTTCGAAGTATTAATTGTCGTTGAATCATTTATGTTTTGAACTTCTATAACTGCAGTAGAATCTAAAATCGAGTCTTTTGAGGCATCTACGCTAAATCTACTTAAAATATCAGAAAAGTTAAATTGATCGCCTTGTTGAACGACATTAGCTCTAAAACCATTTAACGTAAAATATTGAAGTTTCGCTGTTTTTGTCAAAAGAGCCAAAGGGGAAATATTCAAAGAGAGATTATCCCAACCAAGAAATTCGGCTTTTGCATCTTGTTCGAGCAAAGAAAAACCATTCAAGTGAATTTCCAAGGCTAAGAGATTCCAATGAAAGTCTTTAATTTTAACCTGTCGCCCAATCCACTCATTAGAATGTTTTTCAATGTAATTTGCTGCAATTGGTGGAAGTGCAAATTGCAAGAAAAGGAAAATTACGAAGACGAGAACTAAAATAACTGCTAAAATTTTTTTGAATATCTTCATGCCTAAAAAAATAAATAATTCCAATGGAATGAAATATTTTTTTTCAATAAGGAATATTAAATTTGTGATATGCAAGATGATTTTTTTAAGAGATTAGAGCCATTGTACGGAACTACAGGACTTTCTCAAATAGCTCAAGCTAAAGTGATATTATTTGGTGTAGGTGGAGTAGGGAGTTGGTGTGCTGAAGCTTTAGTTCGCTCAGGTATTAAAAATTTAACACTTGTTGATCCAGACCAGGTTGTAGAGTCAAATGTAAACAGGCAGCTTCCCGCTTCAAAAGAAACGCTTGGAGAATATAAGGTGGAGGTTCTGGCTAGGCGTTTATCTCAACTTTTACCTGACCTTTCGATTCAACCAAATACTTCTCGTTATACAAAAGATACTTCAAGTTCATTTGATTTAAAAAGTTATGACATTATTATAGATGCAATAGATTCTTTAACCGACAAAGTAAATTTAATTTTAACAGCAAATCAATTAGCAATTCCTATTTTTTCTTCATTAGGAGCTGCCGGCCGAATTGACCCTTCAAAAATTCGTCATGCCGATATTTGGGAAAGCTCAGGTTGCCCGTTAGGAAAAAATCTTCGAGCCATTTTACGAAAAAATAATTTTGCAGGCAATTTTCAAGTAGTTTTCAGCCAAGAAACTCCTAGAGTTGGTTATGCAAAGTCAGAAAAAAAAGGAGATAAACCTATTTTAGGAAGTGTTATAACAGTAACAGCTTCTTTTGGAATGACTTTAGCATCGCTTGTATTAAACCATTTAGCATTTGAAAATCATTGATTCATATTGTTTGACATAGTTATAATTAACTACTTTATTCGTAATCATTTAAGGAGTTTAAAATGAAAATTCTATTTCTTTTATTTTTCTTTGTAACATGCGTTCAAGCAGATATTATAAAAGATGGAAATTTTTTAAATCCAATCGGGAAACTCCAAGCCGAAAATATTGAAATAGCAACTTATTTACCTGCCGCAAAAAAAGTTTTCGCCATAGGTGGTTCCACTCTTTATGAATTAGATATTTCAAATCCTGAAAATCCCAAAATTTTTAAGCAAACAAAACTTCCCTGGAATGCTTCAAGCATAGCTGCTTCAAAAAATAAATTAGCCATCGCCTTTCCTGGAAATTTCAAAGAAGGAATTTTACGCCTTTATTCATTTACAGATTCGCTTATTTTAGAACAAGAAATAAAAACTTGTAGTGGGTTAGATATGGTTACGTTTTCTCCAAATGGGAATTTTTTGTTAGGGGCATGCGAAGGTTCTCCTAGCGATGATTTTTCTGAAGATCCTGAAGGAGGCGTTTTGTATTTATCGCTAGAAAACTCAAAAAATACTCCAGAATTTTTATCATTTAATCATTTGGATTCGGCTCGTTTAATTTCTTTAGGCGTTCGTAAAATTGGAGAATCCTCTTTTTTTAACTCTCTTGAGCCAGAATATATCACAATAGCTTCTGATTCAAAAACTGCTTGGGTGAGTCTTCAAGAAAATAACGCCTTAGCTAAAATAGACTTATCAAAAAAACAAATCACTGATGTATTCCCACTAGGCGTTCTTGATCATAGCAAAGACTCCAATACGATAGTTATTTCAAGTTCCGAAGAAATTACTCGAAAAAAACTACCTTTATTAGGAATTCGAGGCCCAGATGGAATTGCATCATTTTCTTTCGGAAATAAATCTTTTGTACTTACAGCTAATGAAGGAGCAGATGTTGATTATTCTGCATGGAAGGATTCGCAAAAATGGGAGAAACGTTTGAAGGGGGAAAAATTAGATTCGGCTTGTTTTCATGCCGAACCTTTCAAAAATTCAAAAATTAAACTCGCTAAAGACCCATGTTTAAAAAATGAATCAGGAGAATGTTCTGCTTTTTATTCATTTGGAACGCGTTCAATCAGTCTATTTGATGGAAATAATGGGAAATTACTATGGGATAGTGGAAATTTATTAGAACGTAAAATGGAAAAATTGGCAAAATCCTATTTTAACTGGAATTCTAAAAAGGGAAAAGTAAAAGTAAATGCAAGAAGTTCTTCTAAAGGAATTGAACCAGAAAATGTCGTCATTGGAGATATTGAGAACCAAAAGTACGCTTTTATTGGTTTAGAAAGAATGAGTGGAATTGTGGTTTTTGAATTAGAAAATGGCAAAAATCCACAATATAAAGGATTTTTTATGGATTCATCGGATAGAGGTCCAGAAGGAATGTTTTTTATCCCTGCCGAAAATTCTCCCACAAAAGAACCATTGCTCATTGTTTGCTACGAATACAGCGGAACCTTTGTAATTTACCGAATTTCTCAAAAGTAAACTTGGATTTTACATCAAACTTTGCTAAATTACCCGCCGATGCAATTTTTTCGTACCCAAATACTATTTGAAGGTTCTGCCAAATCTCGTACATGGCGACTTCCGCTAGCTTTGTTTTCGGTTTGGCGCTGGGGCCGTCGAATTGTTTGTTTAGGTCTTATTCTTTTGATTCTTCAAACGGCTTTATTTTTTGGATACGAATATTTTTTGCAAAATGCTCTTTCTCAACGCGAATCTTTACAGGCAAAACTTTCACAACTCTATTTAGAAACGGATTCTTTGAATCAACGCATGGATTCTTATTTTGCATCTGAAGATTTGCTTTATGCTAAAGCTGGACTTCAACCCTTAGATCATTCTGTTCGTGCACTAGGAACTGGGGGCGAAATTTTACCTGAAGAACGTTTCAAACGTTTTATTTCACCATCTGTAGCTCTTTCTGCAGATGTTCAAGAATCTTCTGAACGCTTGCTTAATAAAATTGAAAAGAACCAAAATGCATTTAAAACCTTAGGGAATTTTATGGAAAGACAACGCGAAAATTGGCGTTTTATTCCATCTATTTCTCCAGCTAGTGGTCGTTATGCTTCGGCTTTTGGTCGTCGTACGCACCCAGTTACAGGTGAATTAGGAAAAATGCATTATGGAATTGATATTTCCAACGTACCTTGGACACCTATTTATGCTTCTGCAGATGGAGTTGTTCAAATCGCTCAAAAAAGTTCGAGCTTTGGAAATTACGTTGTCTTAAATCACGGCAACGGAATTGTAACGAAATATGGCCACATGCAACGCTATATTGTGCAACCTGGTCAGTTTGTAAATCGTTACCAAATTATTGGATATATGGGAAACACAGGACGTTCTGTTGGGCCTCACCTTCATTATGAAGTATGGCGCGATGGCAATGCAGTGAATCCGCTTGCTTATATTCTCCCAAATGAACATGCTATAGAATAAAACTGTTCATTTATATCCAATAGGTGGCTTATTATGCCTCCAATGATTGTTTGGGCTACAAGCGCTCTGCTTTGTCCATTTTTCACAGAGTTTTTTCCAGATCCAACTGAAGTATCTGATGCTGCAGGGGAATTTATTGAAATTGCTTTAGATTCAACACAGACTGATACTCTTTGGATTCAACAAGAAGATAAAGTTCCCATTCCATTTTTTGATTTAAAAGGAAAGAGAGTTTTATTTCATAGAGATTCGGTAATTTGTAATGAAAACTCAACGCTTTCTTGCCGGTCAATGAGTTTTTCTGCACTTCCGAATTCTAGAGAAAGTTTATGGATTCTTAAACAAGGCGATTGTATTGACTCAGCTTATCTGCCTGTGCCTAAATCTGGAAAATCAATTCAAAGAATCGGAAGTGATTATAAAGCTTGGGAATATTCTACTCCAACACCAGGTTTTCCAAACTCAAAATTAGAACCCGGAACTCATGATTGTGAATTGAAATTATTAAAAAATTCATTTCAGTCAGGAAAATTTAAAATCGATGTTACTTTAGAAGGTTGTGATTCGGCAAGCGTTTATTATGAACGAGAACTTTTAGATTTTTCAGAAAGAAAAATTTCTGGGACATTTTTTATTCAAAAAATACAAAGTGTAAGTTTCCCTTCCGATGGAACGCCTGAAAAATTAAGGCTAATTCTTCCAGAAGATGATGTTTCTTCTAATGATACATTGAATTTATTAATGATTTCTAAAGAAAAATCTCCTATAGCTCTAACTGAAATACATTTTTGCCCAGCAGAAGGGTATTCAGAATGGGTTGAATTATATAACAGCTTACCAGTTTCATTACCGATAGAAACAATTTCTTTTTGTAATAGAAGTGTTTTGTTTTCGGGTTCATTAGGAGCTTACGAAAGTGTTCTCATTAGTCGAGATTCTACACAACTTCGAGAAGAAATAGGTTTTAACGATGTTCGTTTAATAAAAATGAATTTCGGAACTTTAAAAAATACAGCTGATACTCTTTGTCTTTGCCACGCAAACGATACACTTCAATGCGTTTCTTGGGGAAAAACAGAAAATCATTTTTGCCCACAAGGCTTTAATCCTAAAACTCATCGTAAAGAAAATACTCCAGGAATGCAAAACAATCGAATGACAAATAATTTGAATAATATGCCATTTGATTTAGAAATCAATAAACGAGTCCTTTCAAAAAGAACTAATGAAGAAATTCGTGTAAAAATAGAAGGTGATGTTTTAGTACAAATTTTATTGCATTCAGAAAATGGAACTTTATTGTGGCATAAGAATATTGAAAAACCTCAAGGGGAGTGGATTCACATACCTTTAGAAAGTTTTAAACCAGGAATTTACTTTTTAAAATGCAAGTCGGGGAGTTATGAAAAAAATTTTGGCCTTGTGCTTCGTCCTTAGTGCATTTTGTATTGCTAGTGAATTTTCTTATGGCTTTGCTTCAGGAACAGCAAATTTTAATGCTTTTTCTTATAATCCACGAAATATAGTGCAATTAGGAATTTTTGGCGAAGACGTTCAAGAAATAACCGATTATCATAGAATCGGAGCATTAGCTAATTGGCCAATGGGCATTTTCTCAGGAAATTTTTTATTTGAATACACTACATTAGATTCTATTTATCAAAGAATTCGATCGAAAATCGGAATTTCTATAACGCGGAACTTTTTTGGTGGTGGAGTATCTCATTTAATGAATATTGAAATAGCAAAAAATGAAGACACCTGGAATAATCATGGGTTTTTGTTACATGGACATTTATTCTGGAACTTTTTTTTCTGTAGCGGGGGTGGTGGTATTCTTCCAAATAAAGAACTCTTTTTTTATTCTACTATAGCGTTAAATTTCGAAAATTACAAGATTTATTTGGAATTTATTCAAGAAGAAAAAAAAATTTTTCAGATTGGGCATTTATTTAAAATGGGCGTTTTAGGGGTAGAAACTGCTTACCGTTATCCTTTCGCTTCATTTTATATAGCTCTCTCATTTTCAATGGATTCCTGGAAATTATCTCTTGGAAAAAAAGGCGTTACTCGTTATTATTCAAAAAATTACTGGAATATATCTAAAAAATTTCAATAAAAGAGAGTTGATTGTTTTTTGGGGCATAAATGTCTAAAGAAAAATATTTTATTTAGTGCTAAATTATGTTAATTAATTTAAATATAAAGAAAGCTTAAATTTCAATTTCATGATTTAAGAAAATAGGTTATTATTATGGATTATTCACCACTCTATGCTTTGATTACGATCATCGTATTCCTAGGCATTTCTGTATTTATCGTATATCGTTTTTATATTCATAATAAACGTAAAGAACACATGTATCGTGATTTAATTTCTTTACAAGAAGGGGTTGTTTTTTTATTAAATCCAGAAAATTTAGTTTGTATGACAATTTATCCTTCCAAGGAATCAGAACAATATCATCGTTTTTTTGGAAAAGGGGTAGATTTTACCCATGTAGTAGCAGAAGAATTTCAAGATATTTTCAAATCTACGGCAGAAAAAACAAAAGCAACAAACTCAGTACAAGAAATAGTTTTTCGTTTGCGCAACACAACTGAAGAAGAAAAATGTTGGGTTAAATTGAATATGCGTCTTGTAAATTGGAGTAAAGGAACCTCTGTTTTTGCTTGCGTAATGAAAAAACAAGATGAAATGGTTCGATTGCAAAGTTTAGAACAAGAAATCATAAGGCAACAAAAAAATTGGCAGGTGACTGCTTTTGATATGCTATGGCGTTTAGACATTGAAACTAGACAATTAGAATTATTGAATGATTTAGTTGAAGAAAGGCATTTGGTGCCTTCAAGACCTGCAGGGAAATATGAATTACGCGATTTAATTATGAGTTCTGATTTTTCTATTCTTGAAGAAGAAATTAACTATCGAGTTCGTTATTTCCTAGAACATGGCGAAGATTTATATGCTAAGGAATCTCGCATTATCAATATTCGTTTGCGTTCGACTCAATCTTCTGGCGTTTGGTATGGTGCCTGCGGTGTGATAGACAAAGATGATTATGGTCGTTTGGTGATGTACGGAACCGCTCACAGACTTCCCGTTCCGGCGATTTCAAAAATTTCAGAATTCGAAATTTCTCATTTATTTGTCGTTTTAATGAATAGTCCGGCACTTCGTGTTTTTTGGAGTGATTTAGAAGGAACTATTCTAGGTTGCAATAAAGGGTTTGCTTTAGATATGGGGGAAAATTCCCCAGAAACGCTTCAAAATAAAAATATTGAAGAATTGGAATATCTTAGAAAAGAATGGGTGACTTATTTCTACAAGCACCTTAAAAATTTTAAAGAATTTTCACCCAATAATCCAATTTCTAAATACTTTCATGTCACAAGAGATTTAGACCATTTAGAAGTACTTGGGCAATTTAATGTTATGCCTTTGCTAAATGAAAATGGAAAAGCTTATGGAGGGCTTTTTATGTACTGGGTACAACCAGCCGCAGAAGTTTCCAGAGACCACTTGAGTTTCTGAAAAACTTTATAAGCGAGAGCTGCGACAAACGCACTTGTGCTGATTGGCATAGCCGAGCGACAAAAGTTTCTAAAATATTATTATTTTTCTTTAAAAAAAAAGGAAATACTATGAAAAAAACAATTCTTTTTATATTAATCGCTACAGCTCTTTTATTCGCTGGAGAAAATTTCAAAGAAGTAGAATGGAGTGAAGCTGTAGAACTATCTAAAAAAGGCGCTATTTTCTTAGATGTTCGAACTCCAGAAGAGGTAGCAGAAGGAAGTGTAACAGGAGCTTTAACGATTCCTTTGAACGAGTTAACAGCTCGCCATGGTGAACTTCCAAAAAAGAAGACGATTCTTGTTTATTGCCGTTCAGGAAAAAGAAGTGCTATGGCTTCAGGATTTCTTTCCGAACAAGGTTATGACGTTCGAAACGTAAAAGGTGGCTTTTTATCGGTTCCTCCGAAAAAAGTTTTGCCACATAACTAAATATAAAGTATTTTTCTAAAAAGTAAACAATCATACGGAGGATGCGATGTTTCGTAAATTAACAATTTTTGCTGCAACAGCACTTTTCTTTATTGCTTGTTCTAGCACGCCACAAGAAAAAACGGTGGATAATATGATGGATATGCAACGAGATAAAACGGAATTGAATAATTCTGGTCTAGTTGCTGGTTTAGGTGTTGGTGAATCGGCTTCAGAACAAATGGCTTACGACGAAGCGGATTTAAATGCCAGAACTGATGTTGCTCGTCAGTTAGAATCTAAAATTGAAGCCTTCTTTAGAAATTATCAAGAAGAAGTTGGCAATGAATTGGCAGAACACCAAGAAACCGCAAGAAAAAACATAATATCATCTTTACAAAACGGTGTTACAATTGTTAAAATGAAAATGGATGTTGTTAATGAACGATACAAGGTTTATGCAATTGCAGCTTTAGACCCAAAAGCATTGAAAGAAGCTCTTGAAGCAGAAATGTCGGCAAGAAAAGCAAATATGGATCGTGTGAAAGCGATGAAAGCTTACCAGACATTAGATGAAGAAGCAAAAAAACTTGACGAATATAAATTGAAAGCTGCTGGTAAATAATAATCGATAAAAACTCTTTCATATAACACATTGTATTTAGTGTTTGTGAAGGAGTTTTTTGTTCATTAGTGTTGAGTAGATTCAAGCATAATATGTTTTTAAGAATAGTTTTTTTTCTTTTATTGATAACAGTATTTTCAAATGCTGAAGTGTTGACATATACAGCGTATTCAAAAGAATCTCAAGCTCATGCAGATCAAGAAGCAATTGCTGGTGTGGCTCGTCAAATTTCTGCGAAAATAGATGCAACCACTCAAGTTAAACGATCCGAAATTCAAAAAGGGGAGCGTTCTTATTTAGAAAAATTAATTGAAACTAAAAATTCTATTCATACAGATTTAGAATTGCAAGGCATTCGAATTATTCAAGGAAAAATGAAGGATGGAGTTTTTTCAGCAACAGCTTCTATTGATTTAGATAAATTAACAGCTCCGCTTCAAAGAAAAATGTCAGAAATTCAAAAAGAAATTTCAGCAAAAGAAGAAAAAGCTTTGAATCTTTTAAATGAATATGCTTATACAGAGGTTACTCAGCTTTTAAATGAAATAGAATCTCTTTCTAAAAAATATCCATCTTTATATAGAGATTTTCTGTTTTATAATCCATCTGGAAAAGCCGTAGAATTAAAATCAAAATTGGAATTTATTTCTGATTCTTTAGAAAAAAGTTTAAAAAATATTGAAATTATCTTGCCAAAAACTTCGTCACTTAACGTTACAAATGATTTTCTTTCTTTTGAAATAACAGTAAAAAATCAAGAACGCCCTATTGAAAATTTCTCTATTTATGTAACTCATCAAGAAAAGGTAATTGCCGAAGAAAAAAGCGATAAAAATGGTGTAGTCGTATTTAAAATACCTTCTTCTTCATTAAGAAACTCGCCGTTTATTTTAAAAATTTTTGCAGCTCTTTCTATTCAATATGAAAATATTAAAGGATTAGCAAGTCAAGAACTTCCGTATCAGTTAAATTTAAAATCTTGCAATTTAAAACTTAACTGCCTTGAAGAACCATATATTTGTACAGAAATTTCAAATTCACTTTCTAATAAATTAGGAATTTCAGTGCAAGTTTCTTCAACGGCTCCGTTATCCGCTAAAATAAATGTAGAATCTAAACGTTCTATGCAACAATTGAGTTCTTATCAAGTTTCTTTAGATTTTTATGATACGGAATTCTCATGTTCATTATCACGAGCAGGTGTTGGCAAAAATGAAAAAGAAGCCGTTCAAAAAGCTATTCAAAAAATGAATTTTAATTCTTGCCAAGCATTAAATAATTTTTGTAAACCATAAATAAAATGCTATGAATCAATGGATGGCTCTGGCTTTTGAATGTGGAAAAAAATCAATAGGGATTAGTCGCCCTAATCCAGCCGTTGGTGCCGTTGTTGTAAAAAACGGCACGGTTTGCGCCACAGGGCAAACGCAAAGCCCGGGAAAAGCTCATGCTGAAGTTATGGCTTTGCAAACGGCTGCCGAAAACGCTAAAGGAGCCGACCTTTATGTAACATTAGAACCTTGTTGCCATTATGGAAGAACGCCTCCTTGTACACAAGCTATTATCGATGCAGGAATCAAACGTGTATTTTTTGCTCATTCAGATCCTAATCCAAAAGTTCAAGGGAACTCCAGAAAAATATTAGAAGCCGCAGGAATTGAAGTTTATGAAGGGCTAGAAGCTTGCTCTCAAAATAAAAATCTCTATTCAAAAATAGAACATTATTTTGAAGGTTATGATTATTTTGTTAAATGTGGAAAACCATTAATTGAATTAAAAATTGCTCAAACCCAAGATGGTTTTATAGCACAAAAAAATTATAATCCATTAAAAATTACTCATGACAAAGCCAATGAGTGGAATCATACTCTTCGCAGTATTTCAGATTCAATTTTAATTGGGGCTTCAACAGCATGTAAAGATAATCCTAGATTAGATGTTCGTTTAGTAGAAGGCAATTCTCCTTTAAAAATCATTTTTGGGCAAACTAGAAAACTCCCTTCTACGCTTCAGCTATTTTCTGATCAAAAAACAATTATTTTTTCTTCTGTACCGCAACCAGAAATTGAATCGAAAGCAGAAATCATTTTACTTCCAAGTAAAAATTTCGTTGAAAATTGGAATTTTGTCATTCAACATTTAGCTAAAATGGGAATGCATCGGGTAATGGTAGAACCTGGAAAAAATTTATTTCATTTGCTTATTGAAAATAATTTATGGAATAATCTCTATTTGTGGAAATCCTCTATTTTTGCTAAAGAGGGAATTTCAATTTCGCCATTTAATTATACTCCTAGCGAAATCATTCCTTTTAATGAAGACACGCTTTATATTTACCGAGCAAATTCTATTTAATCAACTTTTGAATTTAAAAATTCCATTTCAAATTCTTTTTTTAGCTCAACCCAAGAAATAACAGTTTTATCACCTTTTGTTTTATGAGATTCTGTTTGTATGAATTTCATTTTTGCAGATTCAGCCCCTAATCCATCAGTATCGTTTCTATCGCCAATCACTAAAATATTTTCTGGAGAAATATTTAATTTAGCAGCGATTTCTAAAAAAGGACGTGGTGCTGGTTTTAAAGCCCCAAAAGACTCTGAAGAAACCAAAAGATCAAAATCATTTACATTACCACCAATAGCTTTTAAACGTTCTTCAACCATTGGGTAATCAGAAAATATCACTCGTTTAACATCGGCATTTTTTAAAATCTGAATGATTTCATTTGCCGATTCTCGCATTCTGAAATGTTTTTGAAGAATCTTCACCATATATAGGCAATAAAAAGTTTTATACCAATTTAATGCTTTTGATTCAGTCCAATTTGAATGCTTAGATAATTCCTTTGCAAATGCTTCTTCCCAAGAAAGTGCATTTTGGAAATCTATACCTTTTAAAGTTTTTCGAGCATTTCTTTCGGCTTTAATTTTAAAAAGATGAGTTAATTTACCCAAAATCAGCTTTTGGGGCAAGCCTTTAAAATCATAAAGAGTGCCGTCAAAATCAAAAATGACGGCTTCAATTGATTTTAATGAAAAAGGAAAAACAGGATTCATTAATTACGAATCAACTGTTTAAATTTTTCATGACGAACTTCATCTTGCATTAAAAGATTCAATTTGAACTGTCCGTCTCTAGCCCCTTCGTCAATGCAACGAGCTTTATACGTTTCAAATGAATTTTCTTTTAATCGGAAAGGAACTGGATCTTTCAAACGGAATGAATCGCGTTTTGCTGCGTATTCACAATTGAGAGATTTCATGTTATTATCTACAAGTTGATTGAATTTTTCAACTTCCGATTGTTGAATATTTTGGTCTGCAAATTCATAGTAGAAGCGATAATTTGAATTTTCTAAATCAGCAAACCCAACAAAGAATTTTGTTTTATGACCAGTTTCTTTTTCCGCCATTTGTACAGCATTGATAAACTGACTTTCGTGTAATTTTTCACCCGTTAATGAAATAATTCC
This sequence comes from Fibrobacteraceae bacterium, assembly GCA_017625775.1. Lineage (GTDB taxonomy): Bacteria > Fibrobacterota > Fibrobacteria > Fibrobacterales > Fibrobacteraceae > UBA1765. Next base: position 25,067 of record JAGAKE010000023.1, read on the forward strand.
ATTGATTTTTTGAATAAATTGAATGGTTGGAATAGTTCCATAAAAACCAGTTACTTCCACTAAATCGTTCATGTTGTAACGATACAAACCTGCATAAGTAGTTACGAAAATGCTGTAACGTTCTCCTTTTTCAAGTTCATGTAATTGGTAATAACGCGGGTTCGGATTATCTAATTCTGAGGCCTTCACGAATTCAAAGTAATGCATGTGAGGGAATAGAACCGTATCATCAGCTCCATTCATAACTAAGCCCGCTCGACATTCTGAAGAGAAATAACCAAATTCTTGGTGGAGCATATCTTTTGGGAAAGAATCCTTGAATTTATCCAAATAGACATGAGTATTTCCACATTTCCAAGTTGTTAATACTTGAAGATTTGGCCAGTAATGCTTAGGAAGAATATTTGGATATTTCTTTTTCAATTCGCGAAGTTCTTTAGCCCTAGCTGGGTTTGGTGAAAAACGCGCGGCAATGACTTTTCTAATTTCTGGTTCGATTGGCAAATTTTCATTTAAAGTGCCGTTTTCAATGTCTCGAACATAATCATCAAAAAATTCATTCACGTTATTTTGCATTTCAACAATTGTAGAAGGATTAGCCGTTACTAACAAATGAATATCGTGTTCAATTCCTGTACGCATAATAGTGTAATAACGAGCTTTATAATCGGAAATTCCATAAACCCGGTCGCTTTCTGCGTATAGTTTTTTGATGAATTCTGGACAATCGCGTCTTGTAACGCCAGAAACAGAACCATAAACTGTTCCATCAGGAGCGGCCCCTTCTATTGCCTTACCAACAATTGAAGTGCAGACATTGTGAAATACTTTTGGGCGGTGCATCATAAAGGAATACAACCAAAGTTTAGTCATTTTGCTATAAACATTGGAATAGTATTCTTCTGTAATAGGAATCCATTTAGGTGCTTTGGTCGTTCCGCTTGTGGTGGCATACATTTTAGGTTTTCCAGGGAACAGAATATTTTCTTCACCATTTTTATGACGTTCTACGAAAGGACGAATATCTTCATAATCCGTTACAGGTACTAGCTCTTGGAATTTTTTTACTAATTCATCATCATTTATTGAGGCAAGGATTTCTGCATAATTATGAGCTTTTCCCCATTCAGAGTCTTTTGCATATTCCAAAATGCCTCTTAAGGTTTGCATTTGTGATTTTTTACAATTCTTTGACGCTTTATTCAGTTTGCGACGTTGAATCATACCGACCAAGCCTAAAGCTAATGAAATTTTAAGAGCACCTTTCTGTTTTGCCATAATAATCCTAATTGAAATGATTTTGTAACTAAAAATAAAAAATCTTATAATATTTTTTATTTTCAAATCCAAAAAATGAGTTTTTTTTTCTAGTTATAAACTTGTTTTTCAATAACTTGGAAAATATTTTTTAACATAATTATGATTGTTCTTATTCTTGTTTACATATCTTTTATTGGACTTGGGCTTCCAGACACTCTGCTTGGTGCTGCTTGGCCTTCAATGTATAATGATTTTGTAGTTCCTTTGGCATTTGCTGGAATCGTTTCAGTAATTGTGTCACTAGGCACTATTTTTTCAAGTTTAACTTGCTCTCCGTTTATAAAAAAATTTGGAACGGCTAAAATAACGGTTTTTAGTGTAGGTTTAACTATTATAGGCGTTTTAGGGTATAGTTTTTCAAGTGAATTTTTCATTTTATGCCTTTTTGCTGTTCCTTTGGGAATTGGAGCTGGTGGGGTAGATGTTGCTTTAAATAATTACGCCGCACTTCATTTTAAAGCTAAACACATGAATTGGTTGCATGCTTTTTGGGGAATAGGAGCCACTTTATCACCTATTTATTTGTCTGTTGCTTATTCCTTCTCTGCTACTTGGCGAGAAGCGTATCAAGGAATTGGCATTACATTAATTTTAATATTTCTGCTTTTACTTTTTTCTATTCCTTATTGGAAAAATTCAGACTCATCAACGAATGCTTTAAAAAATAAGAATCAAAAAAAATTACCAAAAACGATTTTTCTAGGCATTTTTGTTTTTTTTGTTTATTCTGCAGTAGAAATGACTGCTGGACTTTGGTGCGGTTCTTATCTTTCAAAAATTGTAGGTTTAGCTCCCGCTTATACCGCTATGACTGTTTCAGGATTATTTTTTTCAGTTACTTTTGGAAGAATATTAAATGGATTTCTTTCGTTGCGATTTTCAAATCGTCAATTAATTCGAATGGGAATTGGCGTTTTGTTTTTAGGAATTATGCTTTTACTTTTGCCGAATTCTAGTTGGTTTAAAATTTTCGGTATTTTTCTTTTAGGACTAGGCTGTTCGCCCATTTATCCTTCGTTGATTCATGAAACCCCAATTCGATTTGGAAAAGAAAATTCAAGCAAAGCGATTGGCCTTCAAATGGCAGCTTCTTACGCTGGAACAATTTCTATGCCACCGCTTTTTGGTTTAATGACAAATTATTTTTCGCTTTCACTTTTTCCTTTTTTTATAGGCTTTTTCGCAATTCTTCTTTTTTTAGGAATCGTTCTTTTGGATTCACTTACAAAGAAAAATCATTAGCGATAAGGGTATTCTCTAAATTCAGGAACATTCAATTCTTTTTTCAAATCGTCCCAGCGAAGCATTCTATTTTTCCAAATGTATTTGCGATAAAGACGTCTTGCAACACGAACCGTGATTTCATAAGGAATTGTATGATGTTCTTCAGCAACACTTTCCATAGAAATTCTAAAATCAGCTTCTCCATTTACTACGTCAACCGTTTCACCAATTTGAACATCTTGAATATGACTAACATCTACCATGGCAGCATCCATGCAAACGCGACCTAAAATAGGGCAAAGTTCTCCACGAATTAAAACAAAACCTTTATTGTATTCACCGCGAAGAAATCCATCGCCATAGCCCATTGCAATAGTTGCAACTTTGGTCTGTTGTTGTGCAACCCAATAACCGCCATAAGAAACAGCTTCTCCTGGTTGCATTTCATGAATATGCCTTATAGTGGCTTTAATTTTCATTATTGGATGAATCGGAAATGAAGAAGGAAAAGCGCCCATTGGATTATACCCATATAACGCTAACCCGGGACGAACCATATCAAAATGAGTTTCGGGATATTGTAAAGTTCCTGCCGAACTAGAACAATGGCAAATTTCTGGCCGTAAATTTTCAGATTCTAAAACATGAACTAAACGCGTGTAACGATTAATTTGATTTTGCGTATTTGTATGGTTTGGAATGTCTGCGGTAGCTAAATGCGTAAACATTCCTTCAACCTGCAAAAATTTCAATTCCATAATTTGTTTTATTGAATCAAAATCTTCGGCCTGAACTCCGTAACGGTTCATGCCCGTATCAATTTTTAAATGAGCTTTAGCGGTTACATTATTTTCTCTTAAAAAAGAATCAAAAGCTAATGCTGTTTTCAAATCGGTTAAAGTAGCCGTTAATTTAAATTCTACAAAATATGCAAAATCAGCAGGAGTACATGGGCCAAGAACTAAAATAGGAAGATCAATTCCATATTGTCTAAGGAGAATTCCTTCTGTTAAATGAGCGACACCAAGAAAATCAACTCCAGATTCTTTAGCGGCAAATGAACAAGCAAGCGAGCCATGCCCATACGCATCTGCTTTTACTGGCAAAAGGATTTTGGTGTGGCTAGGAATTTGGCTTCTAATAAAACGAATATTTTCACAAAGAGCGTCTAAATTGATTTCAATCCAATTTGGGCGTGAAATTTTATTTAAATCTGGTAAATTGGGTAATACATTTTCCTTCATATCGCAAAATATAAATTATTTAAGGAGTAAGAAGCATTGTTTTTTAAGGGAAATCTAAGCCTAAAATTCGAATGATTTATTCTCAAAAAAAGTAGTGAAATCTAATGCATAATTTTATAACTTTTTTTTCGTTTGTTCATTATTTAATGTATTTTTTAGACAACTTTCAAAGGAATTTTTTATGGCCAATATTAAACCCGGTTTTTTTGTCCAAGGTCGTTACCTTTATTCCAAAGATAACGAAAAAGTCATTTTACGTGGCGTGAACCACATGTTTATTTGGACAGACCGCGAAGGAAAAGTTTTGCCTGAAATCGCCAAAACAGGAGCTAATGTTGTTCGTATTGTTTGGAACATGCTTGGTCGAGTAAGTGATTTAGACCACATTATTCGTGAATGTATTTCAAATAATATGATTCCAATGCCTGAACTTCATGATGCGACTGGACGTTGGGACAAACTTCCTGAACTCTTAAATTTCTGGCTTCGAGATGAAGTTTTACAGATGATTTCAAATCATCAGGAATATTTGCTATTGAATATCGGTAACGAAGTTGGCGCAGACGAAGTTGATTCAGAAGAATTTTTTGAAGCATACAACATGATGATTACAAAAATGCGCGCCGCAGGAATTAGAGTTCCTTTGATTATTGACGCCGATTCTTGGGGACAAAGTTCAAAAAATATTTTGGAAGTAGGTCCTAAGTTATTACAAGCTGATCCAGAACACAATTTAATGTTCTCGATTCACATGTGGTGGCCTTCAGAACGCCATGATCCAAAAGCAACTGGAGTAGAAACTGTTGAAGAACGAGTAACTCAAGTTCTCGAAAAATCGGTAGAACTCAATTTGCCTTTGATAGTGGGGGAATTTGCACCGGTTGCTGTTAAAGGAGCAAAATACATTCCGTACCGCCATATTATGGCAGAAGCAGAGCGTTTGAATATTGGTTGGCTTGCTTGGAGTTGGGGACCAGGAAACTTTGATAGTCAAGAAATGGATATGACTACTCGCGGCTCTTACAACACGCTTGTTGATTGGGGGCGATTTGTTTGTATAGACAGCTCATTAAGTATTCAAAATACAAGTTCAATTCCTTCTTTTATTTTGAATGGCGATTTCGTAACGGGTTCTTCTGGACGTGCATCAAACCTGGTTCAAAATGGTGATTTTTCTGATTCTGAAAATCCATGTAACCATTGGAAAGCAGATTTTTGGGGCGGACGCGTCAATGTAGTTCCTTCTAAAGGAACTCTCCGTTTCGAAATTGAAATGGCAGGAAAAGACAGTTGGAGTTTACAATTTAAGCAAAATTTTGCACTTAGACTTGGAACCACTTATGTCTTTAGTATGCGAGCCAAAGCAGATAGGCCTAGAACGTTGAATGTCGATATAAAGAAAGATTGTGACGAATATACGCCTTATGCGAATGGTCGTATTTTAGACTTGAGTTCTAGCTGGCAAGAATTTAGCTGGAAGTTCACCATGAAAGAAGAAACTGATTTATCGGCAGTCCTTGTATTTGATATGGGCGGTTCTGAAATCAGTTGGGAATTAGCAGATATTTCTTTAATTCAGGCAAGAAGTGTTGCTGATAGATTAAATTCCAGTTTCCACAGAAATGTTCAAAAAAATTCGGGCTATTTCAATTCTCCAAATGGAGCTTGGGAACTTCATTTATATTCTCCAAATGGTGAATTATTAGAAATTCTTGATAAAGGCAAGGGCGGAGAAGGAATGCGTCCTTATCCTAAAATTGAAAAAAGTGGAATTTTAGTTATTAAGGATTTGTAATAAAATGAATAATCATGTAGTGGAAGATGGTGTTTACGAACCATATTTAGAAAATACATATCCGGAATCACATCGTTCTTATATGTTGCAACCGAAGAAAATTCGTGATGTGGTTGTAGATGCTTCCTATCCATTTTTAGACCATTCCTTTAAAGCAAGGTTTTTACATGTTTTCATTTATTTAGGAATTTTTTTGCTTGTTTTCATTTTAAATCCACTTCGTTATGGTTTAAAAATAGAAGGTCGTAAGGCTTTAAAAAAATATCGTAAGGAATTTAAAAATGGAGCAATGACCGTAGCAAATCACGTTTATCGATGGGATTATCTTGCTATTTTGCAAGCAGTTCGTTATCGTAGAATGTGGTTTCCGGCAAGAAAAGAAAATTTAGAAACTTCTGATGCTTGGCTTATTCGTGGAGCGGGCGGAATTCCTGTTCCAGATACAGCACAAGCAATGAAAAAATTTAACACAGCATTTAATTTTTTACATCAAAGAAAAAAATGGTTGCATTGTTTTCCTGAAGCAAGCCGTTGGGATTTTTACGGACCGATTCGTCCTTTTAGAAAAGGAGCTTTTTCAATGGCTTATAAATACAAATTGCCTATCATTCCAATGGCGTTTTCATATAGAAAACCAACAGGAATTTACAAACTCCTTAAAGTGAAACATCCTTTAATTACCTTACGAGTAGGAACGCCTATTTTTCCAGATTCTTCACTTAGTAAAGTTGAATGTTGTGAATTTTTAAGAGAAGAAGCTCACAGGCAAATTTGCAAACTTGCTCGCATTAAACAAAATGCTTGGCCTGCCGTTCTTGATTAAGTTTTTTTAGCCCAACCAGCCGCTTTTTTATTTTTAGGAACTACTAATTTATCTAAAGCGAGTTTTAATGATTCGCAGCCTTCTCCGCTAATTGCAGAAGTAACAATGGGCAATTCCCCATGTTCTTTAAATATTTTTAAAGTTTCTTCAACCCCAAGATCAGCCTTATTTAAAGCAATGATGTAAGGTTTTTCAGAAAGCTTTGGATGAAATTCGTGCAATTCTTGTTTTAAAATCAAAAATTTTTCGTAGGCATCTGGTTCAAAAGCATCTATCACAAAAAGCAGAGAATGCGTGCGTTCAATGTGTTTTAAAAATTGATGTCCAAGCCCACGTCCTTCGCTAGCGCCTTCAATAAGACCAGGAATATCAGCAAGAACAAAACTTCTATTATGAACGCTTACAATCCCTAAAACAGGCTCAAGAGTTGTAAATGGATAATCACCAATCGCAGGGCGTCCGCTAGAAATTTTATTCACTAATGAAGATTTTCCGGCATTTGGAAACCCAACTAATCCAACATCAGCCATCAATTTTAATTCTAAGAAAAGTTCTCTTTTTTCGCCAGGTTGTCCAGGAATTGTTTTTCGTGGAGCCTGGAGAGTTGGGGTAGCAAAATGACAATTTCCAAGACCGCCTTTACCACCGCGAGCAGCAACCCAACGTTGTCCAGGTTCAGTTAAATCAGCAAGAATATGGTTTGCTGCGTCTTTTACTAAAGTTCCTTTCGGCACATGAACAATTAAATCTTTTCCACTAGCTCCAGTACAGCGATTTGTTCCTCCAGGTTGCCCGTTTGAAGCTTTATAAACCCTAGAATGTCCCATATCTAAAAGGGTTGTGTATTGTTCATTGACTTCAAGGATAACGCTAGCGCCTCTACCACCATCGCCGCCGTCTGGCCCACCTAATGGAACATATTTTTCACGACGAAAACTGCAAAGTCCATCGCCTCCTTTTCCAGAGCGAACTTCAATTGTTTTTTCATCAAGAAACATAGATTCTCCAAAGTGTAAAATTTAAAGGCCTAGATCTTCTCTGAGACCAAGAGCGATGTTCATATTTTGTACAGCAGCTCCGCTTGCTCCTTTACCCAAGTTGTCAATAATTGTAGTGACCTGGAATGTGTCTTCATTTCCAAATACATAAACACAAGCGTTATTGGTGTCGTTACAAATCGTTGGGTCTAATCTACCATTTGAAAGTTCAGGAATTTGTGCGTATGGCATCACGCGTACAAAAGAAGAATTTTCATAGTAAGCAGCCAAAAATTCTTGAATATCGGCTGGAGTTACTTTTTTAGTAAACATTTCAGGAGATAAGGCGATAGAAACAGCCATTCCCTTATAAAACGGACCAAGAACAGGATTGAACACTGGTGTTTTTTCTAATGAAGCATATAATTTCATTTCAGGCAAATGCTTATGAGTCAAAGCAAGTGCATAAGGAGCTGGAGCAAAAATAGATTTTGACGATGATGGGGTAGCGACCAAGGCGTTCTCAGCTTCGTATTCGGCAATGAGCTTTTTTCCTCCGCCAGAATAACCTGTGATGCTATAGCAAGCTAAACGGACTGAAGAAGGCAAAAGCCCTGATAACCTTAAAGGAGCAACTCCGAGTAAAAAACCAGTCGCGTGACATCCTGGATTAGCAATCCGATGACTTGTTTTAATTTTTTGACGCAAAGTATCAGAAAGTTCTGGTAAACCGTATGCAAATTCAGGATTTGTACGATGAGCCGTAGAAGCATCAATAATTTTTGTGGTTGGATTAGAACATAACTGAACACTTTCTTTAGCAGCAGCATCCGGTAAACAAAGGAATGTTATATCAGAGGCGTTGATCAATTCCGCTCTAGCATCAAGATCTTTTCTTTTTTCAGGATCAATTGAAAGAATTTCAATATCATCTCTCTTCGCTAGACGTTCATGAATTTGAAGTCCAGTTGTTCCTTCTTGACCATCCACAAAAACTTTATAGCTCATTATCTTCCTTTAGGGAAATGGTGGCTTATTGGCCACAACATTTTTTGTATTTCTTACCAGAACCGCATGGGCAAGGATCGTTGCGTCCTACATCTGGAGTTGATTTTTTTACTGTTTCTTGTTTTACACCACGTCCATCATAGAAGAACCAAGCGCCATTCACTTTATGAAATTCCCCAAGTTCATGATGGTTACGAGTGATATTACCTTGCTTAAAACGAGCGATAAATTCAACCCAACCAATGTTTTTGTCTTCTTCAGTTTTAGTTTGACGAATTTCAATTCCAAGCCATTCTGATTCACGACTCCAAGCTTCTACGCTTGGTTCATCAAAATCCGTACGTTGAGAAGCTTCTAGAGAATCTTTCAACCAACGAATTTCATGTTTCGCGTAAGCGGTGTAGCGAGAACGCATTAATTCTTCTGGTGAAGCAGCAAGGCGAGCGCCTTTAATGATTCCTTCACAACAATCTGCGTAAGCTTTGTTTGAGCCACATGGGCAAAGTTCTTCAGACATAATAAATCCTTTTAGATTAAAGTGCTTTTTTTAACAACCAAAATTCTTCCTTTCCTTCACGGCCAGGAAGACTGTTTTGAACAGGAATTCGTTCTACAATATCAAAAATGCCATCTAAACGAGCTCTTAATTCTCCTTCAGAGGTGGCGTGAGGAGGACCTTGCATAGTACTTCCATTAGAAATCGGATAAATCAAAAGAATCAACAAGGCATCATCTTTCATCATTTTGTAACAAACTTCAAAGAATTCGTCCCGACGACCTGGATGAATTGCAGTAAAAGTTCCGTAATCGTAAACGATATCAAATGTTTCTCCGCCTTTTTTAGGATCTTTTGGAGAAAGTGAAAAAAGATCTAAATCTAAAGAACGGAAATTCTTATTTGATCTAGAAATTTTATCCAAAGCATCAACTGAAGTTGGACAGAAATCAACAGCTAAAACAGAATGCCCACGATTAGCCCAAGCTTCTGCATCTAAGCCAACTCCAGCTCCTGGAACTAAAACATTTCCAGATTTAGGGCAAGATGGATGATTGAAAAAATCAAGAAGAGCGGGGGTTGGTTTCCCGACATTCCAATAATCTTTCTTGTTGTTGTAGAGGGATTCCCAAAAATCGGGTAAGTTCTGTGTTAGCATTTGTTTTTTCCTTCTGTTGTGTTATACGCAAGTTGCCCACAAGCAGCGAGAATATCTCTGCCTCTAGGATTGCGTATCGTGATTTGGATTTCCGCTTTGCGGACAATCTCCAAAAAATTTTCTATTTCTTCAGGAGAGGGAGCTTCTAAAGTTGGGTCATCTCCATCATTTAAAACAATCGCATTGACTTTGCAACGTCGTGGTGCACAAATGCGAATCAATTCCTTAGCAGCTTCTTCGGAGCAAGTAATGCCTTTCATTAAAACAAATTCAAATGTAACGTAATTACCAGTACGTTTAGTATATTCATCGGTCGCTTCTAATAATTTGGCTATATTCCAAACTTTATTCACAGGCATTACAGCAGAACGTCGCTCGTCATTTGTGCTATTCAAAGAAACTGCTAAACAACAAGGTGTATTTCGATCGACAAGCTCTTTGATTTTTGGAACCACACCAGACGTGCTGATTGTCATTCGTTTGCGCCCAAGATTAAAAAGCTTTTGATGGTGGAGTGTGCAACATACCCGGTGAACTTGTTCTAAGTTATTAAGCGGTTCACCCATTCCCATAAAAATAATATTGGTCACTTTCGCTAAAGAACCATCAGAATGTTTTGTGCCTGTTTCTTCTAAATACCAATTGACTCGAATAATTTCTTCTAAAATTTCGCCAGCTTCCAGATTTCTGATAAAACCCATTTTAGCGGTTCTACAAAATGCACAATTTTGCGCACAACCAATTTGAGTAGAAACGCAAACAGAAAATCGATCGTTAGTTGGAATAAGAACCGTTTCAATATGGTGACCATCATGAGTACGATAGAGCCATTTTACAGTTCCATCTTCAGAAAGAAGTCTTTTAGCCTCTTCTAAAGAAGTAATGCGGAAATTTGCAGAAAGTTTTTCTCGCAAGGCCGCGGGAATCGTTTCCATCGCATCAAACGATTTGACTTGACCGCAAAAAAGACGATTACGAATCTGGTCAGCACGGAAAGGCTTTTCGCCAACTTCCTTCAACCAGTTCTTGAGTTCTTCTTCTGTTAAGGTTTTGATGTCGCTAATCTTTTCCACAGCACTCGCAAAGATAGAAAAATTTCAAAAATTTTAAATTGAAAAAAATTCTTAGAACATTCTTCTCGGACGCTTTGGCGCAGGCGTTTCACCTTTCTTCAATGGAGCTCCAGCTTCTTCTGCACCCTTAGAACTAAAGAGCGTTGCATCGTTTGTATTCTTGGATGAAGTCGCTATATGGTTTCCATCACAAGTTTCTTCAGGAGCATATTGCGAAGAATAAAGACAATAAGTTGTCGAAGAACAGAATTCGCCAGCTTTTTTACCAGTATAATTGCAAACGCTTCGGCTAGAAACACCCGCTGGAACAGGAAATTGCAATTTAGGAAGATCTTTATGAATTTCTTTCATCACGTTGAACCAAATCGGTAGAGCGTCTTCTGTTCCTGTGTGTCCGGCTCCCATAGACCCCGGAGAATCAGGTCCAATCCAAACGCCCATGGTATATTGCTTTGTAAAACCTATGTACCATGCATCGGTGTAATCATTAGTCGTTCCTGTTTTTCCACCACTTGGGTGTTGAAAACCATTAGCCCAAACTCTCGCAGCTGTTCCGCGGACATTGACATCTTTTAACATATCTACCATTAAATAAGCAGAAGCAGGGCGCAAAACTTCATGTTCTACTAAAGTTCTTTTTTCCATGAGTTCGCCACTCTTATCAACAATCGAATCAATCAAGAATGGCTCAATTCGAGTTCCTCCATTTGGAAACACTGTATAAGCAGAAACCATTTCCATCAAAGTTGCGCCAACAGAACCTAAAGCAAGGCTAGGAACTGCTTGTAATGGAGCACGTTGAATGCCGAACTTGCGGGCGTAGTTGACTACGTTATTTAAGCCATATTTCATACCAGTTACAATAGCCGGCAAATTTTTTGATAAATATAAGGCTCTACGTAAAGTCATCATTCCTTCAAAATCATGACCAAAGTTTGCTGGTCTCCAGGTTTTAGACGGGTCTTCAGGGTCTTCAATAGTAATAGGTTGGTCGTTTACTGAATCGCATGGGCTTGCACCATTATCCATTGCGGTTGCATAAACAAATGGTTTAAAGGAAGAACCAGGCTGGCGTAATGATTGAACAGTTCTATTCCAGCGAGATTTTTCAAAATCACTACCACCAACCATAGCACGAATAGCACCTGTTTCATTTTCAATTAATATGGCTGCAACTTCTGCATGATGATAGCGAATACTATCTGGGAAACGCCATTTTGAAGGATCTTTTGCTGTATCTGCCGCTAAATAATCTTTTTTAAATAGAGCATAAATGCTATCAAAATGAGCGACAACAGAATCCTCTGGTAAATTGTATTTCTGAGTAAGTTTCAGCCTTCTTGTCGCTCTGTATTGAATACGACGACGAACTTTTTGAATTTGTTCTACGGCTGCTTGTTCTGCAAAAGCTTGAATTTCCGGGTCAATTGTACTGTAAATTTGCACTCCATCAGCATAAAGAGAATTTTCTCCGTATTTCTTTTCCATGTATTTGCGAATTTCTTCATAAAAATATAACCCAGCTTTTTTTCCACTTTTATTTGCACGAACTGTTTCAAGCGGCGTTTCAATGTATTTTCTATAATCTTCTTTAGAGATTACTCCGGCATCGTACATTGCAAATAAAACAGTATTTCTGCGTTCTAATCCAAGTTCAGGGTGTCTGTCCGGGCGATAAGCTTCCGGGCGTTGAAGCATACCGGCAAGCATTGCATATTCAGGAATTGTTAAACTATCAAGAGGTTTTCCAAAGTAATATTTTCCTGCGGCTTGAAAACCATAATTTCCTCCGCCAAGATAAACCTCGTTCATATAAAATTCAAGAATTTCTTCTTTGGTGTAAGTTTGTTCAATACGAATAGCTGTAATAGCTTCTTTGATTTTTCTTGAAACAGAACGTTCTGGAGTTAAAAAAAGTAGTTTGGTTAATTGTTGAGTTAAAGTTGATGCTCCACGAAGCTTCTTTCCACTAAAAACAGTTTCCATAACCGCTTTTGGAATAGCCCAAACATTTACGCCCCAATGGGTATAAAATTTACGGTCTTCGGTAGCGATAATAGCAGCTTTAGCCATTTCTGGCAAAGAATCGAATGGCGTCCATTCACGGCGTTCAACAAAATATTCATGAGCAATTTTTCCATTTTTATCGTAGATATTTGTGACAAGTTGGGGAGTAATATTTTCTAATTGAGATAGAGGAGGAATTTCTGGCAAGTAGTATTGATACACGGCAAAAATCGTAACGAGTAACAATACAGGAGGAATGCTAAAAATGGCAATCCAAATACGAACCTTTTTGTCAGAAAAAAGTTTTTTTAAAATAGGCAAGATTTTAGATTTAATAAAATTCATGTTTTATTTTTGATTTAAAGAAACGCCGAACGAAATTTAGCTTTTTTTCAAAATAGGCTTGGCTAAAATATTTTTTATTTGTTGAAAATTCTGTGAAATAAAATGATTTTAATGTTTTGAGTTCTTTTTTTTATTCAAATAAAATTTTATAAATATTTGCAAATACCCCTTGCCAAAAATATTATATAATCTATATTTGGCATCACACCAAGCAGGTGTGGCCAAACTGGATAAGGCATCTGGCTACGAACCAGAAGATTCCAGGTTCGAGTCCTGGCACCTGTATAAATCCTCGGCAAATTGCCGAGGATTTTTTTATATGAAACCACCAGCCTCTAAGAGGCTGGTGGTTGTTTATATACCAACACTACAAAAAAGAAATGACATTAAAAAATATTTAATTCATAAAACCCTCCTTTGTTGAACAATTATTTTCAATTCCTGGAGTTGGATCAGAAACGCACCAAGCAGAACCAGATTCTTTTTCTTTCCAGCTAGAAAGTATTAACTGAGTAGAAACCCCTGATTTTACTGGTAAAAAATCCACATCTAAAGAATCAGCTTGTCCGTAGAATAAAGAATCAATGGTTATTCCATTACAACGTAAAACCACACTTTGCTTAGTATTTGTTAAAGAAGGCCATTTTGTTTCCGTATGAAATTGAACACCAATGGCACTATCAGCGCCAATCGCTACAAAAGAATTTGGAGCTATTAAAATAGAACTTGGTAATGAAGCAACTTTAGGACTTCCACCATGCAATTCACAATTTTCTAATTGAAGAGAATCATTTGTTCCATTATAAATTTCTACAAATTCATAATCAGTTCCTGTTTGTTCAGGAATCGGAAGAATTTCTGAAATCAAAATTTCCCCAGCTTTAGGCACTCGCAAATGTCCGCTTGGTAAATTAGCTTGAATAGAATGAGTCTGAAGAATATCCGTTAAAAAAGTAATGGTAAGGGCACCTTTTAATGATTCTAATTCCCATTCTTGAATCGCATTTTCTGAATCTAAACGCAATGAATCACTTGCTTTAAAAATACAATCTCCATTTTTATCAAAAAGTTGCAGTAAAGCGTGATAAGTTTTTTCCAAAGGCAGAGCATCCGTTGAGAATATTCCATAAGGTTCCTCAATTTTCATTGTATAAGAATAAGTTGTATCATCTGTTTTCAAGTCCAATTTACCAGATAAAATTCCTGAAGGATTATCTAGTCCTAAAGGCAATGTGATGTCTATAAACCCAAAAAGCGCTTGAAGCGGAATTTGCAAATAATTTTTTTCTCCACTTTTGACTTCAATTTCACTTTCACCTTTTTGCATTAGAACGCCTTCTGCATATAATTTGGCATAAAATTTCCATAAAGAAGGAAATAACTCTAAATCAAGAGTTTTTTCGGGTTCTTCAATACGCAAATGAAGTGTGTCCGCCCCTTCGCCATGAAGGACTAAGCTATCGAAATGACTTGTTTCGGTATATCGCATAGCAATTTGTAAGGGAGCTTTTTCAAAATTTCCAAAAATACCAGATTCTTCTGCATTTTCACTGCAAGCGAAAAACGATAAACTAGAAATAAGCAAAACAAAGATTTTTTTCATTATGAATCCTTTTTTAGTTAAGTGTTTAACAGAACCCCAAAAAAAATTTTTGAGTTTCTATTATTAGAAACGTTTGAGAATGGATTTTCTAACACTTTTTTTTGTAAAAAATCATTTTACGAATTTGAAGCAAAATTTTCAAACCAATTAAAATCAGAAAATCGTTTAATTGTTTTATATTTGGAGCGTTCACAATATGGAGGTATTAGATGAACCAGGTCTCGGAAAACCCTGTAAAAAACCGAAAAGATCCATTCAGTTCGTTGGTGGTGATTGCCGGTTTAATGATTGCTTGTTATTTAACAGCAAATATTATGGCAGTTAAATTGATTGCCATTGGTTCTTTAACATTATTTGACGCAGGCACTTTGACATTTCCTTTGGCGTATATGCTAGGCGATGTTTTAGCTGAAGTTTGGGGTTTTAAAACAGCCAAAAAAGTTATTTGGCTTACATTTGCTTGTAATATATTCCTCGTAATTTTTACGACAATAGGTGTAATTCTCCCATATCCAGAACATGCTTCAGAAACGGCAAAAGCTTATAGTTTGCTTTTCTCTTATGTTCCACGCATAACGCTAGCTTCCTTACTAGCATTTCTGTTCGGAGAATTGTTGAACGCCTGGCTGATGGTTGTGATTAAGAAAAAAACTGGTCAGGCAAAATTGTGGGTACGAACCATTGGTTCTTCAGTTTTTGGGCATTTGCTAGACACATCTTTATTTGTATTGATTGCTTTTTTAGGCACAGTTCCTATGCAAGATATTTTTTCAATGATTGGCGTTCAATACATTGCAAAACTTGGGGTTGAAGCAATTGCCGCTACACCGATGGCTTACGGATTAATTCATATTTTGAAAAAAAGATGTTGTTTAGAAAATGAGTAACTATCAGCCAAAGCGTTCTAATGATTTGGCGGCAAGTTCAACACAGGCGTTGCAGGGGAGTATTTTTTTTGAACGAATTTCTTTGCAAAGGATTTCACCTTGAGAATTTTCTTTAAAGGCGTTTATTAATTCCGATTTATTTTCCTCGCTAACAAATTGTAACGCAGCATAAAGTGCTCCACACAATCCAGCAGGCGCTTTTCCGCCGCCACATCTGCTCATATTTGAAAGCAATTCTTCTAACTTTTCTTTTGAAAACCCTTTAGCTTGAGCAAAGGCGTATGCAACTGATTGGGCACAATTTCCATTTCTTTCTGCGTGGTATTTTTTAGCAATTTCAGATAACATATAACCTCTTTTGTTGAAATGACTTGCAGAAAATAATTTAATATTTTGAAAATATGCAATTTTTTCGGTTTGAATGCTTTTTTCGTAGATAGAAAGTGTTATTATAAAGCAAAGATTTGCTATTTTCTTGAAAAAATTTAGGAGGTTGTTTTGCCGATTGCAGAAGAACATAAACCAACACTTACAAAATATTTTCGACGTTTAACTTCTATTCCATTTTTGTTTGTTTTTTTAGCTTTTTTAATGCCTTTAGTTGTATTTTCTTGCGCTGCAACTCCTGGCGTTTCCGAAAATGCAAAAAAAATTGCACAATTCAACGCTTATGAATTAGCAAATGGCGTTTCTTTTACCGAGGATTTAAAAGAAAATGAAACTTTTCAAAATCGAATTTTAAAATTGAAAGAATCAAACCCTGAGGCATTTAAGCAATTAGAAGTTTTAGAGCAACCGTCTTATGTATTATATATTATTTTCATAGGCATTTTACTTGCTTCAATTTTTGCTTGGTTTTCTCCTGTTGGCTCTTTAGTGATGGGGCTTTGTTCTTTTAGCGCTTTATGGATTTATATTGATCAACTTTCTATTATTTTTGAAAAAATGGGAATTGGGCCAATTATTTTTGTGGAAGCGGCTCATGGAGCTTATGCGGCAAGCATGCTTATGATTATTGGGTTTGCAATGAATATCACAAGTATTGTTCGTCCGTTTTTAGATAAGAGAAGAGAGAAAAAAGCAAAGGCTACTTAGTTTTTTAATTTATTTTCTTTCATATTTAAAAATTTGAATTTATGTAAGGATACTTTTTTTATATGATTTCACGTAAAATCCTCCGCGAGCTTTGCTCGCGGAGGATTTATTTTTTCTCAGATTAAATATCTTTTCAGATTAACGAATTTTTTCTGCAGCTTGAATAACTGAGAAAATCATTCCTGGACGGAAATACTTTCCAGCAGTATATTTCAAAGCAGTACTATGCAAAAGCATAAATAATTTTTCAACATCTACCTTATTTGCTTTTGCAACACTTCCATAAGTTTTAGCAAATGCAGAAAGCGTTCTAGGTAAAGTTGGAGCAATTCGAGAATCATTTAACAAAGCTTTCTTAGAAAGTAATTCTTTATGAAGCTTTTTCGCTACTGTAGCAGAAAGTCCAAAAGATGCTTGCAATGATTCTGCATGCAAACGGCAACTTCCGTTAAATCCTTCAGGAGCTGCAAACGGAATTCTAGCTTCATCATAAAGATTACGAATCATACTATCCATTAAATCTTCTGCTTCAGCTTTCATTCCATGTAAAGTCATAGCGCAAGCAATACTATACTGAATTCCAATCCAAACATCATGAGCTTGGAAATTAAATTCATCTAGCGGAGAACCATCTTTATGAACCAAGTTCGCACATCCAATTAAAGAACTATTTTTCTTGTAATTAGTTTCATAAATCTTTTTCAAAGTTCGACGAGCTTTCGTTTCATCAGTAATTGGAGAAAGATCTAACAATCGAAGATATGTATCTGCAAGCATAGCGTCTGCAAAAGTATCATCATTATCAAGTTCGATTTTCTTTTTCCAAGAATCCTTGAAAGCCTTAGGACAACAAGAAGTAAGCCATTCTTTTTTGTACTGGCGATATTCTTTGCGAGAAAGATCCAAATCATCTGGAATTTCAGCTGTATTCAACCAATGGTTAATTTCAGCAACCGCAGAAACATGATCTTCTGGTAAATCTAAAGTACCGGCCATTTTTTTGCGAAGAGCTTCAAAATGAGAGAAATCAATATCTTGCATTTCTAAAGGAGTTACAAAGAAATGGAAATAACCTTCTTTTTCATCCCAAAGAGCGTTATGGAATTCTTCAGCAGCAATTTCTGATTTAGCTCTCCAGTCAATAGCACGATCATTATCATTTAGAATTTCAGCGATAGCAGCTGCGGCACGTAAACCAGCAATCCACAAAGAACCACAATAAACAGAAATACCATGGCTAGAAAGATTGTCAAAAGTATCATCTGTTCCGTGCGTTAATGGGAACGCCTGGGCTTCTCCCACCATACGTTCTAAATATTCCATGCAAGCATAAACTGCTTCTTTACAATCTTGTAAAATGGCAATGTTGCCAGAAACACGATAATGGCGTAGAACCATCAATACGAATTTTGGAGCAAGATCTTTCCATTCTTTAACGTTATGCCAATCGTAAGCATCTGGTTTTGCATCGAATGGGCTTCCTAAATCGTGAATCACAGCACCATAAACAGCACGCGGTCCTTCTAATTTTGGATCTGGTAAATCAGCATAAGGATGGTTTACAAATTCATGATGGCGTCGTTTTGTTTCATCAATATCTAAAATCGCCTTTGCAAAACGTTGCATTACAGCCCCATCAAGACGCGGCATCAATTGCAACAAAGAAAAACTACCATAGAAATACACATCTAGGGAATTAAAGAATGGATAATCGGCACATTCACGAACGAGGAATCTATCTTCTTTATCCCAAACGGTTGCTTCAGCCAAAAAGCTCAGTGTATTTAAAGCGAGGCTTTTTACTTTATCTGCTGCCGCTTTAGAACTTGAAATCTTCTTGAGTGCCGTTTCAGGAAGCATAGCAGCATAACCTTTCAAAGCATCTGTTTTGAACAAGTTATCATTTTTAAGGGCTTCAAGCAATATAGTACGAACGCGACCAAATGGTTCTGGGAAGAAAGCGGTATATTTCTTTTGACTTTCTAAACCATTCAATCTAATGTGAGGGAAATCTAAAACCATGTTAAATTGGAAGGAAACCTTTGCTTTTGGTTTCAACACAGCTGTTACAACAACAGCCGTTGCAATAGTTTCGCGTCCACTATAAACGTTCTTTACGAATGTAGAAGAAGTACGACCGCTCTGCAAAGCGTTATTAAGAACAGACGCTTCATCGTCTGCATAACAGACTGGCTTTACGGTGACATTCAAATTGTCTTTTTCGTTCCATGCAGCGCTAATAGCCATGCAACCATCAAAATCACTTTCTTGAAGGCGTTCTTGATTGTAGAATTCCACACCGCGAACTAAACGCCCATCATCTGCTTTAAGATTAAAGCGAACTGCTTTTGGATTACGAGCAGCTGGAACTAAAACAAAAGAAGAATCTTGAACGCCCTGACGATCTTTACGAACTTGATAACCACAAAGAGATTCCTGCATTTGAACAATAGTCACTTCACGAGTTTCTTTAGAAGTATTTTCAATAGTATATTCTGTTGCTGAAACCGGAAGGCTAGAAAGACGTTCATTTTTTGGTAGAACATAACTAAATTGATGACGTTCAATCTTGATATTCTTTGCAGCATATTTCGTTTCACTTACAGGGTAAAGAGCCCGGTAATTCATTTTTGCGGCGTCAAAACCAGGTTGACCTAAAAATTCTGTTTGATTTTCCCAGGCAGCAGTCAAAGCACCGGAATTTGAAATAGGATAGCCTACGCAACCGTCAAAGAAATCAATCAAAACAAAACGATTCAACTGAGCTGAAGTTTTATCGCCTGCAGAAAGCAAGTTTAATGTTCTGTCACTCCATTGCACATTCCAACGAATAAAAGCATCAGCATTTGCTGCATAAAACCTTTTATCGGAAATAACTTTAGAGAGTTTTTCTTCAGCTTCTTTAAGAAGAAGTCCATCAAATAAAGCTTCTCCTTTAGCATTTCGCAAAGTGTATTTCGCATTTTTTTCTTGGAAAGAAGCAAAGTCAAAAATTTTAAGTTTAGTCGTTTTTTCTGCAACCGCTTCACGATAAAAGAAGTTATTCAAACGCATATCTTCTGGTTTTTCAGCCCGAACTTGAATACCAGGCACAAGATTCATTACTGGGGTTGTACCAGCAGGCGTAACAGTAAAAGTACTTCCAATTCCGCCAACAGCAATTCCTGTAGTTGCTGGAGTGGTTGAAAGGGGAGTGTACCATGGCTGAATAAATTCAACAGCAAGTCCCGGAGTCATTAATTGCTTAACAGAATTGTCAATTTTAGCGTTTTGAAGGTAATCAGTAAATTTCATTCAATTTGACCTGAAATAAAGTGAAACGTATCACAAAATTAAAAAAAAATCAACTCAAAAGAAATAGAAAAAAGGAATTCAGTATCAAAAGAAGGGAATGAAAAACACTTAAATAGAGAATTGCATAATTTTTTTCTTTATTATATTTGAGCCATGTTTTCATTTGGTGTAATGGCCTCTGGAGGCGGAAGTAATTTTAAAGCTCTTCTAGAAAAAGTTCAAGACGGTTCTTTAAGAGCAAAATGTTCTTTTTTGATTGTAAATAATGGCGATTGTGGTGCTGTACAAATTGCTAAAGAGTTTGGCGTTCCTACATTTCATATTTCTGGAAAAACTCACCCGAAACAGTTAGAATATGAGGAGGCGCTGCTAGGCGTTCTTTCAAATCATCCAGTAGATTTATTATTGCTTGCTGGATACATGAAAAAAATTCCAGATTCTTTAATTCAAGCTTTGCCCGAAAGAATTTTAAATATTCACCCAGCACTTTTGCCCAAATATGGCGGAAAAGGGTTTTGGGGAATGAACGTTCATCGAGCGGTAATAGAAAATCATGAAAAGCAATCGGGCCCTACAGTTCACTTAGTGACTTCAGAAATTGATAAAGGTAGAATTCTTGCCCAAACGCCAGTTCCAGTTTTAGAAGGGGATTCTCCTGAAGAATTAGCTGCTCGAATATTACAACAAGAACATCGTCTATATTGGAAAACCGTTTTAGATTATGCTAAAACTTTAAAATTAATTCTATGAAACTAAAACAACTAGACTTTTTGAATGGTATAAATTCTCCAATTGACGGCGAAAAATCACTTAAGAATTTTTGTAATGCTAAAGTGATTATCGGAGTAGATGAAGTAGGTCGCGGTCCTTTGGCAGGGCCTGTTGTAGCTTGTGCTGCTATTTTAGATGAATCTTTTAATGGTGATTTTTTAAATGATTCAAAAAAAATTTCTAAGAAAAAAAGAGAATTTATTTTTGAAAGCGTGAAAGAAGCTTGTTCTTGTTATGCAATCGCAAGCGCTAGTGTTCAAGAAATTGATTCCACCAATATTCTTGAGGCAAATTTTTTAGCTATGCGTCGAGCGCTTTCCGCTATTGGAATTCAAGGACTTCCTCATACAAATCCTGAATTGCCTATTGAATGTAAAGGGGAAATATTTTCAAATGAAAATTTTTTAATCGCCGTAGATGGAAATCTTTTTATTCGAGAAGTTCCTCCAGAAATTCAAATACCTATCATTAAAGGCGATGGAAAAATTGCTTCAATTTCAGCAGCCTCAATACTTGCAAAAGTTTATAGAGACCGCCTTATGGAAGAAATGAGTGAAAAATTTCCTGTTTATGATTTTGCAAAAAATGCAGGTTATGGAACGAAAAAACATCTTGAAGCTTTGGAAAAATACGGATTTTCTCCAATTCATAGAAGAACTTTTCGCCCGAAAAACATTATAATTCCGGAATAAAATTTAAACACTTCCTTCTAGTCGATTTTTTCTGTAATGAGAATCTCCGACAAATAAGAATAAAAGAAAACCGAATAAAACAGCAATTGCCGCCATAAAGAAAACAGTGGCATAATTAGAAATTTCAGCCACAATTCCGCCGAATAAAACGCCAATTCCAATTCCTAAATCCCAACCTGACAAATAGGTACTTGAAGCTGTTCCTCTTTGATCATGCCTAGCCATATTCACAAACATTGTTTGGTATCCAGGACATAAAAATCCATGAGCGATTCCAACAAATAACGCCGTTCCAAAAAAGACAAAAATATTATGGAACAAAGAAAATGCGGCATAAGTTACACACAAAATCGCAAATCCAATTTTTATACAAAGCAACAAATATCCTTTATCAACGTATCGACTTGTAATTAATCGGCTTGCAATCATTCCAACAGCAATTAAAGCATAAAAGTATCCTGTACTTGCATTTAAATGAATTTCTTCCGCATAAAGATTCATATAATTAATTACAGGACCATAAGCCAAACCGACAAAAATTATAATGATAAATTGTGGCACAGCATTTATTAAGAAAAAACGGTCTAATGAAATACCAGTATTTTTTTTGGCAGGAATTTTTAGAGGAACGCGTAAAAACGCTAAAAGAAGTAAGCCAAAAATTCCAATCCCTAAAGAAGCTCGGAATAAAATTTCTGTACCAAAATAATCTTTAAAAAGAACGCCAAACATAGGCCCTAAAGCAAAGGCTAGATTAGTTGTTACTCCAAAATAACCAATTCCCTCGCCTCGGCGTTTAGAAGGAAGTACATCAATTGCTACCGTATTTCCTGAGGTACTGACTATTCCAAAAGAAAGTCCATGTAAAAAGCGAACTAAAGCAATGAGAGCGATACTTCCTGCGAAGATATACCCACAAAACATTATGGCGAAAATAAAATATGTTATGATGTATAATTTTTTTCTAGGAATTGAATCAACAAGATAACCGGCAAATGGCCTGCATAAAAGCGCCCCAACAGCATAAAGAGAAAGAGTTATTCCTACAGCCGTACTTCCAGCTTTGAAATTATTCAATAAATATTCTGGAAGTATCGGAAGAAGGGCATAGAAAGCAAAAAACAGAAGAAAGTTTGTAATACAGATTAAGAGAAAATGAGGTGTCCAAATTTTTTCTTGCATAATATCAAATTAGACATATTTTTTTAGAATATGTTTTGAAGATAAGAAATAATCCACTCCGCTTAAAATGGTAATTGCTGTAATAACTCCCATGATAATTGGAGGAATTGTAGCCCAAGATTCTGCTAATGCAGGAATTGCCTTTTGAATAGGATCAAGAGCTCCAGTTAAAATAGTTACAATACCAATACCTTGCAGTGCTGTTTTCCATTTTCCGCTTCGCCTTGCCGGCATGATAACATTTTCTGCAGCAGCTAACGTTCTTAGTGTTTCAACACTTGCTTCTCGGAAATAAATTAATGCAACCATCCACACTGGCGCATATCCAGTAGCAATAAAACTTAAGAAAATGGTCATATTTGAAATTTTATCTGAAAATGGATCAAGATATTTTCCTAATGTGCTCACTTCACCCATTTTTCTTGCTAAATATCCATCTAAAAAATCAGTTAGCATAAACCCAAGAACCATTAATAAGGCAATTAGCTTTAATGCAAAAGTATTATTTGAATAATTTAAATCTCCATCATAAAAGAAAATCCACAAGAAAAACGGGGTCAAAATGATTCGACTCATAGTAATCTGACTTGCTATAGAAAGTGGTTTTCTATGTTCTACATCTCGATAATACCAGTACAAAAAGGCAATGCTTGCGGCTCCCATCAGTAAAAGAGAAGAAACCATACAAACTTGTTTGTAATGTTCAACCCCCAGCAGATAAACGCCCATCGTAATTATAATCGATAAATTCGCTAATTTTCCCCAATTTCCACGACGAACTAAAGTTTTTCCCTCTCGAAGAATAGCTAAAGAGAATATAGTATGCGCCAACAACCGAAGAAAAAGAACTATAGAACCGACTCCTAAAAGAATTTCTACATCGTTATTTTTTACTTTATCATACAAGAAAATGCTTCCTAGAACAGAAACAGAAAGAAGTCCATCAACAAAGTTTAGCCAAAGACGATAATAAGGTTTTTCAATTTCTTGAGTTTTCAATTTATAAAGTTTTATCCAACCAATAATTAACACGCAAAGCGTACACGCTGTTGCCGTTCGTAGCATTCCAGTCCAAATAAAACAAATTGTTGCAATTAAAAGCAAAAATTGTACAATATTCCAAACTCGTCCACGGAAACGTAGGGCCGCTGATTCATTTTCATTCATATTCAGCCTCCAATAATTGAGCCGCATGTTCTTTCGCTGTTTCAGAAGAAGTTTCTCCTAACATACGCACAATCTCAAAAATACGATTTTCTTTATCTAATGTTAAAAATTCTGTAAAAGTTCTGCCGTTTTCTTCATGTTTTTTGACCGCTAATTGAGAATTTGCTCTACAAGCCACTTGATGCAAGTGTGTAATCGTTAAAACCTGGTGGTTTTTTCCTAATTTACGTAGAGCATTTCCAATTTTATTTCCAATTTCTCCACTAATTCCAGAATCAACTTCATCAAAAATTAAAAGCGGAGTAGAATCAGAATTTGCGGTAACTGTTTTAAACGCTAAAAGAACTCGCGAAAGTTCACCGCCAGAAACAGCTTTTTGAAGACTTCTTTCACCTTCTCCCGTATTTGGAGCCAACAAAAATTCAATTTTATCCATTCCAAAAGGAGTTGGTTCTGTTTCGGTAAAAGACGTTTTGAATTTAGCGCTAGCCATTCCTAAATTTTTTAATTCAGATTCTACGGCAGCATCAAGAATCAATGCTTTAGACTTTCTTATTTCAGAAAGTTCTTTAGCTTTTTGTTCAACTAACAATTTTGCACGATTCCATTTCTTTTCAAGTTCAGCTAAATCTGAATCAAAATTTTCAAGACTACTTAATTCGTTTTTTCTTTTTTCGCAAAGAGCAATTAATCCAGCTTCATCTGTTTTGTATTTCCGTTTTAACCTTTGAATTTTAGCTAGTCTAGCATTGATTTTATTCAATTCGGCTTCTGAAATAGATGTTTCTGGAGCTAATCTAGATAATTCACGAATTATATTTTCTAAAGGCACTGAAGATTCTATAACTTGTTCATGCCAAGAAACATATTTTGGAACTTTAGAAGAAATATGACGAAGTTTAAATTCTAACATTCGTAATTTATCTAGAAGACCGTTTTCGCCATCTGTTAAATCTGAAAGTTCTTCTAAAAAATGACGTTCGGTTTCTCCTGTAGCAGCATTTGCAGTTTTTTCTTCAAGTTCGTTTTCTTCTCCAAGACGCAAAGAAGCTTCTTCTAATTCATCGTATTGAAATTTGATAAAGTCTTTTTCTGCGGCAAGGCGTTCTGCTTGTTTTTTAGCCTCTTGAATTTCTTTTGAAACATTCAACCATTCGCGATAAGCTTTTGTGTATGAATCAAGCAACAACTCGTTTTCGCAAAAAGCATCTAACATTTGCGTGTGAGTTTTTGTATCTCGAAGCATTAACTGTTCGCTTTGCCCATGTAATTGAAGTAATTCATCACCAAGTGCTTGAAGGTTTGAAATAGGAATAAGAACGCCATTTACGCGCGAACGACTTTTTCCAGAAATATTTATTTCTCTTTGAACAACTAATTCTTCATCAAAATCTATTTCTAGTTCCTGAAGGATTTTTTGAACTTTTGCATTTTTTGAAATGTCAAAAGTCGCTTCAATAATTGCTTTCTCTCTTCCTGAACGAACAACTGCACTAGAAGTTTTTTCACCGCAAACTATTCGTAAGGCTTTAAGCAACACTGATTTTCCTGCTCCTGTTTCACCTGTAATTGCCGTAAAACCATGAGCAAAAGATATACTTGCTTCTGAAATTAAAGTAAAGTTTTGAATGGAAATTTCTTTAAGCATAAAAATTACTTTTCAAAAACAATAACACTACGATAAATCGGCCGACCTTCTTTTCTGTATTTTACTTCAAAACCAGTCATAATTCCTTCAGTTGGTTCTGCTACATTTCGTTGAGTTACCACGCATCCAGGAAAAGCATCAAAATATTCCAATGCCCATTCATTGTATTCCTTGTGGTCTGTTCCCCAATAGAAATTTCTTTTTCCGGGTTTTAAAGTTCGAGCCACTTCTTTTAAAAATTCTGGTCGAAGTAAGCGATTTTTATGATGACGTTCTTTAGGCCATGGGTCAGGAAAATACATGTGAAAAGCATCAACAGAAGAATCTGGAACTCGGTCTCTTAAGAAATAAAAAATATCTCCACGAAGCATGGCTGTATTTCCTAAAGTATTCTTAAGAATTTTTCTCATAGCAAATGCAGCCCAGGTGTAATCCCACTCACTACCAAGAATAAATGATTCTGGGTGTCGATTTCCATATTCAGCAAGAAAAGCGCCTCGTCCGGAACCAATTTCTATTTCAATTTTTCCTTGATGTTCAGGAAAAATTTCTTTCCAGTCTAAAGCTACTTGATGGGGAAGTCCGTTTTCTGTTCTAGCTGGTTTTTTAGGTTCGCTTTCTGAACGACGATGAGTAAAATGCCACAAGCCTTTCAAAGAATTATCGGCTGTAAGATCTCTATAAAATTCTGGAATTGTATTTTCTAAAGTCATAAGAATACCTTCACTTTTTCTTTCCATGCCGCAGGAATTTTCTTTTCTACAGTCGAAAGAATATGTTTTTCTGAATATTTCATAGAAAAATGATTTAAAATGATTGTTTTACATTTAGCAGAATCGCCAATAGACTCTAACACACGAACAATTTCATTTAAGTGCGAATGAGATTTGAGTTTAGCCATTGATTCATCGTCATTATCTAAAAAAGTACATTCAATGACTAAAACTTCAGAGTCAAAAATTTCAGGCTTTTTTAGCAAACTTTCTGTTTTGCAATCACCCATGAAAGAAATCAATGGTTCATATAAATCAATTGTAATTTCTTCACCTGAAGCTCGTTTGGCAATCAATTCCTCTGGAGTGGCGTTAAGAAGTTCTTTTTTTAGCTTTTTTTTATAGCGAAAAAGAGTACACCCCATAGTCGGAATGGAATGTTCTACAGGAAATCCTTCTATCGCTAAATCTTTACGATACGCCAAATGAATTCTTTGGTTCGGAGCAAGAGATTTAATTTCTGGGTAACGAAACTTGTATTCTGGCACATTTTCAAAAAAAGCTTCTGCTTTTATCCATGCTTTTGCATTTTCAACAATATTTTCTGGAATGTAATAAACGGCATCTTTTGCAATACCAGTCATTTTTCTTAAACTATGATGCCTCATTAAACAACGAGCATGATCGCCATGTGCATGTGTTAAAAAAACATGATTAATAGGAACGGCAGATAAAGGACACTCTCCCATATCGACCATAAAATCAAGTTCGGGCGCTTGTAAATAAGTCGATAAACCACTAATGGAAAAGCCATTGAGCGAAAAAGTGGACAAATTGTGGTGAACTTGTCGCAAGGCGTTATGAATATTTCGATTTTCTCCAGCCAATGGAAATTCCTAGGTTGAATTTAATTCTATGAATTAGAATATGCGAAAATTTAGCAATTTTTAATAATTTCGCTCTTTTGAAAATCTTAAAAAGTAAAAAAAATATGTGATTAAACGGAAGTGAGAAAACCACGAAAATTTATTGAATTTTTAGTTAATTTTAGCGAAATAATTTTTTTTTGCCCATTTAGAATTAAAAATATTAGTTTTCAAATATGTTGTATACACGACCCAAAATTTTAGTAGTTGATGATACCAAAACAAATATTGAAGTCCTTGAAGGAATCCTTTCAAAGGATTACGATATTTTCGTCGCATTAAATGGCAAAAAAGCAATTGAATTGGTCCAAAAAATAAAACCTGATTTGGTGCTGCTCGATGTAATGATGCCAGAAATGGACGGCTATGAAACTCTTCGCCACATAAAAAAAATGAAAGAAAGTGAAGATTTGCCTGTTATATTTTTAACTGCAAAATCGGATTCAAGTAGTGAAGAGGAAGGGTTATCCCTCGGAGCCGTAGATTACATTACAAAGCCATTTTCTCCTAAACTAGTTCTTCTTAGAGTTCAAAATCAACTTTATTTTAAAAAACATCGAGATTCTTTGAATACTCAAGTTGTAAATAAAACACAATCGTTACGTCAAACTCTAAAAGTTATGCTAACAAGTTTGGCGGCTCTTGCAGAATATAGAGATAACGAAACTGGTGGTCACATTAGACGCACTCAAATGATTGTGCAACGATTAGCAGAAGTTTTAAGCAAAAATCCAAAATTTAAAGAAGATTTTTCTTCACCGGAAATTATTGATTTTTATGCGACAGCAGCTCCTTTGCACGATATTGGAAAAGTCGGTATTCAAGACGATATTTTAAGAAAGCCAGATCGATTAACCGATCAAGAAATGGCTATGATGCAAAAACATACATTACTCGGTTATGAAGTTTTGCAACAAACTACAGCCGATTTACGAGACGATGACAACATGGTCGATGCTCGTCGGATGGTTCAAATTGCAGCTAATTTAGCGGTAGCTCATCATGAACGTTGGGACGGTTCTGGTTATCCGAAACATTTAAAGGGTGAAGAAATTCCCGTTTCTGCGCGCCTAATGGCTGTAGCCGATGTTTATGACGCTCTAGTTTCTCCGAGAATTTATAAAAAAGCACAATCTCACGAAGAAGCGATGAGCATTATCATAAAAGAAAAAGGCTCTCATTTTGATCCAGACGTTGTTGATGCTTTTCTGACGTTTGCTGACGAATTGCCTGAAATGTATATGAAATTCGAAAGTTCGGAACAATAATATGCTCTCCAATGGTTCTAGAGAGACTCTTCGTCGTCGTATAACGCTTGCTTTTATATTGCCTCTTGTTCTTTTTGCGGCAGCGTTTTTAGCCTCAATGCTCGTAATTGGGCGTTCTTTCATTATTGATAGTATTTATGACAATTGCAAAAAATCTCTAGAACAATCTTCTACTGAAATCACAAGCACCCTGGATAACAATATTTTTACTTTCCAGGAAATGCGCAGAAAAATCCAACAATCTAAAAACCCATTTGCCCTAAAAACATTGCTTCGTTCTGATTTTATTATGAAGCAAAATTTTTTAAATGTGTATTATGGTTCTACAAACGATCATTATGTTAGCATTAGTCGAAATACTTCTTCCCAACAAAAACAGTCCAATTTAAATTCACTGCCTTGGTTTGCTGAAGCCCTGAAACATCAAAATCATGTTTTTACTGGCCCTAAACGTATTTTAAAATCAGACAATAAAAACGCTTTAACTATATCTCAACCGATCTGGTTAAATACGAGCAAAAACCCTCAGGGAGTTTTTGCCGTAGATATGGATTTAGATGCGTTCAGACATTTAATTGCAGGCATTTCCAGAGAATTCGGCGGCATTACAGCTATTATAAAAGATAATGTGATTTTAACTCATTTTCCTTATGAAACAAATATGGGAACTATCTCAACTGATAGTATTGCTCATCTTTTAAAAATTACCAAAGAAGCTATCGGAACAGATACCATCAAAACAATTTCCTCTCGAGTAGAAGAAATTACTGATGAAAATGGAACGCCCTTTGCTGTTTTTACTTGTACAATTCAAAAATATCCATTTCAGTTAGTTCATTTTTTACCTGATACAAAAGTTCAAGGACTTGGCAAAAGTCAATTTTCGGGTTTAGTAACAGCAAGTATTATTAGTTTGATTATTTTATTTGCTTTAATTATTCTCTTAACCAAATTGCTTTTCAATCATATAGTTGGTAAAGAACTAGACGATTCCATTAAAACGAATTCCATCTTTGATGCTATTTTAAAATCGCCAGATTCTCCAATGATTTTAACAGACTTAGATTTTAATATTTTACATGCCAGTAATTCCATTATCGATTTCTTTTTTGCAGAAGATTATTATCAAGGCTCAAAACTTTGGGAACTTATTTCAAACCCCGATTTAAGACAATTTTTACAAAAAGTTAAATCACTTGGGCAAAACATTACAGATGATGACACAAGAATTTCCTTGCATGTAAAAAATGGAGCTGGTGAAAGTTTTTGGTGGATTATTTCCGTTCAATCCCTTGTAGATGATTCTGGTGAATTACGCTATTTGTTCCGAATTTTTGATGAAACATCTGATGTTTGGAAAACGTCTATATTAGATACTTTGCTTTCATCTTCTAATTCAATGATTTTCATTTTTGACAAACGTCAAAATCTTCAGTACCTCTCCAAAAGAGCCGAGGATTATTTTAATATTGACAAAAAGAATGCTGAAAATAATCAAATATCGCTTTTAGATTTAGAAAAATACAACTTACCCTCTGATATATTAAACAAAGTTTCAGATGCTTTTGCGGACTCATCATTTTGGACTGATAATTTCTACATTGCTCCAAGCAATGAATCGGAAGGTTTGTGGTGTCGTGGGGAAGCAGTAACTCAAAAAACTAGAGATAGCGTCGTAGGCTATATTCTCCTCTTGTTTGATATTTCAGAAGTGGTTCTTGCTCAAGAAGAAGCAGAAAGAGCTACAAAATCAAAGAGTGAATTCTTGGCTAATATGAGTCATGAAATCAGAACTCCAATGAATGCAATTATTGGAATGTCTCATCTTATTTCTGAAACAGAACTTTCTAATCGTCAGCGTGAATTTGTGAATAGAATTAGTACCGCCGCGAAAAACTTGATTCGTTTAATTAATGACATTCTTGATCTTTCTAAAATTGAAGCTAAAAAACAAGAGCTAGAAATTATTCCATTGAATTTATATTCTGTTATAGATGAAGTAACGGCTTTAGCTGTTGTCCGCCTTGAAAACAGACCTATAGAACTCGTATTAGATATCGACCCTAAATTACCACAAATGATTTTAGGCGACCCGCTTCGCTTATCACAAATTTTAACGAACTTAGTAAACAATGCAACCAAATTCACAGAAAATGGTGAAATCACGCTTTCTCTACGTTGTAAATCAATTGCAAATGACAAAGTAACCATTTTGTTCTCTGTTGAAGATACTGGCATTGGCATGACAAAAGAACAATTAGGGCGTTTGTTCCAAACATTCTCGCAAGCAGATGGCTCTACTACAAGAAAATATGGTGGTTCTGGGCTTGGACTTACTATTGCAAAATCTTTTGTTGAACTTATGGGCGGTCAAATTCAAGTAGAAAGTAAGTGGAATGAAGGCACAACGTTCTTCTTTACTTTAACTTTTGATATGCCTCCACATAGTGAGCCAGTTCCTGTTTCTTCAGAAATTTATGGTTCTTCGCCAACCGCATTGATTTTAGATTCAAGCCCAACCATTCACAGAGTATTACGCTCTTACCTTGAATTTATTGGTTTTGAAGTCAGAACATTCGCCTCACTTTCAACGGCAAAAGCAGCTTGTCAGGAAGCAAAAAAAGCAGGGAATCCTTTCCTTCTTATGCTTGTTTCTCATCAGTTTAAAGGAATGGATATTGTTTCATGGTGTAATAAACCAGAAAACGCATCTTTCTTACCCCAATTCCGAATTTTAATGCATTCCTTTAACATTCAAGAAGAAGATCGCTTAAATGCTCTTGAAAATGGATTCCACGAATGTTTACCCAAACCCGTTCATTTAGTT
This sequence comes from Fibrobacteraceae bacterium, assembly GCA_017625775.1. GTDB lineage: Bacteria > Fibrobacterota > Fibrobacteria > Fibrobacterales > Fibrobacteraceae > UBA1765. Next base: position 56,110 of record JAGAKE010000023.1, read on the forward strand.
AATTTAAATCACGCTTTACAAGTAGCGTGGGGCGAAGAAACAAATGAAATTGTTTCAGCTCCTCAACAGAAAAAAATCATTTTCAAAAAAGCAACCGTATTGCTTGTTGAAGATGATGCAGGAAACCAAGAATTAGCAGATTACTTGTTAACGAATGCTGGTTTGACTATCGTCATTGCAAACAATGGTCAGGAAGCTTTACGCGCTTTACAAAAAGACCATTATGATTTAGTATTGATGGATATTCAAATGCCTATTTTAGATGGTATTTCTACTACAAAGAAAATAAGAGAAATACCTTTAGATTATTTTCGTAATATTCCTATTGTAGCCATGAGCGCATCAGCAATGAAAGAAGAAATTGACAGATGTCTTGCATGCGGCATGAATGCTTATATTACAAAGCCTATTGAACCACAAAAAATGTTTGAAAAATTAGCAGAATTTTTACCGATTGTTCAACAACATAAGGAACAGGAAATTGAAATCAATAATCCAGAAGAATTAGATTTCTTAAAGAATTTTGCTCATATTGAAGATTTTAATGCTGGAGCTGGTTTTACTCGAGCAAGTAAAAACGTTCGAATTTATCTAAAGATCTTAAAATCATTTATCAATGGTTATTCAACAATAGTTGCTGATTTTGACGATTATCTCAAATCGAATAATCGAAAAAAATTATTGCGTGGTATTCATACAGTAAAAGGAATTGTTGGAACCATTGGTTCTGAAAAGCTTTATAATCAAGGTAATAAACTTGAAACAGAAGGCATTTTAGAGAAAAATGAAGTTATGAATTATGCATTTGCTGTCGCTGAATTGATTGAAATACTTTCTCCGATTGTGACTGAACAGCAAAACAAAATACAGCAGGTCAATGTTTCAAAGAAAATTTCTCCTGAAGCTCATCAAAAATTGGTAAAAATGTTAGAAGAATTAATTCCAAATATTGAAAATTGTTCTTCTACAAAATGCAGACAAAATTTAGAAAGCATTAGTCATTACTTATTCCCTAAAAATACTACCAATATTTTACAACAAATTTCTTTGTGGATCGATGAATATAATTTCTCTGATGCGGCTAATGCTGCTCAAAAATTATATGAAGACACAAAAGCCATATTGCATTGTTAATTTAAAGATTGTTTTAAATCAAAGGACTTTTATGAAAAATTTTAGTGATTCTATCAAGTACATCGGTGTTGACGATACAGACATTGATCTCTTTGAAGGTCAATACATTGTTCCAGAAGGAATGGCATACAATTCCTATGTAATTTTAGACGAAAAAATTGCAGTGATGGATGCAGTAGATGCAAGAAAAGCAAATGAATGGCTAGAAAATCTCGATAAAACATTGAATGGCCGCAATCCAGATTATTTAGTTATCCAACACCTTGAACCGGACCATTCTGGAGGTATTTTAGCGTTTATTCAAAAATATCCAAACTCTACAATTGTTGCTTCTACAAAAGCAATAGCTATGTTGCCGCAATTCTTTCCGGAAGCAGAGAAAATCAACAAGCAAGCAGTTAAAGAAGGTGAAAAAATTGAGCTGGGAAATCATGTTTTACAATTTATAAACGCTCCCATGATTCACTGGCCTGAAGTGATATTCACTTATGAATCTTCAGAAAAAATTCTTTTCTCTGCCGATGCCTTTGGAAAATTTGGTGTTTATGATGCCAGTCCAGATGATTGGGCTTGTGAAGCAAGACGTTACTATTTCAATATCGTCGGAAAATATGGAACGCCTGTACAAAACGTATTAAAAAAATTATCATCATTTTCTATTGAAAAAATTTGTCCATTGCATGGTCCTGTATTAACAGAAAATCTTGATTATTATATCGGTAAATACATAACCTGGAGTAATTATGCTCCAGAAGATTCTGGCGTCTTAATTGCTTTTGCTTCTATTTACGGAAACACTAAAAAAGCGGCACTCTTTTTAGAAGAAAAATTAAAACAAGCTGGCGTTGAAAAAATTGTTCTTTCTGATTTAGCTAGAAGTGATATGGCTGAAGTCATTGAAGACGCTTTCCGGTATGATCGAATGATTTTAATGGCTCCTACATACGATGCTGGCTTATTTCCAGTTATGGAATCATTCCTTCATCATTTAAAAGCGAAAAATTATTGTAACCGAAAAATTGGGTTGGTAGAAAATGGTTCTTGGGCTCCAGTTGCGGCAAAAAAAATGCAAGAAATTATAACTGAAATGAAAAATATTTCACTAGCAGAAAAAACAGTGACTATTCTTTCAACTTTAAATGAAACCACTGAAAAAGAACTAGAAAACCTAGCAAAAGAAATGAGTGTTTCTTCCTAGAGAATCAAATTCTAAAACGCAAATCGAATTCCAACTCTATGTTCTAATCCCATTCCTTGGGTTAGATAAGAGAAAGAATAATCTAGGCCGAAATTTGAGTAGAGATAACCTATACCTAAACTGAATAATCTAATTTCATTTGCTTCGTCTGGTCTTTCTGCAGAAGCGAATAACTCTTTAAAATCTCTACTCAGATCAAGCCAGGTTCTTGAAAAACCACCACGTAGATAGAAATGTGAACTCAAAGCATATTCAGCTGCTAATCGGAGTGCAGATTGGCTATAACGCGGGAACGTTGATTCTAAATAGAGAGAAAGGCGGGGTAGTGGCCTCGGTTTAAAAAAAGCTGCCAAAGCAAAAGTCTGACTCATTGCGTATGAAGATAATTCTCCGTCGTCTGAATAATCACGAATCATTGTTCCAAAGTCTCTAGCGCTTAATGTAAGACCATAACGTTCATTTTCAGAAATCCAAGATATTCCCCAATCAAAAGCTAAACCTAATGCTACTTGATCTTCGGAATCATCCGTTAATTTATCTGTAATTAATTTAGTTGTAACTCCAACTTGTATATGACGAAATGGAATGGACGCCGATAAAGCAAATAAAGAACTTAAAGGAGAATGAGTTTTTCCCGTTTCTTCTGCATTTTCATCAAATTCATCTATATCACCATAAGCTATCCAACCATAAGTTGCTTGTACGATCATTGTGTTTAATGCTCTGACATAAGTGATAACACCCTGATTTTCAGCAAGATCACCAGTATTCCAATAGAATGCGACATTATTTTTTTCCCCTTCTGGCACCCGTAGTGCGGCCGGATTTAAAAACGAAATTCCAGGGTCGTTAGAAGGTTCTGCTGCGTTTGCATGCTCTAAAGCAGTATTCCTTGGGCTTTGAAATAAGGCAACAAATGAAAAAACTTCCTGTCCAGCTTCATTTTTTTTGAAGTAGGAATAAGAAAAATTCACTATCAACAGTAAAAAAAGAAATATTTTTGAAAAAAAATGAAAATTTTTCATAAATACAATTTACAAAATTGAAAAGGTTTGCTAATATTGGTGCGTCGGGCTAATAGCTCAGTTGGTAGAGCAACGCCCTTTTAAGGCGTGGGTCGAAGGTTCGAGTCCTTCTTAGCTCAGCAGAACCTTGTTTCTTAATAGAGACAAGGTTCTTTTTTTATACATAGATGTACCATTGTTATTTATTTTGCTTAATAAATTTCACACTCAAAGCAAGTGT
>JAGAKE010000044.1 GCA_017625775.1 Fibrobacteraceae bacterium
AAAAGTGTCCTTGTGCTTAAATATTTCGGAGGCTACGGAATTTCTACCGTATGTGCATCGGCTACGCGTTTCCGCCTCACCTTAGCTCCCGGCTTACTAGGAGCGGACGAACCTTCCTCCTAAAACCTCAGACTTTCGGCCATTATGATTCTCACATAATTCTCGCTACTCATTCCGGCATTCTCACTCGTATAAAGTCCACCATCGCTTTCGCTATGACTTCTCCCCTTATACGACGCTCCTCTACCACTGATACTTACGTACCAATCCCAAGCTTCGGTATAGATTTTAGCCCCGTTGAATTTTCGGCGCAGGGTCACTCGACCAGTGAGCTATTACGCACTCTTTTAATGAGTGGCTGCTTCTAAGCCAACATCCTGGTTGTCTGGGCAACCCCACATCCTTTTCCACTTAAACCTATTTGGGGACCTTAGCTGTGGGTCTGGGCTCTTTCCCTTTTGACTATGAGACTTATCTCACACAGTCTGACTGCTACAATTCAATTATTCGGCATTCTTAGTTTGATAGGGTTCAGTAATCTCTCGACCCCTAGCCCATTCAGTGCTTTACCTCCGATAATCACTTGTAACGCTAGCCCTAAAGCTATTTCGAGGAGAACCAGCTATATCCGAGTTCGATTGGAATTTCTCCGCTAGCCACACCTCATCCGCCACCTTTTCAACGGGGGTCGGTTCGGCCCTCCATGGAGTTTTACCTCCACTTCAGCCTGGACATGGCTAGGTCACTCGGTTTCGGGTCTATCCCATTAAACTTAACGCCCTGTTAAGACTCGCTCTCGCTTCGGCTACAGACCTTAAGTCCTTAACCTTGCTTAATAGGATAACTCGCCGGACCATTCTACAATAGGTACCATATCACACTTTGACGTGCTCTATGTGCTTGTAAGCATATGGTTTCAGGTTCTTTTTCACTCCCCTCCCGGGGTTCTTTTCACCTTTCCTTCACAGTACTCTTCGCTATCGGTCATTGGGTAGTATTTAGGCTTGGAGGGTGGTCCCCCCGGCTTCCCACCGGATTTCACGTGCCCGGCGGTACTCTGGATACTGTCTGATCTCTCATCTTTTCGTTTACGTGACTCTCACACTCTTCGGTCTGCCTTCCCATGCAGTTCAACTAAAACTCAAGAATTCATTATACAGTCCGCAACCCCATGTGTATTGCTACTCATGGTTTGGCCTATTTCGCTTTCGCTCGCCACTACTTACGAAATCTCGTTTGATTTCTCTTCCTCGCCCTACTTAGATGTTTCAGTTCAGGCGGTTCCCCTCATACGACTATTTTATTCATCGCATGATGCATAAGCTTCTCTTATGCGGATTGCTCCATTCGGACATCTACGGATCAATGTCTGCTTACGACTCCCCGTAGCTTTTCGCAGTTAACCACGTCCTTCTTCGGCTCCCAATGCCAAGGCATTCTCCATATGCTCTTATTAGCTTTACCTTTTGTATTGAAAGAATTTTTGCTCGATTGTAGTTTTTGTACCCGACTTATTAAAAATTTCTTTTAATTTGTCGTTACTTCTCGTAGTTTCTTAATATATTTGTTATTCAGTTTTCAAGATGCTTTTTGTATTCGTTAAGAATACATATCAAAAGACAATCTCTTATCTTCTGATCTCTATTCTTAACTTAGTGGGCACAAATGGATTCGAACCATCGACCTCACGCTTATCAGGCGTGCGCTCTAACCACCTGAGCTATGCGCCCTTTTATTTAATGGAGATAAGGAGGATCGAACTCCTGACCCCCTGCTTGCAAAGCAGGTGCTCTCCCAGCTGAGCTATACCCCCATTTTTTAATGGATACTTTTCAGTATCCTCAAAATTGAACAATGTCTTCCCTTGAACTAACCTTAGGATTTTGTTCTTTTTTCAGAACGTTTCTCCTTAGAAAGGAGGTGATCCAGCCGCA
>JAGAKE010000028.1 GCA_017625775.1 Fibrobacteraceae bacterium
CGGAAACGGATTTGGACTTGGGACATTATGAAAGATTTATTGATGAGGATTTAAACAAATACTCAAATCTGACTACAGGAAAGGTCTACTGGAATGTTTTGAATAAGGAACGAAGAGGTGAATATCTCGGCTCGACAGTACAGGTTATTCCACATATTACAAATGAGATTAAGGAGTTTGTGTACCGTGTTGGAAAACAGACGGATGCAGATGTTGTAATTACGGAAATTGGTGGAACGATTGGAGATATTGAATCACAGCCATTTTTAGAAGCGGTGCGCCAAATTTCGTTAGAGGTAGGCAGAGAGAATAGTCTCTTTATTCATGTTACCTTAGTGCCGTATTTAAGTGGTTCAGAGGAGCATAAGTCTAAGCCGACACAGCATTCCGTAAAGGAACTGCGAGGAATGGGTATTAATCCCAATATCATTGTTTTACGTTCTGATAAGCCGTTGGAAGAGTCTATCTTTCAGAAAATAGCACTTTTTTGTAATGTAAAGCCGGATTGTGTGATTGAAAACAGAACATTACCAAATCTTTATGAAGCACCACTCATGCTGGAAAAATCTAATTTTTCCTCTGTTGTGTGCAGAGAATTGTGCATTGAGACAGCAGAGCCGGATTTAAGCGAATGGGAACAGATGTTGGAGCGAATCAGAAACCGTTCAGAGGAGGTTCACATTGGATTAGTAGGTAAATATGTGAAGCTGCACGATGCATATCTGTCTGTGGCGGAAGCCATGAGTCACGCAGGGTATGAGTTGAATACCTTTGTGAAAATCCATTGGATTGATTCGGAAAACATATCAAAGGAAAATGTGAAAGAAGTATTTCATGGATTACATGGAATCATTGTTCCGGGAGGCTTTGGAAATCGTGGTATAGAAGGAATGGTTTTAGCTGCAAAATATGCTCGTGAAAATAGAATTCCTTATTTTGGTATTTGCCTTGGAATGCAGATTGCAGTAATCGAATTTGCCAGAAATGTTTTAGGGCTTAGTGATGCACATTCCGGAGAATTTGATGAGCAATGCACCCATAAGGTAATAGATTTTATGCCGGGGCAGAGTGATGAGATTGACAAAGGAGGTACTTTACGTCTTGGAAGTTATCCGTGCAGCATTAAGCAGGGAACAAGAATGGAAAAGTGCTATAACGCAGAAATAATTTCAGAGCGTCACCGTCACCGCTACGAATTTAATAATGATTATCGGGAGAAATTGACGGAAGCAGGTTTGGTAATTAGCGGAACCTCACCGGACAATAGATTGGTAGAAACTGTAGAGATAGAAGAACACCCATTTTTTGTAGGTGTACAGTTTCATCCTGAATTTAAAAGTCGTCCGAATCAGCCACATCCACTATTCAAGGGATTTATTTCGGCTGCATTAGAATGTTCAAAGAACTAAAGGAGTAAGAGTATGTGCGGAATAATAGGATTTGCCGGAAAAACAGAAGCCGTAGAGGTTTTATTAGATGGTTTGGAAAGGCTGGAATACAGAGGATATGATTCAGCAGGTGTTGCAGTGGTATCAACGGATGGTAAGTTGCAGGTAAAGAAGAGTAAGGGGCGTTTGTCTGTTTTGCGAACACTGTTGGAGGCAGAAGAACCAATGTCCGGCGGTATCGGAATTGGGCATACCAGATGGGCTACTCATGGTGAGCCAAATGATGTAAATGCACATCCCCATGTTGGTCAGGAAGGGAAAATTGCAGTGGTTCACAATGGAATTATAGAGAACTATCTGGAAATTAAAAATTCTCTTATTCGTAAAGGAATCAGATTTTCTTCGGATACAGATACGGAAGTAATTGTGCAGTTACTGGAATATTATTATAAGAAATATTCCAATCTGATGGATGCGGTATATGCCGTACTAAATAGGATAAAAGGTGCCTATGCTATGGGGATTCTCTGTTCTGACTATCCGGAACAGATGCTGGCTGCGAGAAAAGATGCACCACTACTCATTGGATATGGCGAAGAGGGAAATTATATTGCATCGGATGTTACCGCACTTCTTTCACATACCAGAACCGTGACATATATGGAAGATGATGAGGTGGCTGTTATTACAGCAGGCAAGGTGGAAATATATGACAGCGACAGAACTCTGCTTGAAAAAGAGAAGCATGCCATTGAGTGGGATGTGACAGCAGCAGAAAAAGGCGGATATGCACACTTTATGCTTAAGGAGATTATGGAACAACCGGAAGCAGTCCGTAAGACCATATCTCCAAGGATAGTAGACGGAAAAATTGTACTGGAGGAATTAAAGGGTACGGGAGACTTCATCCGAAATGTCTCCAGAATTTATATTGTTGCATGTGGTTCTGCCTATCATGTCGGCATGGTAGGAAAGTATACCTTAGAAAAACTATTGCATATTCCAGTGGAGGCGTGTCTAGCTTCGGAGTTTAGATATAGTGAACCGTTACTTGGAGAATCTACGTTAGTAATTGTAATCAGCCAGTCGGGAGAAACCTTGGATTCTTTGGCGGCACTACGCGAGGCTAAGAGAAGAGGTTCGAAAGTTCTTTCTATTGTAAATGTTATGGGAAGTTCTATCGCAAGAGAATCGGATTATGTTCTTTATACATGGGCAGGACCGGAAATTGCGGTAGCAACCACAAAGGCATATACCACACAGATGGTGCTTTTAATCATGCTGGGGGTCTATCTTGCAAGAGAACTGGAGCAGATTGGACAGGAAGAGTACGATGCAATTGTGGAAGGTCTTTTGAGGCTTCCGGAACAGATTAAACAAGTGCTGAATGAACTGGATAATTATCAGAAAATAGCTTCCAGATATTTTAACCATAATAGTGTGTTTTATATTGGACGCAATTTGGATTATGCATTAGGCTTGGAAGGCTCCTTGAAATTGAAGGAAATTTCATATATTCATTCGGAATCCTATGCGGCAGGAGAATTGAAGCATGGAACCATTTCTCTGATAGAGCCAGGAACATTGGTTGTTGCACTGGCAACCTATGCTCCGTTGGTTGAAAAATCACTGTCAAACATTGTGGAGGTAAAATCCAGAGGTGCAGAAGTAATTGCATTGACCACTGATAAGACGGTAAACACAATAAGCAGTCAGACATCAGAGATGTTTGTGATACCGGAGGTACAGGCGATTTTACAGCCTGTATTAGGTGTGATTCCATTACAACTTTTTGCATATTATATCGCGCTAAATCGAGGCTGTGATATAGATAAACCAAGGAATTTGGCAAAGTCTGTGACAGTTGAATAGTACAGATTTGAGTTTGAGTATATAGGAGTATGTGAGCTTATGGCTATACATGAGGAATGTGGTGTATTCGGAGTGATGAGTACCAAAAGAGAAAATGTTGCAGGTATTGCTTATTATGGATTATATGCCCTGCAGCACAGAGGACAGGAAAGCTGCGGTATTGTTGTAAATGACGATGGTGTGTTTTCCTCCTATAAAGATTTGGGTCTTGTCAGCGAAGTTTTTTCAAAAGACACATTAGCTCATTTGTCTGCCGGTAATATGGCAGTAGGACATGTCAGATATGGTACAACAGGAGGAACGACAAGAAATAACTGTCAGCCGATTGAAGTAAATCATCAGAAGGGAAAGATGGCATTAGCACACAACGGAAATCTTAGTAATGCTATTGAATTACGAGACAAGCTGGAATTGTCCGGTGCTATTTTTCTTACAACAAGTGATACAGAAACCATTGCTTATGTAGTTACCAGGGAAAGACTTGTGACACCAAGCATTGAGGAGGCAGTAAGTAATGCAATGTATTCTTTAGAAGGTGCGTATTCCTTGATATTGATGTCAGCTACCAAAATGATTGCTGCAAGAGATCCATATGGTTTCAGACCGTTATGTTATGGTCAAATGTCGGATGGTGCTTATGTGATTGCATCAGAAAGCTGTGCATTAACTGCCGTAGGTGCAGAGTTTGTGAGAGATGTACTTCCCGGTGAAATTCTGGCATTTAGTGAGAACGGAGTAGAGTCGAGGAAAGAGCATTGTGACAAGCAAAAGAGGAAGACATGTATATTTGAGTATATCTATTTTGCAAGACCGGATTCTGTGATTGATGGTGTTTCCGTATCGAAGTCTCGCGTACGTGCGGGAGAAATATTGGCAGAAAACTATCCGGCGGATGCAGATATTGTGATTGGAGTACCGGATAGTGGTTTGGAG